>JAFRSU010000031.1 GCA_017427415.1 Lachnospiraceae bacterium | reverse complement strand
TCGTTAAATGCGGAACTGTTCCACCAGCTGTCAGAGTTGGTTCTTTCTTTTTCAGCTGTCCTGTTATTGTAATATGAATTGTTTTGACTTGAGTTTTGAGACTGATACCCATTCTGATATGAGTTCTGATTTTGAGACTGATACCCGCTCTGATACTGATTTTGAGACTGATACCCGCTCTGATACGTATTTTGATTTTGATCCTGATATGAGCTGCGGTTCTGTCTCTCGGTCTCATACTGCGATCTTTCGGGATCGTTCGGGCCTCCTATCCCTATACTTCTTTCATGCATTATCTGCTCATAAGCTATCTGTATCTTTTTAAAGGTCTCCTCTGCAGCAGCTTTATTCGGATTATTGATATTGTTATCCGGATGATATTGCTTACTAAGAGCCCTATATGCTTTTTTTACCTTTTGATCGTCATCATATCTTCCTACACCTAGGACAAGATACGGGTCTAACATAAATCCACCTCACTGCCTGTATTATACCTGATCTGTATCTCTTTTGGGAACAGAGCCCATCTCAAAGCCCGTCCAGACTCCCGAATACAGTATATTCTGTAATATGTCATTGTTCTCCACGATAGGGAGCATCTCATAATTCCTTGTACATTCCGACATCATGAGTGTCAGCATGTTTTTTACGGTATCCGGATCCTTACCGATGCCCTTTAATGCATTAAACCTTCCCTTTTCCATGTCCTTGTCATAGTCACAGAAGGCATCCAGGATATATATGTATTTTCCGAGGAAAAATCCCATTTTATCAAGATATTCCTCCCATTCATCCGTCTTATACAGGAAAAGCTCGGACATGATCCTTCCGAAGCAGCCGGATGTAAGGTCAATATTTTCCTCACCTTTATTTTCGTATTCGGCCAGCTTCTTCAGCTCATCTTCTATCTTTTTGGATTTATCCGGATATTTTTCCATTACTCTTTGAGCTCTCTTTTTTAATGCCTTGGCAAATCTCTTTTTCTTTCTGTTTTTATCATCCTTATAATCATCAAGGCATTGATAATATGTGAGCAGTATATTCATATCCGCTGCATAGTCCGTATATTCGTTCCTTCTGGTCACATGCTTGGAAAACGGATGAACGATGCATCTGCACTCGGATATAACGGTATTATCCTCATACAGTCCGTCGAGTAATATGGCTAAAAAAGTCAGATCGTAATTTAATGTCATCTGTCCCTTAAATCCGAAATCCTCTTTTAAGTCCCTGCACAGACCGCAGTAATAAGACCTGTAGAGGTCAAAATCCTTAAATTTTATCTCAGGTTTGTTTATCACAACATATCCGAACATATCTTCACCTGCTTTATATCGTCATTAGTAAAGCCACATTACGCAGCAGTCCCGACTTGAAGAAGCCGTATCTGAACATTATGAGCCTTCTTATCACGGGATGATATTCCTTAAGCATTATAAAATGCTTAATAACCTTAAGCTTTCTTTTCTTTAAGAAAGACCCGTAACATCTGTAGAAGCATTCAGCCTGTCTTATGGTGGCATCTATCCTTTTCTTTATGTCTTCCTTACTTTGTGAACGTTTCTTTACATAATCGGAGAAATTCCCCTGTCCTACCTGGTTGCCTCCATGCTGCCTGTACATTACGGTAGGTACATGATAATACTTTACGGTACCGAAGGATGCACATATAAGTGCCATCCACCAGTCATGATATCTTATGTAATCATATTCATTCCTGTATCTGTATTTATTATCCGCAGAAGGACAGGTAAGAGCCAATATATCGGCAGCAGCCTGGTTTATAGCCACTGTACATCCTATGGCTTTATTTTCCATCAGGATATGACCCAAGTCGCATTTGCCTGCCTTCATATGATTGGTCTTAAAGAAGGACTTATCGACAAACTTTAATTCCTCATCCACCAGTATCGCGTCGGTAAATACAAGTGCCGGCTTATGCTTTCCTCTGTACCTTTCTATTTTTCTGATCCTGCTTACGGTAAGTGCTATCTTATCCATCAGCCACGAATCATCCTGGTCGCAGAACATATAATACTGATTGCACTTTACAGGCCCCGATATGTGGTCCTTATGTTTCTTTACGAAGTTTACTGCAGTGGTCTTTATCACCTTTATGCCTGCTATCTTGGCCAGTATTGGCTTTCTGACTTTAGGTATATATCCGTTTGCTATCTTCTTTTTATCGGTGGATCTTATCCTTTTTGACACTAAATTCAGATTATGCAGGAAGCTTAAGGTAGAGCCCATATTGCTGCGGTTTTTAAATGCATATATCTTATGCTTGTATTTTTCTGCATAAGAAGAAGCTATAGAAAAACTCGAATCCGTAGAACAGTCATCAAAAATATACAGCTTCCAATTATCGGATGTGGAAGCGATTATCGAATCTATCTGTTCGCTTAAGTATTTTTCGCCATTATATACCGACATTATGATATTAACATTATACATAGATCATCACTCCTGTCCGGACACTATTTTTTAAGTGGATACTGCAGTATCATTTAAAAAGTTTTCCGGCTTTAAATCCCATATATTTAAATCCGCAGTCTGTGACAAATGCTGCAGCATCAAATACAGACCCGTTGTCATGCATATATTTTATACCGTTCTTTACAAAAGACAACCCTTCGCTCTCCGAATTAAGAGCCTCAAAAACCTCAGGATATTCAGCCTGGGAGCGTGCTATTTCCATATTTCTCCTAAACTGGCCGGTAAATGTAAGATTATGCGAATGGTACACTACAGCCTCAGCACAGTAGCTTATAAGATATCCGTTAAGGAGCGCTTTATTGGCATACAGCATATCCTCGTTAAAATCGGTATCCTTCACAAAGCCCCCGAGCTTAGTAAATACATCCTTATCATACATAGCACATACATCCGAACAGAATATCGCCTTGATCTTACCTTCATCAAGCATTCTTTTATCTTTTATTACGGATTTTTCCGGATAATTATAGCCTCTGGCAAATTTTTCACGTAAAGTAGCATTTTTATAAGGTATCTGCCTTGCATAAGTAACGGCTATGTTTTCTTTTTCAAATTCAGAGAGCATATGCTCTGCCATCTTACTGTCATATGGCACTGCATCCTGAGTCATAAAAAGAGCATATCCGGCTTCGACCTTTTCTGCGGCTCTCTGCCTGCTCCCGCCATGGTTGAATTCGCTTTTTTCTATGGCATCGACATATATCAGAGGGGTTTTGATATTATGTCCGGCGAGCCCTTTTATAAAAGCAGCCTCATCATACTTTTCCGAAAGTGTGAGTATAATATTTATCTTTTCGGGTTTAACTGACTGCAAAAGCAGTCTTTTAAGCATTATATAAAACCTTTTATCAGGATTATATACAGGGATTATTATTTCGTAATTCCTCATATCCACCTCATCCGTCACGACTTCGTCGTGACACGGCTTTTATACATACGTATAATAAAACCGTCAACAGTGAGATTATAACACAGATTGACGGTTTTTAAAATCAATAATTTTATTAAATAACTATAATTAAAACTGATCGAATGTACCCTCAGGGAAATTATAATCATCATTATCTTCAGTATTCTCAAAATACTCGGGCTGTTCCCCGCCTGCTTCCGGAACAGTAAACACGCCTTCAGGGCTTTCCTTTGCCTCGCGGAGCTCTTCCTGGTTCTGCTGAAGTGCTGCCAAGTTGTTCTTTAAAGCTACAACCAGACGGTCTGAATTATCCTTTGCTTCCCTGTATGCGGTAGCTATGATCTTTTCAATGGTATCAAGCATATCATCGGCATAATTCATTGCACCGCTCTTTATGGTGCCCGAATACTGCTCTGCATCAGCTATGATCTTTTCAGCCTGTTTCTTTGCAGCCTGTACCATCTTGTTAGCCTGATCGTAAGCATTCCTCATGATCTCAGTTTCTTCTACGAGCTGCTGTGCACGCTCTTTTCCGTCTTCCTCGATCTGTTTAGCCTTCTCATTAGCCTCATCTATGATACCCTTGGCATCATCATTGGCTTTATTTATGATATTTTCCCTGTTGGCTATGATCTTCTGGCAGCGCTTGATCTCATCAGGAATACCAAGACGAAGCTCATCCAGATATCCGAAGATATCCTCTCTCTGGATAACAATCTTGGACTGGGTGATATTGGTCTTTGCAGACTCAACATACTCATACAATTCATTAATGATCTCTTCAATTCTTGACTGTGCCATGTTACCTTCCTCCTAAGATACTCTTTTATTTTGTCCTTGACTTATGCTTTTCAAACAGATCGTCTATGATCTCGCGCGGTACAAGTCCCGATACATCTCCGCCGTAGCTTGCCACTTCCTTAGCAATACTTGAGCTTACATAGGAATACTCAACGCTAGTGGTAAAGAATATGGTATCGATATCAGGATTAAGCTTGTGATTGATCTGTGCTATCTGAAGCTCATACTCAAAATCGGTGATAGCCCGAAGACCTCTTACTATAACGCTTGCACCGATCTTTTTACCGAAATCGACGGTAAGACCGTCAAAGCTTTCTACCTCAACATTATCAAGGTCACTTGTAACCTTTTTTATAAGCTCTATCCTCTCCTCTACATAGAACCAGGGACGTTTAGCCGAATTGGGCAATACCCCGATCACCAGCTTGTCACACACACCGGCTGCACGCCTGATGATATCAAGATGTCCTAAAGTAACCGGATCGAAAGTGCCCGGGTATAATGCTATTTTCATCTTTAAACCTGCCCCGTGATATAACGGATCCTTTCTAACTGATTATACAGTTTTTTTTATTTATATGCAATAAAAAGATGTTTATTTGAACCATATTTTTTTTCGCGGATAATCTCAAAGCCCGTATCTTCGATAAAATCAAACGGAGTAACGGCCGCTGCCTCTATGATGATCCTTCCGTCAGGCTTAAGTATTCCCAGTTTTTCGATCGCTTTTACCGCATCCTCCTCAACACCCATTTTATACGGGGGATCCAAAAAGATATAGTCAAAGCTTTTGCCTTCCGCAGCGAGCCTGCTTAATGCCGCTCTGTAATCCATGGACAGCACATATGCCTTATCGTTTAAGCCTGTGGTATCTAAGTTTTTCTTTATACATACTATCGACTGCCTGTTATTGTCTACAAATACCGCAGACTTGGCTCCCCTGCTTAAAGCTTCGATACCTATACCGCCCGATCCTGCGAAGCAGTCCAAAAAATCAACATCATAAATATACGGTGCCAGGATATTAAACAATGTTTCCTTGATCCTGTCCGTAGTAGGTCTTACCTCCATACCTGCGGGTGTACACAGATTTCTTCTCGCAGCCGTACCCGATATCACTCTCATGCCTTCACCCCCTGCTTAGCGAGCAAAGCATCAAAAGCCTCAATACTTAAAGGTCTCGAAAAATAATTGCCCTGCATATAGTCACATCTGCTCTTGATAAGGAATGCACGCTGTTCCTGTGTCTCAACACCCTCTGCTATAACCTCGAGGTTCAGTTTATTACCCATATTTATTACGCACTTTATGATGATCTGGTCGGTACTGTCAAGTTCCTTTTTCATCAAGGTCCTGCCGATCTTTATGCCGTCCACGTTAAGCCTGGTCAGCGTATTAAGCGCCGAATATCCCGATCCGAAATTATCAATATATACGTGGAATCCCCTGTTTCTTAACTCATCTATCACATATGCGACATTGTTCATCCGCATGACGGCGATACGTTCATCTATCTCAAAATTGACATAATTTAACGGTATTTTATATTTTTCTATCAGAGAATCGATAAAAGGCAGCAGCTTGTTGTCATAAAAATGGACTATCGAAACATTGATGGATATCGGGAATAAAGCCTTTTTCTCTTTTATCCTGTCCGCGATGAGCTTAAATACCTGCTCATATACGTAATAGTCCATCTTTACGATACAGCCGTCCTTCTCAAAGATAGCCAGGAAATCCTCGGGCATGAGCCTGTTGTAATTATCCTTCTTCCATCTGATAAGTGCCTCCGCGCCTATGATCTCCATATCGTCGGTCATGACCTGTGGCTGGAATTCAAGGAAAAACTCTCCTCCCTCGATGCCTTTCTTCATGTCCGAGATATATTCCGCACGCCTTTTAAGTTCAAAGGCCATGGCAGGATCGTAGGTCAGGCAGCTGTGCCCGTATTCATGCTTTTTCTTTTTGGCGTATTTTCTGGCGAGATTCGCATTTGATATGCACTGCTCTATGTTTTCGGTATCGGATCTGATTATATGTACTCCGATATTTATACACAGATTACAGTCAAAATATTTTTCCGAGATTCGGTTAACAAAGTCGCGTGATATCTCCTCTATCGTATTGATGATGCGGGCTTTGGTATATATCCTGTCGCATTTACATACAAGCAGGAAGTTGTCCGAATGCGAACGGCAGCATGATATAAGCCATTTTGTATAAGCGTAGATATTCTTTGCTACATTTTCAAGGAATAAATCGCCTTCTTCATGGCCGTATTTTTCATTTATAAACTTAAAATTCGTAAAATCCACACTCAATATAACAAGCTGGGAATTCTCCAATTCCTTAAAACTTTCCTCTACTTCCATGCAGAAAAGTTCATATTTCGGAAGTCTGGTGGTATGATCGTATACCGAACTTATAATCTCACTTGTTATCGCTTTTTTATTTTCATGCCATTTTGACAGATAATCGGAAAGCAGGCTTCTAAACTTTAAGATCACGGTCTTATCCGCATTAGTCCATCTTCTTTTCGGTCTGTTATCCACAAAGTCGATACAGCCGATCAGACTGTCCTCATTAAAAAGCTGCACATGCATTATCGAACCGGCTAAAGACTTTCTTATCTGCTTTAACGGGCAGGCTATTCCCATATTGGCATTCCACTCAAGGTACCCTGCAGAAGTTATCCCCTTGCCGCTCAGCCATCTTTCCCATATATCATCGGATATCCTGCTTTCGGTATTGATAAGTTCCCTTTTTCCGTCCTTGCTCCACTCATATGTACAGCAAAGTACATGGTTCTCCGATACGAACTCTTTTACGGCTATATATGATAAGTCCAGACCTTCTCCGATAATTGCAAGAGAAGCATCTATCCTTTCATCGTCATATGACGATGAGCTCATTTTCTCCGTTATATCGTTTAAAATAGAATTGTCTGAACCCATATGATCACCTTTTTACCTTAAGAATAAATGTGTGTGTCTCTGTCGGTGATACATAATCACCGGGATACCATACATCGCAGAGTTCGAGAAGAACATCATAATTAATACCGGTATTGAATTTTTCCCTCTCGCATCCGCCGATGTATATGTACTCTACTTTATACTTATCTAAAAGATTTTTAACTTCATAAATATCATCGGATGTATATATCGTCTCGATATCAGCTTCTCTTTCTTCTACGATATCGGGAACCTGTCCGTTTGAAGAATCACTGTGCCACAGCCACTCATGCGTCCTCCATCCGAGTATGGTGGGAAGTCCTGTAATGACAGATACCCTGTTATAATACTTATAGCTCAATCCGTTTGCTTCCAAAAGTACCGGACGGCCTTCAATATTCTCATTGATATAGTTGGTAGCCAGGAAATCCTCCATATTTTCATCCTGAAGATATATTCCTGAATTAAGCCCCTGATATCTCTCACTTACCTTAAAGAGCTTGCCGAAGAGCTCCATGACAATGATAAGTGCAAATATATAAAGCACTGCCGGAACCACGATATCGTATATACTCTTTTTCTTTCGGATAAACAGCAATAACAGGTTAAATACAACCAAAAATCCTATAGCATAATATATAAGATCAAGGATAACATTAAGACCTGCCTGTGATTCCTCTACTCCGTTTAAGAAGTCATAGTTGCCGAACCAGGCCTTTGTAGCATTGTCGAAGTATCCGAATGTAGCAAATAGCAGTAAAAACATGATCACGCCGAAAGCTCTCTGTGAAGTCTTTTTAGCGTAGAACAGGTATTTTGCGATCACATATCCCATGACCATACCGAACATGATAAATGCCTGATATGTGAGCTTAAACATGGTATTGGCACGTTTATAATCTCCGCTGTATATATCCTTTACATATACTATCTCCGGAAGGATCACAAGACCTATGGCGCATAATCCTAAGGTAAGTATAAACATATCCGTTACGGATAATCCGGCAATAAACCTGAACAATGCATTCTTTTTGCCTTTTTCCGGTTCCTTGCTTTCATTGTCTTCCTTTATCTTCTTTTGCTCAGCTATCTTGGTACCTAAGAATGTAAGTGTGACCGTAACGGGCAAAGCCCAAAGTATCATCAGCTGGTAAAGAGGTGTATGATTTACACAAATGTTCAGCTGGCTTGCTATCTGATGGAAATGCACCGTAAAAGGAAGTGCCGTAAGCTTCGCCGTAACTATTACCACAACCGCATGGAAAAGAGTGAGTAAAAGTGTTTTTAACGAGAAGTTGTAAAGCCGGCAGTTCATAAAAAGAATGACTGCTCCCGATACAACAAAATATATAGGATAATCCCAATAGTTGGTCGTATGGAAAAGCCCGATAAAAAAGCCGGCCATAACTATCGAAGGAGCAAAAACATCCTTATATGCAAATCCGCATATACCTTTTTTACTGTTGTTACTTAAATATGTGCCTGCCATGGCATCCGCAAGTTCTTTTTTCTTAATGAGCAGCAATCCCAAAAGTATGGCGGTGACAGTAAGCACAAACATGATATTTATAACATGGGCATGCAGATCTCCAAGCACAAAGGAATAGCTCGGGAATTCATGTATGGTCTTATCTGCGGTGTCGGGATTATATCCTATATATCTGGTAGCATTCGGGAACCAGTAATTATCAAATGTATACTCTGCATTTTCGGCAAGTTTATCTATCCCCAGCAGATTTCTCAATACCGGTGCCACATTGTTAAATACGCAGTAATGCATATTGCCGGCTATCGATACGGCAAGTCCTGCAAGTCCGCCTGCAAAATAAGGGAATACTCCGTCCTTAAACTTCTCCTTCTCTTCCTTAACATTAAATGCAGCATTAAATACTATCGAGCAGGGAAGAGAAAATCCGAATGCAGCAAGCATGGTAAGCGAAAGATTGTAACCGTATTCCACTGTCGAGCCCGCAAGCTTTGTGATAAATGTGGTCATGAACTGACCTACATAATAATAATTAATAGGCTCGCCTGCCATCCACATATCCTCGGGAGGCATATAATCGGACTTGAACATAGCCTTCATAAAGCCGTAGTCCATCATTTTTTCTGTAGTACCATATGCTTCAGGCTTAAATCCCTTTATATAATTCCATATGATAAAAGCGGTAAAGAACAGCATTTCGGCAAGAAACGCATGTGTAATGACACTCTCAGGTCTTTCAAATATCTCAAAATCATCCTTATGCTTTCTGATATACAGCAAAAACAATGCGCAATTTGCCGCAAAACAGAAAATAAGAGAAAACCAGCATCCGCCTTCACTAAACTTTAAAACCTTTATAGATGACAAAAACCATATAAGCCATCCTGAGACAGCGATACCGATAACCTTGGAGAAAAGCCAGCCCGAATCCCTGAATCGTCTGAAAAGTATCATGCTTAAGGG
>JAFRSU010000030.1 GCA_017427415.1 Lachnospiraceae bacterium | reverse complement strand
ACAGTGTTAATAATCTTCAAGTCGCGGCATCACTCGGAATCAAACCCATCCTGTTTAACAGAGACGGCGTCACATATGACGGTACCGTTGTTAACAACTTTTTGGAATTGGAAAGTGTTTTGAAAGGGTGTAATCGAAGGTTGTCGAGATAATTGAAGTCGATTCTTATGTTGATTTTAGTAAGGAGGGAAGGAAAAAGATGAAATACCAATACAAAGAAATGCCGGAATCTATGAAGGGGACATACGGAGAATTTGCAAAAAACTTCGGCTTTGATTGGAAAGAGTTTATTATGGGAATCCCGACGCCGATGTTCCTTGTCACAACATATAAATCTAACGGACAGCCCAATGCTACGATGCAGTCATGGGCAGGGTTTACGAGTGCGAATCATGGATGCGGGTATTACGTGATTCTATGCAGCGTGAATAAGTGTGGACATCTTTACCAAAGCCTAAATGAAAAGAAGGCAGCAGTGCTGAATTTCATGTCTTCTGATTTATACAAAGCCTGCATGAAGACGATACAGAATAATCAGCTCGAGGCAGATGAGATAACTTCATCAGGGCTTACTGTAGAGAAAGCTTCATGGATAGAAGCGCCGATGGTCGCTGAATGTTTCATGAACCTTGAGTGCAAGTATTTGTGGGAGAAAGAAATCGTACCGGGTGATGATCATGTTATGATTTGCCTTGAAGTTGTAGGCGGGCATATAGAGAAGGATTATATAGAGGATATGTTCGGAGACAAAGGGATTCTTTACAATGTCCATTATCCTATAAATCCGGAAAATGTGAAAGAAAAAGGCTGCGATTATGTAGCTGCACTTAGGAAAGTAAATCAATCCTACGAATATTGATCATCTACAAGGCAGCGCAATGCTAAAGCAGTGACAAATTCGGATTTGTCGGGATGAACGATAGAGCATTATCTTGGAAGTTAAAGCGGAAAAGCCACTGCATCTTTGTACAGCTTCTGAAGCGTCTTGATAAATGAGGCAAGGCTCTCACGACTATCCGTCTTGTGGGTGCATAGGACGCAGTGAAAACATTCCCTGCAGTCATAAGGAATCCATGCGAACTGTCCGCTGTGGTCGTTTAAGAACCCGGGAGCAAGGCAGATTCCTTTGCCGGAGGCAATGTTTACATAAGTAGAGTCGTGATCGGGACTGTTAAAATACTCGATCTTCCCGGAGGAGATGAGCTTTTGCTGCACGTTTCTAAGGGCAGCCGGAGAACCGCCACCTACCATGAGGGTGCGTCCGTAGATATCTTCATCTGTGATGATGTTCTTTTTAGCCAGAGGATCGTTTTTATCGGTAATAAGGTAGATACCGGAATCAAAGAGCTTGTGGATGTTTATTCCCGGGATATGTTTAGTCTGCTCTATAAGTACAAAGAGGATGTCGGACTCATCCTTTAAAAAGCTTTCCACACCGTTATCGTACTGAAACAGAGGAGTAACCTGGACACCGGGTTGCTCCTTTTCTAAATTGCGGATAGCTTCGGGCAGAAAGTATATGGCTTGTCTGACGGGAGATCGCACCCCAGTTTATCCGGGTAGAGGCTCATCCATATTTTATCCAGAAGGAACTAAGAAAAACTCTCGATAAGTATGACATCAAGCTTATGAGCTGGTATCCCTTGGGTCACGGGGACAAGAGCCTTATAAATGAACCGGTATTTGCCGAACTTGGAAAGAAGTACGGAAAGTCTCCGGCACAGATCATTCTCCGCTGGCATACACAGATGGGATTTGTGGTGATCCCCGGAAGCAAGAATGTGGATCATATTAAGGATAATCTCAACATTCTCGATTTTAAGCTGACAGACGAAGAGATGAGAAAGATCGCAGAACTTGATAAGAATGAGAGATATTATCACAGGACAGATGAGCAGCTTAAACAGTTTGCAGGCTGGAGGCCGACCTTTGAAAAAGCGTGATATTAATAATTTAATAACTATACAGCGTCATGCGCAGGTATAAGAGAAAATCTTATCCCTGCGCTTTTTTGTTTTCAGAGAAGGAACACACCTTCTCTGTTTTTTGTTTCAGGAGAGTGAGCATTAATGGCTCTGTTTGTATTCTGCACCCCAAGCCTCCATAGATTTTATTATAGGACGCATGGATTCGCCGAGTTCAGAAAGTGCGTATTCAACACGCGGAGGTACCTCGGGATATACGGTACGGGTAATGATACCGTCTGCCTCCATGGAACGTAAACTGTCTGTAAGTACCTTCTGGCTGATCCCCTCCAGGGATTTCTGTAATTCATTAAAACGCCAAGGACGGGCAAGGAGATTTCTCATGATGAGCAGCTTCCATTTGCTGCCGATCAGGCTTACTGTAGTAGCAACCGGGCAATCGGGTAATTCATCTTTTGTTTTCATAGCGGATACCTCTTTTTATATAACTTCATAGTTTAAAGACACATATAAATTATATTGTTTATATTTCTGTTAGTCAATAGGTTACAAAAAGGTAACTATCTAATAAAAAAGTGCGTACTTACAATTCTTTTCCGGCTATGAGATAATCATCACAACAGGAGGACAATAGCAGCCTCCTGAATAAAATCATTGAGGAGGTACATATCATGGCATTATCAAACATTGCAGGATGGAACAAGGACACAGCAGGGAGTGCTTGCGGAGCATCAGACAAGCCCGCAGCATGCGGAGCATCCGACAAACCTGCAGCATGTGGTGCTGGCGATAAGCCTGCAGAGACACCGGCAGCATGTGGAGCAGCGGACAAGCCTGAGGAAAAGCCGGCAGCATGCGGGGCAGCTGACAAACCGGAAGAAAAGCCTGCAGCTTGCGGAAGCGCCTGTGGTGCAGGGGACAAATAAGAAAGCATTAAGCATAAATCTTGTTTGGACAAACAGTTGATCCTCCGGCTGCTAAATGTCGGAGGGTTATTGAGAGAGATACCAGCATGAAGCTGTTAAAGATAATTAGAAATTGGAGCGTAGATCATGAAATCTTATTTTTCTTTTCAATGGCATATAACAGATGAATGTGATCAGAGGTGTAAGCATTGTTATATCTTTTCAGCGGGGAACCATACCTGCCTTATGTCTATGAACTGGGAACAGATGGAAAACACATTCTATAACTGCCTTGATTTCTGTGAAGTATATGGAAGGACTCCTTACTTTTACATTACAGGCGGAGACCCGATCCTGCATCCTGATTTCTGGAGATTGTTAGAACTTATTCATGAGCACGATATCAAGTTTACGATCATGGGTAATCCTTTTCACTTAAATGATCATGTATGCCATGAACTGAAATGGTATGGGTGTGAGAAGTATCAGCTCTCCCTGGATGGTCTTAAGAGTACACATGACTGGTTCCGAAAGCCCGGGTCTTTTGATTGCACATTAGAGAAGATCGGATGCATAAATCGTGCGGGTATCAGGAGCGTTATCATGACGACTGTATCAAAGACTAACAGGATGGAGGTTCCGGGGATCATTGATGAAGTGGTAAAGGCAGGAGCAAATGTATTTGCGTTTTCCAGATACGTACCAGTGGAGAAGAACGCATCGGGCGTTCTTCGGAACGATATGGCAGTTTCTGAAGGAAGCTGTCCTGCGAAGCAGGATTGTGCAACAGGCATCAAGCCTGTGCACAACCCGGGCGGTGGAGAACCGGATCCATCTATGACTGCACAGGAATACAGAGATCTGCTTGCCATATGTGATAAGAAGTTCAAGGAATATGAAGCGGAAGGGTGTGAGACATATTTTAACAAAAAGGATCACCTATGGACGCTCTATGAATATGAGACGGGAGAGTTTAAGATACCGGAGAATGCAGAAAATGGGATGATCTATGGCGGATGCAACTGTGGCAACTGCCATATTTCAATCCTTCCTAATGGGGATATCTTTGCCTGCAGAAGAGTGGCAGAGAGTAAAGTAGGAAATGTATTTGAAGACAGACTTGCGGATGTGTGGGTTTGCCGTATGGAGCAGTATAGAGATTATGAGAAGTTCAGTAAATGTTCCAAATGTGAATTGAAGCCATGGTGCAGAGGCTGCCCTGCAGTGGCAAAGGGTACAAACGGAGATTTCTATGCGGCGGATCCGCAGTGTTGGAAAACGAAGAACGATATTACAGGAGAGGTGCTTACATGTTAATTGATATTATTAAGAGCAGACATTCTATCAGAAAATATACGGATGAACAGATCGGCAGAGATGATCTGGAAAAGATTTTGGAAGCAGGAAACTTCGCTCCTAATGCGGGAGGCGGACAGCGCAGTATGATGGTGGCTCTTCATAACAAAGAATTAACCAGGAAGCTCGGGATAATGAACCTTGCAAGATTCAACAGGGGTAATCTGGCCGGTTCCTACGTTTCAAAAGAGCAGCCCAGTGTGATCGATGACCCTACAATGAAGGATGGGTTTTACGGAGCCCCGACTGTGGTGGCGGTATTCTCACAAGGAAATTTCCTCTTTAAAACAGCGGATGCTTTTTGTATAATGGAAAATATGGTATTGCAGGCAACAGAACTTGGAATTGCATCGTGCATCATTTCAAGAGGAGAAGAAACCTTTGACAGTGAAGAAGGAAGAAGGCTCATGAAGGAATGGAATGTCCCCGATAATTATATATGTCAGGGATTTGTGATCCTGGGATACATTGATGGAGCACAGCCGCCTATAAAGCCCAGAAAACCGGGCAGGGTAAAGATCATAGAATAGAAGGTGAGTGTATGGATCAGACAGAACGCAGGAATTATCTGATAAAAAACCTGATAAATGAACAACCGCGATTTCGGGGAATAAAGCCCGAAATTCAAGAGGATTCGGCAAGGAGACAGCTGCGTTCTTTGATGAATATAAGAATGCCTGCTCCTATTACAAAAGAATTTGAAGAAATACAGGATGCATACCTAAAGGAAGAAAATGGCAAAAGAGGTATCATAACGGTTTCGGATATGGAAGAGGTCGAGCCGGGCATATATCTCTGGCAGGGAGATATCACAAGACTGGCGGTTGACGGAATCGTAAATGCAGCAAACAGCGGAATGACCGGCTGCTACCAGCCCTGTCACAACTGTATTGATAACTGCATACATACTTATGCCGGGATCCAGCTTAGAAATGCATGTGCAAAGATCATGGAAAAGCAGGGGCATGAGGAACCGACAGGACAGGCAAAGATCACACCGGGGTTTAATCTTCCCTGTAAATATGTTTTACATACGGTCGGACCTGTCGTGGACGGACCACTCACTAATGAGCATGAAAAACTGCTTGCATCATGTTACAGATCATGTCTGGAACTGGCAGATGACTATAAATTAAAGAATTTAGCATTTTGTTGTATTTCAACAGGGGTGTTTATGTTCCCTAATGAACGTGCTGCACAGATCGCAGTACAGACTGTGCGGGATTATCGCAGGCAGACAGGAAGCAGGATCGAGGTGATATTCAATGTTTGGAAGGATAAAGATTACGAACTCTACAGAAAACTATTCGGAAGAGATTAAGAGGTTAAAGAAAGCTATAGAGGAAGCTGACGCCATTGTGATAGGAGCAGGTGCGGGCCTTTCCACTTCAGCAGGTTTTACCTACAGCGGCGAAAGGTTTGAAAAATATTTCAGGGATTTTGGTGAAAAATATTGCTTTAAAGACATGTATTCCGGAGGATTCTATCCATATGAGACACCGGAGGAGATGTGGGCTTACTGGTCGAGGTATATATTTATAAACAGATATCTGGACCCGCCCAAACCGGTATATAAAAATATTCTTGAACTTGTAAAGGATAAGGATTATTTTGTCTTAACAACGAATGTGGACCATTGCTTCCAGAAGGCCGGGATTGATAAGAACCGTCTGTTCTATATGCAGGGTGATTATGGGCTGTTCCAGTGCAGTGAGCCCTGTCATCAGAAAACATATGATAATGCTGAAATGATCCGTAAGATGTTTGAACAGCAGAAAAACATGAGGATACCGTCTGAGCTCATACCAAGATGCCCCATATGCGGGAAGCCGTTAACCATGAATCTGAGGTCGGATGAAAAGTTCGTTGAAGACGAGGGATGGCATGAGGCATGCAAGCGCTATGAGGCTTTCGTGAACACAAGGAAAGGCAAGGTATTGTATCTTGAACTGGGAGTCGGCTATAATACTCCAGTCATAATCAAATATCCTTTCTGGCAGATGACGGAGAATAATCCGGAGGCAACGTATGCCTGTGTGAATTTTGGCGAAGCTGTATGTCCTGAGAATATCAGGGAACAGTCCATTTGCATAAATGGAGACATCGGACAGGTGATAGAAGACTTAAATAAAATATAAACATCGAGCGGTGGTTTAAATGCAGAATTTTATCCCACCGCTTTTTATATTGCGCTTTTTGGGAGAAGGTGATATAATCAAATGTGACAGGGGGACGGTTCTCTTGTCACATAAGATGTGACAGAAGAACCGTCCCCCTGTCACAGAGATTCTGACTGATCAGGGGGTCTTTACGCGTATGTGCTGTATGAAATTGTATATAGAGCACATGACAGGAAAACTGGTGAATGAGTGTTAAGCTATCATTCGGTATGCAAATAAAAAATGGTTTATTATTGGTAGAAATCAAATCCGGATTTTGTTATAATATGATCGGTAAGTGTTTATCGGGTTTAAGGAGAAACATCTTATGAAGATGACTGTAGAGTTGTTTGACAGCATAATAAATACTTCACAGGACTGTGTATTCTGGAAAGACAGCGTGTGACAAGGGGACGGTTCTCCTGTCACATTAAAAAAATGATATATAAGTTTAATGTAACGGTGAAATGTGACAAGAGAACCGTCCCCCTGTCACAGAAAGGAAAAAATGGAACAATATAATGTGACCGGGATGAGCTGTGCGGCTTGCAGTGCGAGAGTCGAAAAAGCTGTGTCGGCCGTGCCGGGAGTGAAAAGCTGTGCGGTGAGCCTGCTCACCAATTCGATGGGAGTAGAGGGCACAGCATCGGAAAAAGATATAATAAAGGCAGTGGAAAATGCGGGCTACGGAGCCTCGAAAAAAGGCGCTAAGGCAAGTACTGCAGCATCTGATGACGATATACTTAAAGATACCGAGACACCTAAATTAAGAAGGCGTCTGATCAGATCGGTGGCAGTGCTGCTCGTGCTCATGTATTTTTCCATGGGGCATATGATGTGGGGATTCCCTGCGCCCGAAGCATTTGACAATCATGTGTTTTCCGGCGTATTTCAGATGCTTCTTGCTATCATCATCATGATGATAAATGCCAAGTTTTTTACTAACGGATTTAAGTCTCTTTTTAGCGGACATCCCAATATGGATACGCTTGTGGCATTAGGCTCATCCGCATCGTTCGGGTACTCGCTGGTGGAGCTTTTTATCATGATACTTGCCATGGGCAACGGGGATCATGAGACAGTCATGAAATACGGCATGAACCTGTACTTTGAATCCGCAGCGATGATACCTACCCTCATCACGGTAGGAAAAATGCTCGAATCCATGTCAAAGGGGCGTACTACCGATGCCTTAAAGGGTCTGATGAAGCTGGCTCCCAAAACGGCTACGTTATACGTGGACGGAAGCGAGCGTGAGGTAGCCATAGAGGAAGTAAAAACAGGCGATATATTTGCGGTAAAGCCCGGTGCAAGCATACCTGTGGACGGAGTGGTGGTATACGGTACGTCATCGGTGGATGAGTCGGCGCTTACGGGTGAAAGCATACCCGTGGATAAGGAAGAAGGCGCAACAGTATCTGCAGCGACCAAAAACATGTCGGGATATATCCGCTGCCGTGCCACAAAAGTAGGCGAAGATACCACGTTAGCCCAGATCATAAAAACAGTATCGGACGCAGCTGCCACAAAGGCACCCATCGCCAGGATAGCAGATAAGGTGTCCGGTATATTCGTACCCGCAGTCATGACGATAGCTGTGATCACGCTGATCGGATGGCTGATAGCGGGTAAAGAGTTCAGCTTCGCGATAGCCAGAGCCATATCGGTGCTTGTCATAAGCTGCCCGTGTGCACTCGGACTAGCCACTCCCGTAGCTATCATGGTAGGAAGCGGCGTGGGTGCTAAAAACGGCATATTATATAAGACTGCAGCCTCTCTTGAGGCAGTGGGAAGGGCCGGTATAGCGGCACTCGATAAAACAGGTACCATAACAGAAGGTAAGCCGGTAGTTACGGATATCCTGCCCTGCGGCATCACGGAAAACGAGCTCCTTAGCATAGCCTCGGCACTCGAGGCAAAAAGCGAGCACCCGTTAGCTAAGGCCGTCATCGAAAAAGCGGGCATGATCGGAAATTCCGACTCATCGGAAGCAGCAGGCACAGGTATACCGGAAGTCACTGACTTTAAGGCCCTGCCCGGTAACGGACTATCAGCAGTCCTTAACGGCGAAGTATTAGAAGGCGGCAGCTTTAAATACATATCGGAAAAGTATGCTATACCGGCAGAATTCACCACAAAAGTAACAGCACTTTCAGACGAAGGAAAGACACCCCTGTTATTTTCTAAGGGCGGCAGCTTTATCGGCATCATCTCTGTGGCGGATACCATAAAGGATGACTCTGCAGCCGCCATAAGGGAGCTAAAAGGCATGGGTATAAACGTATATATGCTCACCGGTGACAATGAACGTACAGCCCGTGCGATAGGAAAGCAGGCGGGTGACATAGAAGTGATAGCCGGAGTACTTCCCGACGGAAAATCGAAGAAAGTCTCTGAGCTTAAAAACAGCGGTAAGGTCATCATGGTTGGAGACGGCATCAATGACGCACCGGCACTGACCGTGGCAGACACCGGCATAGCCATAGGTGCAGGAGCAGATATAGCGATAGATGCGGCAGATATAGTCGTCATGAAAAACAGGCTTACTGACGTATCGGCGGCCATCAGGCTCAGCCGCGCCACCATCAGAAATATCCATGAGAACCTGTTCTGGGCATTTATCTACAACGCGATATGCATACCGCTTGCCATAGGCCTGTTCGGTATCGAGATGAAGCCCGCATACGGGGCGGCAGCGATGGCACTCTCAAGCTTCTGCGTATGCATGAACGCATTGAGGCTCAACCTGGTAAAGATACATGACGCAAGCCATGACAGAAAAATAAAATCAAAGACCAAAAAATCAAACAAAACGGAGGAAAAAACAATGACAAAGACATTAAAGGTAGAAGGAATGATGTGTGAACACTGCGAGGCCAGAGTAAAGAAGGCACTTGAGGCAGTAGCAGGCGTAGAAAGCGCAGTAGCAGACCACAATGCCAATACTGCAGTAGTAACCTTAAGTGCGGAAGTATCTGATGACGTGCTCAAAAAAGCAGTCGAAGACCAGGACTATAAGGTACTCGGAATAGAATAAAATTCATATTTACAAATACGAATAAACTATATAAAATATAAACAGTGCAGGAGAGTGGCAAAAACACCGATACACCCGTCATATGCCTCACCGCCGACGCTATCCGCGGAGCCCGTGACAGGTATATAAGCGAAGGATGTATTTTTCCTTCTTTTCAATATGAGGCAACAGCACATTTGAATTTGGAATATGGTATAGATAGAAGAGTACAAACATTCTGAACAATATCAGATAAACAGAACAAATGTTCTTGACAGCATGATCGATATATGTTAATATAATTATGGTACCGCTAAGACAAAACAGATGGTAACGGACGGTTTGCCTTTCACCCGTACAGAACTGTACGAGCTTCCCCTTTTGTAAAGGAGGTTGATAGTATGGGGATAGTATCAGATGAAAGGACACGCTGATTTTATGTTAGATGTCATAGAAGTTATAGCAAGAGTTGTGGGGGCGATTTCGTCTACCGGACTTTTTGTGTTGAGACTTCTTGAACGAAATGAACACAAAAAAAGCAACCGCCCCACGCAAAGGTAAAGTTGCTTTCTTGTAACTATATCTAAGGCAAACCGTCTGTAAAGTCTGTTTAAAGGCGGTACCTTTCTTATCTTTATAATACTATCCGAATGTGTGTTTGTCAATAAAAATTTTATTATTTAATACTATTAATCATACTCTTTCCATGAATAACATTGACAGGGAAAATAGGATATTCTATAATATAATTGCAACTAAAAAACAGTTACAAAGACAGAGGAGCATCATGAAAGTTAAATCTGATTTTATGAAATATAAAGACTACAGAGCGACAATTTCATATGACGAAGAAGACAATATCTTTGTCGGCGAAGTATTTGGTGTTTCGGATTCTCTGAATTTCCATGGGCAATCAATTCAGGAGCTTGAGACTTCATTTCATGATTGTATTGATAATTATCTGGAATACTGTAAACAGATCGGGAAAGAACCAAAGAAAGAATATACAGGAAGTTTTAATGTCAGAGTGGCTCCGGCTATTCATCAACAGGCTTCAGAATATGCTGTAAAAAACGGCATATCATTGAACCAGGTAGTATCGTTAGCCATAGAGAAGTTTTTGGTTGAGAATCTAATAGTATAACAGGGAACAGTTGCTTGTACACCACTATATTACAGGTAAAAAAATGATCAAACGTGAATTCACAAATACAGATATACAAATATTAGCTTCAAGGATAAATCTGGCTGAATGGACTGTCAAGGAAGGCGAACGCATTGACAGCACCATGCAGAGAACTGTCATAGATTCGGTGAGACTGATAGTCGATAAGGAATACCTTGAGGTTTTAAAAACTATACCCATTGAGGAGATAAACGCAGACAAGGCCGGCATCAGGATCGGTGTATTAAAGGATAACGGGATAAACACGGTATATGATGTCTTAAAGACCGATACAGCAAGACTTTCCGCGATATACGGTTTCGGTCCGAATATGGCTGTGCGTGCAAAAGCCGTAACACAGAGGATTGCAAACGATATCAAAAAGAACGTCAAGATAAGACTTTCAACGGATAACAAGACTATCGAGCATACAAACCTTGTGAAAAGCGTTTCATCATATCTAAGAACGTCGGATTGTATAGACAGATGCAGGCAGTTAGGTGAGAGACTTCCGCAGGGAGCTGATACCGAACTGAAAAAAATCCGCAGAGGCTCGAGCGGGATCAGGTGGTTCTTTACTATCCAAACCAAGAAGCTTGAAGCGATAGACTCGTATAACAGGCTGCTCGGTCAGATGGCCGGTATAGATGCGGCGCCTCTGGCCAATGAGGTAAGAAACATCCGTGAGGTGTCCGCAGATGCGGCATGGGATGATTTCTCCGTCAACTCTGTAGCATTCTTTAATGTCCTGGAGAAACTGGTACCGGAACACTTCAGTTCTACCACGGACGGCTATGGCCTCAGCACAGAGATACTCGCAGATGTGGAAGGCACGGAGCTTGACCTTCAGGGATTAAAGTGTACATTAAGAGGTTATCAGGTCTGGGGAGTTAAGTACATCTTAAGGCAGCGGAAGGTACTCTTGGGCGACGAGATGGGCCTTGGAAAGACCATCCAGGCACTGGCGGCCATGGTGCATCTGAGGAATCATGAAGAGACGCACTTCCTTGTCATATGTCCCGCAAGCGTCATTACCAACTGGTGCAGGGAGATAGAAGCCAAGAGTGATCTTAACGTGATCAAAATACATGGTACATTCAAGGATGACCGCTTTGACATCTGGAAGACAAACGGCGGGGTGGCAGTGACAAATTATGAATCGCTGTCATGGCTAATGAATATGGAAGAAAGCTTCCGTATATCCATGGTGATAGTGGATGAGGCTCATTATGTGAAGAACGCTGCGGCAAAACGCAGCAGGAATGTAATGCAGATATGTGATCATACCGACAGGATACTGTTCATGACCGGTACTCCCATAGAGAATAACGTAACCGAAATGGTAAGGCTCCTCGGATATCTTCAGCCGGATGTAGCAGAGAAAGCAAAGGGCGTAAGCACATCAGCGTATGCCGATTACTTTAAGGAGAGGATATCTCCGGTATATTACAGACGTAAAAGAGAGGACGTGCTGGCAGAACTTCCGGAGCTCATACAGATACAGGAATGGTGTGACATGACCGGTGAGGATGAGGCTCAGTATGTACGTGATGTGGTAGGCGGAAACTTCATGGAAGTCCGCAGAGTATCCTGGCGTAATACCGACTATATGAACACATCCTCTAAAGTGCAAAGATTAAGGGAGATAGCAGGGCTCGCCACAGGAGACGGAAGGAAAATACTGATATTCTCATTCTTCCTGGATACGCTGGAAAAAGTGGCAGCCATATTCGGACCAATGTGCGTAGGTGTGATAAACGGTTCCGTACCTCCGAACAGACGTCAGGAGATAATAGACAGTTTTGACGCAGCACCTCCCGGAAGCGTGTTGGCGGCTCAGATACAATCCGGCGGTACAGGACTAAATATCCAGACGGCGAGTGTAGTGATCATATGCGAGCCGCAGTATAAGCCTTCTACGGAAAATCAGGCTATTTCAAGAGCATACAGGATGGGACAGACCAGAAATGTCATAGTCCACAGGCTTCTCTGTACCAACACCATAGAAGAAAGGATCATGCAGATACTATACGATAAGCAGGAGGAGTTCAACACCTTTGCAGACGAGTCCAGTGCTGCCAGACAGGATATGGAACTTGACAATAACACCATCAACCGGGTAATGGAAGACGAGATCCGCAGGATACGCGAGAAGTATACCGAGGACCAGATAAAAATGCTGACAGGGTGAGGATAAATGCACGTATGTTTCTGAAAAATACAGAGCATCGCAAGAGTCGTGGGGCGATTTCGTCTACCGGACTCTTTGTGTTGAGACTGCTAGATCGTTTTGAACATAAAAAAAGCAACCGCCCCAACTGATATGTACCCTCTTTACTGGACAACCAGTAAGGAGGGTATTTTCATGCGCTATAGTTATGAATACAAAAGAAATGCTGTAGAGTTGTATCGACACGGACAATGGCCTGATACACCAGATGGTATAAAAGCAGGGAACTT
>JAFRSU010000029.1 GCA_017427415.1 Lachnospiraceae bacterium | reverse complement strand
GTTGCCCAGTTGAAAACTCAATGTCTGAAAAATGGGTTTTCGAAAAAACCTGCTGTCCAAGAAGAGGGATTACTAATTGTCAATGTCCAAAAAACAGGGTATCTCTAAATCTTGATGTCTATTCTATGGGGTATATTTTAGGAAGCCTTGATAAATCGGCGCAAACAGGCGCAAATCAAAGCATTTTGAAAGGATTTATGAAATGATAAAGGTCTTATTTGTCTGCTGGGGCAAGATATGCAGATGAACACGGAAAGCGCATAAATACAGCACTTTTGAGAAAAGAAGCAACAGTTTACACCCCCATTTACACCTTTGAAGGTGAACTCCCGGCGATGATTGGAATAAATTGTTTAGATAATCCTATGCAAAAACCAAAGAATTGCATAGGATTATTAAAATTTCTGTTGACACAGACAATAGTGAGGACTACAATTTATATAAACCTATGCAAAACAAGAGAAAATGCAGATGTTTGTATTAAGAGTGGTGGATTAAATGAAAACACGTACCGAATGTATAAAAGAATATGGATCGGATTATTTTATCAACCAGATGGTTGCGGAAGGAAAGCTTTTCCGGGTAGATAAGGGCATTTTTTCGGAAAAAGAACATGTTCCTGAATTAGCGCTACTTTCTTTCAAATATCCTAAAGCAATTATCACAATGGAAACGGCGTTTTATTTATATGGCTTTACTGATGAGGTGCCGGATTTATGCACTATGGCGACCAAAAGAGAAGCTGCACCAATAGCTGATTCCCGTGTCAAACAGGTTTTCATGCCGGGAGAACTGCTTGGCCTTGGAGCGACAACTATGGATTACAAAGGGTATGATATTCAGATATTTGACCGGGAACGGATGCTTATCGAATTGGTTAGATATAAGAGTAAAATCCCTTTCAACTATTACAAAGAAATACTGGGAAACTACAGAAGAATTCTACCACAGCTTAATGCTGAAAAAATTAGGAATTATGCAGAGTCGGTACCTAAGAGCGATAAGGTGATCAGAACCCTGCGTACGGAGGTTTATTAATGGCAAATCCGGAAAAAATGACGGCACAATATGTCGATGAAGGATATTCAAACATTGGTGACAGGCACCAATGGTTTCGCTCCGATTAAAATCATAGTCGAGTATTGATTTAATCGAAGACGTGCGCTACAATTATCCCGAAAGGAGTAAGAAGAGATATGTATATAAAAAGAGACATTGAAAAAAGATTACTTGAGGCAGCAGAGTCTTTTCAGGTAATAACCATATACGGGAGTCGTCAGGTTGGCAAGTCAACTACGGTGGATCAGCTGTTCGGAGATAGCTTTGAAACTGTGACTCTTGATGATGCTGAAGAACTGGATATGGCATTATCAAATCCCAGAGCTTTTTTTGAGTCTCATTCTTGGCCGCTTATTATAGATGAAGTACAAAAGGCGGTAGGATTGCTTAGTGAGATAAAGAAAATTGTAGATGAGCAGAGGCGAACCTGGATGAAGAATAATGAGCCAAGACGTCTTATGTTTGTCTTGACAGGGTCGAACCAGTTTGAACTTCAGGAGGGAATCTCAGAGTCTCTTGCGGGAAGAACGGCCGTTATCAATATGTCAGGTTTTACGCAGACAGAAAAACGTGGAATAAGCGGATCGTTATTTACTGTCGATTTGCAGGAACTCCTGAACAAGCAGCGTGATCATAAAGATTTTTATAGAAGCAGTGGGTTGGTATTTGAAGATATTTTTCAAGGTGGCATGCCGGATATTTGCACGGGAGAATCCAAGCGTGATATATATTACAAGGCCTACATAGATACATACATCGAAAAAGATGTGAGAAAGCTTATCAGCGCATCAAGTGAAATGCAGTTTCGTAGGTTTATTTCACTTTTAGCACTTAGAACGGCGCAAGAAGTTGTGTATAACGAAATATCCAATGCTATAGGCATAAACGTCGAAACATGCAAACGCTGGATATCAATATTGCAGACTTCGGGAATTGTTTATCTTCTCGAACCATATATGGCAAATGCCTCCAAACGTATTATCAAAGCTCCTAAACTGTATTTTATGGATACGGGACTTTGTGTATATCTTTGTAAATGGCCTAATGCTCACATGCTGATGGATTGCGCAATGAGTGGAGCTTTTTTTGAAACATATGTGGTAAGTGAGATAATAAAGAGCTTTTACAATCATGGAATAGAGCCGAATCAATATATCTATTATTACAGAGATATTGATAAAAAGGAAGTTGACATTCTTCTTGTTAAGGATGGGGCACTGTATCCGGTAGAGATTAAGAAAGGAATTGCGCCAAGTAAACCGACGAAAAACTTCACCGTACTAGAAAAGTATAATATGCCGATTAAGCAGGGTATGGTAATTGATAATGCCGAAAAGATCAGGGTCTTGAACGACGAAGCATTTATTATGCCTGTGTCTCTATTGGGGTATTAATGGAGCCTTAAAAAAAGTTTGCGGGTATTATTCTTTGCTGATTCAGTGGTGTGTTTAGATTATCTTTTTAAATAACTTGCTAACGTCTATGACTAAAGATGTAGTCAACATCCATCTAAATGTTAATTATTTTAGAGATTTAGAGGAAAAACGATTAAGAAATCAAGGTTAGGAAAAAATCTTTACTTCTATGACGATATCCTGCCAGAATCTTTACTTTTTGCTGTGGTTTCGATATAATAAGTAAAGATGTTGAAAGAGGTGAGCACGTGATTTCATATGAAATTCTTGAAAAAACTCTTAAAGATAGGGGAATCGGAAAGACTGAGCTTTCTACGCAGCTTGGACTTTCTTCTAGAACCATAGCTAAGATAGGAAAAGGCGAAAAACTTTCAAATCGG
>JAFRSU010000028.1 GCA_017427415.1 Lachnospiraceae bacterium | reverse complement strand
GGGGGACGGTTCTCTTTTCACATTTTGTTCTCTCAACTGGCTGGATCATATAAAAATGTGACAAGAGAACCGTCCCCCTGTCACATTTATACATATTGGTTAAAAAATGCCGTTATTTTCTTCGTAATTTTTACGTAAAATTTGCAAAAAACTACTTGCTATCTTGACACCATCTTGCTACAATAAGCACTGTGGAAGAATTCTTTTTTACGAGGTAGAGATATGGGCGGATTTTTTGGTGTCGTTTCCACAAAAAACGAAGACTGTTTGTTTGATTTATTTTTCGGTATTGATTACCACTCTCATTTAGGTACCAGGCGTGGCGGCATGGCAGTATACGGTGACGGAAAGTTCAACCGTTCCATCCACAACATAGAAAATGCCCCCTTTAGGACCAAGTTTGACAGAGACATCCAGGAAATGAAAGGCACCATGGGCATAGGATGCATCTCCGATTATGAGCCCCAGCCTTTAATGGTACGTTCACATCACGGCACATATGCCATCACTACGGTAAGCCGTATCAACAACACCGACGAGCTTGTAAAGACCGTATTTGCAAACGGCAGCTCACATTTCTTAGAGATGAGCGGCGGAGATATCAACCCCACCGAGCTCGTAGCCTCCCTGATCAACCAGAAAGAGAATATCATCGACGGAATAAAATACGCCCTTGATGCCATAGACGGCTCACTCACCATGCTGATCCTTACCGAAAAAGGTATCTATGCGGCAAGAGATAAGTACGGCAGGACCCCTCTCGTTATCGGAAAGAAAGACGACGCATATTGCTTAGCCTTTGAAGATTTTTCATACAGGAACTTAGGCTACTCCGACTATAAGGAGTTAGGCCCCGGTGAAATAGATATAGTCACACCCGAAGGTGTAAAGGTACTTCTCCCCGCAGGGGACAAAAAGAAAGTATGCACCTTCCTCTGGGTATACTACGGATATCCTTCGAGCTCATATGAGGGCATCAGCGTAGAAAAGATGAGATACAACTGCGGAAAAGCCTTAGCAAAACGTGATAATGTAAAGCCTGATATCGTAGCCGGTATCCCCGACTCCGGTACAGCACATGCCATAGGATATTCCAATGAGTCCGGCATACCCTTCTCAAGACCTTTCATAAAGTACACTCCTACCTGGCCGCGTTCATTTATGCCGACCATACAGTCGAAGCGTGACCTGATAGCAAAGATGAAGCTGCTGCCCGTACACGACCTTATAAAGGGTAAGAGCTTACTGCTCATAGATGACTCGATAGTACGTGGCACACAGCTGAGAGAGACCACCGAGTTCTTATATCAGAACGGCGCAAAAGAGGTCCACATCAGACCTGCCTGCCCGCCTCTGGTATTCGGCTGCAAATATCTTAACTTCTCACGTTCGAAGTCCGAGATGGACCTCATCACCAGACGTGTGATAGCAAGGCTTGAGGGTACCGAGAACCCTTCAAAGGAAGTACTTAAGGAATACACCAACCCCGACTCTGAGAAATACGAGACCATGCTCGAAGAGATAAGGAAGGAGCTTAACTTCACGACTCTTCGTTTCAACCGCTTGGACGACATGCTCGAAGCAGTCGGCATCCCCACGGAAAACTTATGTACATATTGCTGGAACGGGGAAGAATAAGATTACCTAAAGGAACTGGCTAGAGAATTTCGAAAGCAAAACGGGAAATAATCGGCGGTCGAACAGACCGCCGATTTTATAACCTTTATGCAATGTCAATATCACACCAAAACATACATAAGCATCAACGGTCCTGCCAAAAGACATATTCCTGCTACCATAGTACCTCCGATACTCCTAATCTTTTTTGAAACAGCCGATAAAATAAATAATTCAGCTACCAACCCCATATACTTTAGGAAACATAAAACGATCATACTTCCCCTGACTGTCATATTCAGTTTTTCAAATATCGTTCCTGACAAGGTACTTACAGATTGGGCAGGATACTCAAGACCTTGACAGCCATATACATTCAAAACACTGATAATATATGGCAGATAATTCATACACCATATGATCAGGGCGACCATCATACCTATGACTATTTTTTTGATATAAAGACGTCTTCTTCCATTTATGCAGACCGATGTCACCCTATCTATATGTATGCTGTCATCCCCCGCAAACAAAAATGTTAGTGAAAGCACGAGCATCAATGATGCCGTTATAGCCATGGTTAATTCCTTCCGTTCTGCCAATCTGTCAAAAGAAAGCATACGATATCCCGTATCATATAATATATATCCGCCGTTTTCTTTTAACACGTCCAGCTTTGAAAATAGCAACTCCAATCCGGCTTCAGGTTTTAACATATCCTGATATTGTGTTGCAATACTGCCTGCAAGCTCAGGTGAAGCGCCGGAAAGTACTTTTCGCATTTCATCCCTTATATCATCATACCGTTTTCTCTCTTTTTCCATAGCTTTCAAAGTATCTTCCGTAATTTCACCCTGAAAAGCCAGTGCATAATTCTTATAATATACTGCCGATTCATTCTCAAAATACTCCCTCTCCGGAGTAAAATTCAACACACTATATAAAACAAATAATGTAAGAACTCCTAATACTCCCCCACAGATAAAAAGCTTGTAAAACTCATGTCCCCAAACGGATACTGATTGCAGTCTGCCTTTTTTTAATATGCTCAAAGGTATCCCGTCCTCTTTTTTCTGCACAGTTATAGTTGGCTGAACAGAGTAAATTTTTACTGCCAAAGGGAGTAGGATAAACACAATCAGAGCAAGAGAACAGATAACAAATATCAGCCGATTCACCGGATAACCGAACAGACTGATATTTCCATATAATGACAAGTATCTTCCGGGGTTAAGGAAAGACATAAGATTAAACTCTCTAAAGAACGCAAGATAGCTGTTCTCCCTAATAAGATAATACAGTACTGCCTCAATTCCGGCCACAGCGGCAATACCGAAATAAACATATACGGATGTCTTAAACTTTGACGCAATCAGGAAAAAAATTATACTTATAACGGCGGCTGCCAATGCCATCAAAAGAAAATATATCAGCATGTACCCCAGTACCGAAACTTCCATAGTGCAGCCTTTTAATCCAACTATAGACTGGATTGGTCGTAAAATATTCCCTATACCAAAAATAAAACTGCAGGAAACGCATGCCGTTAGGAGCACAACAAAGGTAACAATAAATGCAGAGAAGAAACATACCATGATTTTGATGGAACCATGTACCCCTCTTCCTTTTTCCATAGTAAAAAGCAGGTTCATCTGTCCCGATTCCCTGTCCTTTATTATCATCTCATTAATGATCATCAGCATCACCAACATGATGATAAGCCCCGTAAAACCATTTCCGGACCATAGTTCCATTCCTTTTGAAGGTCCGGCTTTTATGTTTATTTTCCCTTTTAGTTCTTCATAAACATCGGCTGTTTTTATGGCATTCCTATACGTAAAGCTGTCTTTATCGGCAAATATTGACACTGAGGTCATACGCTTTGCCGTGTCGGTTATGCCTTTAAGGTATTCCTCATATGATACAAGTTCCGTGAGCTCGCTTTTTATGGTTTTATTAAGAAATGCCTCAGCACTGAACTCCATCTCATCAAATTCAAATCCGGAATATAAATCCAATGCCTCATCCGGATCGACGGTATTAATGTTTTTATATGCAGCTTTATACTCAGAGACAAGGCCAAAGGGTATCATCCCCTTTGATGTCATATTTGAAACCCCAAAGGTCACAAAACATGCAATGATAAGGGTTATTATGATGCTCGGGGTTCTCCAGAGCCTGATCAATTCATTTTTAAAAAGTCTCATGTTTTTAGTTATCCCTTTTGTTTGTCAAACCCTGTACAGATATACATCTTCCAGATCCGGTTCTTTTTCAACGTATTCGTACCCGTATGGTACTCTGTCGCTTACAATGCGTACCCGTATGCCATCACGCTCTTTTACCATGTCTCCTACTTTAAAATCTTTTTCAAGCTCCGGAATATCTTTTTCTTCCGCAGTTATTTCAAATACCTTACCGTTTATTCCTTCGCAAAGCTCCCATGGTGCTCCTTCGGCTATGATGCTGCCCTTATCCATGATTATTACTTTATTGGCTATAAAACGGATATCCGACACTACATGAGTTGCTATGATCACGATACGTTCAAAAGCAACTTTCGACACTATATTTCTGAATCTTATCCGCTCGTTAGGGTCAAGTCCTGCGGTCGGCTCATCAAGGATGATTATATCCGGGTTCCCTAAAAGAGCCTGTGCAAGCAACGCCCTCTGCTTCATTCCACCGGAAAAAGATGAAAGTTTTCTGTCCAGCACATCCTCTAAATTTACCTTCCCGACTATAGTCGTAATCTGCTCAAAAGCTGTTTTCCTGTCAAGTCCTTTAAGCCCTGCTATGTATAACAAAAACCTTCTTAAGGTAAAGCCCGGAAATACCTGCTGCTGTTGGGGAACATAACCCAAATGTCTTCTGTATCGCCTTCCAAGCTCATGGATATCCTCCCCCTCATACTTCAATACCCCGGATGTCTGCTTAAGATTATCGGTCATAATATTCATGAGTGTGGATTTCCCGGCACCATTAGGTCCCAAAAGCCCGTATACGCCCGGAGTAAACTCATATGAGAATTCCTTTAGAGCTTTATTGGTCCCGTATTGTTTACTGATAGATTCGCTGTATAGTTTCATATATCTCCTCCGATTCCTGCTGCCACTTTTTTAGCCTTTCCGCGAAATCATTTTTGAAGATTATTTTCTCGTTATCATATGCCAGATTCCTAAGCTTTAACATTTCCAAAGGATAATCCAGCCATGACAGATTTGCAGTGTCAAAATTGTTTGCATAATATTCCTTCTTAGCTTCCAGCGATTCAAAATGATAAGTTTCCTTATCCGGGTAAGCTATCTCATTAACACCAAATTGAAGTCTGCTAAAGTAGCCGGCTACATAGTCTTCTTTTTCGGTATCATAAGCTAATCCGTCTTTTAGGATTACACTTTCTTTGTATGCCGCGAGATTTGCATATTCCGGATCTGTCATTATAAGTTCTATCATTTTAAACGCTCCATCCGGGTTGTGTGAGCTTGCCTTTATGGCTATGGAAGAGTTAAATCTGGGCCAGACCACTCCTCGATAAGATCTTATATAATACTCAGCATCACTAAACAATGGCGCATCCGAATCCGAGCAGAATGCTACAGACCATTCATCCTTTGATTCCTCAAGTCCTTTGATGCCCGGGTTTATTACCATTCCTGCTTGTGCCATACTGTTCAGTACCGTAAGACCATTCACGTATTCCTCCAGATCCGGCAGTATTCCAAACCCATTTTCCGTATAATAAATCCCATAATTATTACTATGTATTCCATACATGCTCAAAAAACGATAATTTCCGTAATACAGCTTGTTTTCGGCTGATATGAACGGGATCAGGCCTTCAATCGTATTGTCAAAACTTTGCAGCTGATCTTCTGTATATGCACTCTTTTTGAATACTATCGAAAAACAAAAATCATTGAGTACAGGATTCGGGATACAGTATATACACCCGTTCACTCTTACGGAGTCCCAAAGTTCTTCCGGTATCATATCATAAAGCTTACTGCCTTTAAGATAATCATCCAGCTTTAAGAGCTTCCCCTTCATAATGGCTTCATAAGCAGGGTCCCAGGCCGTTTCATCCGTAAAGGCCGGCATTCCTGTATAGACTACATCAGCACCGGATTTAAACATTGATTTTCTGTAATCCTGTGGCAAATAGGAAGAACTGTTATTTTCCGGAACAAGCTCCAGTTGTTGAAATAGTATTTCATAAGGATATCCATCTTCTTTAAGCTTTTGATTTATCCGTTCTACCCTTCTATCCGCATCATCACCAAGTCTCATTAAACCCCAGACAATGGTGTCCTCACCTATATTCTCTATAGGCTCTTCCACATCTGTATCATCTGCCAGCAGGTTTTCTATATATGTTTTTGAATCCATATTATCAGTTGCATAGCCTTTAGGTTCATCCATCACGGAATCTTCATTCTGAGGATTTTTATCAGTTTCCCCACGGATCGGCGCATCCATGGTTATCATTATCCTTGCCGAATCAATATCTCCTGATAAAAAAGCCTCTTTTTCCGTTACACAATAACGGAACTTTCCATCAGATTCCTGTGTATAATAAATCCAATTGCCGATTATGGCATTGATCCTCTGGATCCCCTTTCCGTTAAGCTTCCCGTCTGCTATATATCGGACAGTCCCGGTCTCAACATCCTTGCTCCAGACCTTTCCCTCATCCCAATTTACCATATAGATAACATCTTCATACATATATTTAATGGAATACATCTGACTACATTCAGCAGGTAATAACTCTTCCGAGCTGTACCGTGCTATCTCCTGCCCGCCTTTCAGGAAAACAGTCTCTTTTCCGGTATCTATGGCAATATATCCATATCCTATAAACTTAACATCCTCGAACTGCTTTCCTTCCCAGATTTTTTTCCCGGTTTTTGTTTTTATGTCATATTCATAAAGTTCAATGACAGTGTTTTCATATGCTGCATTATAATAATCATCCGGGTTCTCATAGTCGGAGTAATTTATTTTCTTAAGTTTATATGAGTTTGCATAATACAGTTTCCCATTATAAAATGCGCACTGCCAACAATATGAATCATAGTATTCCGAAAAAGAATCCACAAACTCAATATCTCCGGTTGCCGTATTTACAAGGTATACCCCCGACTCTCTCTTTTCCTTATCACCATACGAAAAAGCTCCCTCCGTTCCCTCATAGTATTCTTTTTTATCGAGGTCCATGCTATTCATATAGCAGGCAGCCAGGTACCCGTTATCATACACCGAACAGATAATACTCTGCACTTCTTCCAGTTTGGTCAGTTCCTTTCTGTTCCTGCCGTCAAGATCGTTTCGGACCACATATTTGCCATCCCATTTTCCGGCATCTTCCTCACGTGTCGCAATATAATATATACCATCCTTTGCCATCAATGGCGTGGATGCATCATAGCCAAGATACGCGTCACATACTATTGTAGTATTGATCGTCGTCCTTTTATGAGGACAGTTCGGCTTAGAGCACAATACTATATCATTACCTGTCTCGGCATCAAAAAAATGAGCTATACATTCAGATATATAACACATCCCTTTGGCGGTATATGATGAATACCCCCAGTCGGTTAATACCAGGTCGTTTTCATCTGCCCCCTCACTATGTTCTCCTGATGTACACCCTCCCATCAGGCATACGGCCATGCTAAGCAATAGTATGATAATATGCTTCTTTTTCATAATATACGGTTCTCCTTCGTAAATATTCAATCTATTGGCAATAGACTATATATAATCTATCATCGATAGACCAAATTGTCAAGTCCTTTTTCTTTCTTTGAAAATTACCCGCTTTGCAAAAATATCGATTGACATTCCGGTCTACGCATGATAGAATAGTCTTGGTCTATAAACAACAAACCAAATAAAACAGATATCCGAAAGGAAAACAAAAATGGACTTACATTTAGGAGCAGTAGAAGAAAAATTTGCAGACATCATATGGGAGAATGAGCCCTTACATTCAAGAGACCTTGTTAAGCTGTGTGACGAAAGATTAGACTGGAGAAAATCAACCACTTACACTGTTTTAAAAAAGCTCTGTGACAGAGGTATCTTCCAAAATAACGGCGGTATGGTAAGTTCTGTGCTATCTAAAGAGAAATTCAATAATCTTCAGACCGCCCAATTTGTAGACAAGACCTTTAACGGTTCTCTTCCCGCCTTTTTTGCCGCATTTACTTCTGAAAAAAAGCTGAGCAAAAAGGACATCAAGGAGATAAAGGAAATGATAGAAAGGATATAATATGACGCATATTTTCCTAATCATACTGAACATGGGAATAAGTGCCTGCTTTGTAATATGTGCCATTCTGCTTCTTCGGGCATTTTCAGGCAAGGCACCGAAGTGGCTGAGATGCGGATTGTGGATACTGGTGGCTTTCCGCCTTATCTGCCCGTTTTCTTTTAAGGCAAGTTTCAGCATTATCCCCGATATCTCAGCTCAGTTCACCGACAAAAATATTTCCGAGAATAATACCCCGGCATCGTACATACCGTTAGACACAGCATATGCCACCGCCGACACAACAGATGCTTCTATGCCTGCCGTAACCGAGCCGAATAGCGAAGCCCGCCACACGGATAACATGAGTGATCTAAATGATCATACAGATATTATTGTTCCGGACCGGGATGTTACAGCAAATACCCCGGTACAGACATCCGCTCTTTCCGGTGATATGCTCTCCGTTTCCCATTCTTTAGATAATAATGCTGCAGAGAATACCGCTATATCCGGTACATCACCCGTAAGCCACACAGACGTCCTTAATATTGTTACAATAATCTGGCTGTCCGGTGCTGCATCACTCTTACTGTACTATGCTGTAAGCCTCTTTAAAATGAAAAAACTGGTGAAAGTTGCGGTACCGTTAAGACTGTTTGATGTTCCTGTAAATGAAAACCGGCACAACATCCTGGTCAGTGACAGTATAAAAACTCCTTTTGTACTTGGTATGATCAAACCAAGGATATATATACCGTCAGGTCTGGACGCCGCTACCTTACCTTACGTACTCGAGCACGAGAAAAAGCACATAAAAAGAATGGACAACATTTGGAAAGCCTTCGGGTTTCTGCTGCTTGCCATACATTGGTTTAACCCGCTCGTTTGGTTATCGTATTATCTCTTTATAAGTGATGTGGAAGCGGCATGTGATGAGTCGGTCATAAGATCAAAAAGCAGGGAAGAAATAAGGAGATATGCCCTGGCTCTTCTTAAATGCAGCATACCAAAAGCTTCCCCTATGCTCTGTTCTGTCGCATTCGGAGAAATATCCGTAAAGAAAAGGATCCGTAACATTGCCGATTATAAGAAACCCAAACTAAAAGTGATCGTTTCCTGTATACTTATCGCTGTGATGGTAACTGCCTGTACTCTTACCGATCCTGCACCCGCACGCGGCGTTGAGCAGAAATCCGATGATATAACCGCTGTTGCACAGGAAAACGCAGGTGCTGCAGCTTCCGGTATTTCTGATACTACAGACCCCTCCGGTATCAATACCGGAAAAACAACTGACGCCGGCTCTAATACTATAGTAAATGATATACATATCACCAGTTGGGGAGAAATTGCATATATCCGCAATGGAAGCTTTGGAATAGATGAAAGCCTGTTTGATTACTCCGATCCTTCCGGCGAAAAGCGCAAAAAAGATAATATCCCCATGGACGGAAGTATAGTCAGTATTACAGATGATGATATGTATCTCACAGTCATAGATGATAAAGGGAAAATCCACTCTACCTATCCTTTAAGTTCATCTGAAACTAGGGAAAATGAATATGAAGTATTCCGACAGGCTGAGCTTAACAGAGGCAATGTGGGAACCGGACGTTCCGATCCCGATATCGTTCAGGATCTTGAAATTATGGATAATGTAACCGACTTTTCGGGAGCCTACTCTTATTATTATGCGATAGTGGATAAATACGGCAGGGTAATAGAGGACGGTAGTCGTATTTACTCCGGAGAAACCAAAGCTGTTCAGGTAGTGGAACTGGGAAGAGGTGCAACTCCATTTATACTTTTGGAAAACGGAAGGCTCTGGGGAAAAGAATACGATAACGGAGATACCTATCATAACGCCTTAAAAAACTGGAGATGTATTACAAAGCTATATGCATCAGGTGATAATCTATTGGGATTATGTATGGACGGAAGTGTTTTAAGTTATAAAAAGGTTGTACAATACCGGATTAATGATTGGACCGATATAGTAGATCTGGCCTATGGATATGGTAATATAGTCGGCCTGGATAAAAACGGGCACGTTCTCTTTGAATCAATAAACTATATTCCCGGCACTGTTAATGATACCCAGCTTACCGCTAAAGAAATACAGGCAGAGCTTGATACCTGGAATAATGTTCTGGCCGTTGACTGCAATCTCAAATATATCGTAGGTCTGACCGAAGACGGTGTAAAAATACTTAATCTCTATAAGGAAAATCTATCATAAATTATAAAAGCCATGACAGTCCTGCTCTCAGACCTTCATGGCTTTTTTGTATCTGTTTTTTACTTATCCATACTCAAAAGTATCACTCCGTGTGGAGGTATCTCAAAGCTCTCGTCCTTTTTTATGGTCTTCCAGGACCAGATCTCGAGTGCTCCGTCTATCCTTTCCTCTATCCTGTCTAAAGGTGCTGTAAGAGCCGCATCGGAGATATTGAATATCGCATAATACTTCTTAGCCTCCGACTCAGCCTTCCAGATGATATAATCTTCTTCTCTTACCGCTTCTTCGGAGGATGTCACTTCCTTTAGCATCCTGTACAGGGGCTCCCTGGTCAGTATCTCCATGGTATCGGCATCCAGCTTTGTAAGCTCGGCACCTATCATGAGCGGTGACCGGAATATACACCATAAGGTCAGCATGGTCTTCTGTTCGTCAAGGGTAAAATTGGTATCCCTCTCAGCGCCAAAGCCCTTGCTAAGCTTACCTAAGGGTAACATGTCACAATCGGGATATCCGCCTTCCTTTACATAAGGCTGCCACTTTTTACATCTGTCAAACATGTCACGGAGCAGCTCCCATCTGTCCCAGAAATCATCCGTGATACGCCACATATTGGCATTTTCATGGTAGAAGTCCTGCTCGTCCAAGATGGCAGGTCCGGGTGAAAGGCTTAGTACTATCTTCCTTCCGCACTTCTCTATCGCATTATGGAGCATCCTTATCTCATTCTTAGATGATGCGGCATCCATACGGCAGATATCATCACATTTGATGTAATCCACTCCCCATGATGCATACAGCTCTAAGAGTGAATCATAATACTCCTGGGCTCCCTCTGCCTTGGGGTTTACACCATACATATCCGGATTCCAAAAACAGATGGAATTGGGATTGGCTATCTTGTTTGCCGTCACATTGGTGCCCTTGATCTTAGTCCTCATATATGCGGAACGTCTCGGTATTCCTCTCATGATATGGATACCGAACTTAAGTCCAAGGCTATGTACATACTCGGCTAACGGCGCAAAGCCCTTCCCGCCCTTGGATGAAGGGAACTTCTTGGGATCGGGATATAATCTCGAATACTCGTCCATCTCTACCTTAGCGAAGGGAATATATTGAAACTGATCGCGCTCATCTTCCGCTTCATTGTAATACCATGCAATATCAACTACTATATATTCCCACCCAAAACCCTTTAGGTGCTTAGCCATATAGTCGGCGTTAGCTTTGACATCGGCTTCCGTAACCGATGTGTTATAATAATCGTAACTGTTCCACCCCATGGGAGGGGTCTTTAACCATTTCTCCATAATCTTTTCCTTTTCCGATTGTCATTCAGAGAGCAATCAAAGGGACGGTTCTCTGATCGATTTTATATCACCTATTATACTCTGCCCCTAAGCAAGAATCAATGGAATATAATGTACAAAATGGAAAAGTTAATCCCAACCCATTTCTTTGTTCAGATATTCCTTAAATCTGAACAACATGTATAATGGAATCGACCATACATGAGTCTCACAGATTTAATAGCATTATTCGGACGAATAATCAACGTTATGGATGAATAATTGACAGATGAGCCATAGGGACGGGGAATGTCATTTAATTAACACAAAGGTTAACACAAATTGCTTTACACAAAAGAACTAATTTTTTAAAGAAAAAAGCCCCTAAAATCAAGGCTTTTAACCTGATTTCAAGGGCTTTCAAGTTTTTGTAACCTACCGTGTAACCTACCCACCAAAAAAACTTTATAATCTAACGTAGGAAATAAGCAAGAAAGATAACCCCCTTTTTGTTTTTTGACGTTAGGTAAAGGGTTAAGAAGCCGACACCCTCAAAAGTATATAATACCCCCAGGGCATACCCTTTAAAAACTGCATCAGACAGGCAGCAGAGCCACCCAAAAGGACAAGAAAAACTGCTGCCCCTGTCATAATAACAAGGCTATAAGCCCCAACAATAAGGGCATAGCATATATTAATTCAAAGGAGATAAAACAACATGAGAAACGTATTCAAGCAAGCAGAACAAGGACAAAAACATCTAACCCCACGCCGGGATTTAACTATCGGAGAGATTAAGCAGATTATTGACCGATCAAACACCGATAATGTAGATATTTTTGATTTAATAGCAACAGCCTTTTATTTTGGTGTAGAAACAGGCTGCCGGCAAGCAACAACGAAAATTTAATACAAAAAACAACAGAAAAAAGGATGGCTATTAGCCGTCCTTTCTCTTTTCAACACAAATCAATTCTTTATTTAATCATCAGGATAAAGTAAACTTTTAGGTTTTTGGGTTGCTTGCACAGTTAAGCCAAAACTCATATTTGTTAACGTTAATATATAAGTTTCCCCAGTTACAGTATGTATTGTATTCAAAAAATCCTTTCCCAGTATTTCACCTAAACGTTCTACTAACCAATCATCATTTTCTATATGTACACCGGAATTATCAAAAACAATATCAACATCTTTATCATGATAGTATGTTTCTGCCTTTTTATCAACTGCTACCATTTGAAGGGCAGATAATAAACTTTTATAATTATCTATATCTGTTTCACTATCCATTACTGTTTGCCAACAATCCTCACAAATATAAAAAGTAGTTGTTATAAACTCTTGTTTTTCATAATAATACTTTTCAGAATCATAAGGTTTACAATTTCCTGTTTTGTGGCAAATATCACATGGTTTAAGGATAGGCGTAGGTTCTTCTGTTGGCGTTGTTTCAATTATCATGGGCTCATTAGGGATATCCGAAACATCAGAAAGCGGCTCATTTGGGGATTTTGAGCATCCACAAAACATACTACATATAATTAAGAACAATAACATTTTTTTCATAGGCAACTCCTTTAAATATACTGTTATTTTATGATAGCACATAGATTATTATAATTCAAGTATACCAAAACCTTATAACGCCACAATAAACAGGAGCAATTTTTCCGCCTTCCCCAATTTTTAATTGTGTCTATATCGTTTATGTATTATTTCGTTAAATCTCGCTTGGGAATGACCCATTCCCAAGGGTTTTATAACTCGTTACTATTTGTTATGTCATCATCCGCAAACCATTGTAAATGCTAAATTTGCAGATGTTTTACTTTCCCTTATGATTTCCCTTGTGTTATATCGTCCCATAGTGCTTTATGAGTACTGATAAAGGAAAAAACAAGGGAAAGATTATGAGATAACACAATACAAAATATTATGGGCAATCGGACTGTTGAAATGTTTTTTATATTATTATTTATTCCGTCATAAACCCTATTTTTAATACTGAACATTGTTCGCCAAATATATTTTGCACACGCTTTTCTTCGATATCCTTCTTAACAGAAATCCCATATTTTTTTAGCAATAATACTAATATAATCTAATATCGTGTAGCTCCTTGTATACTGTTTTCTTCTGTTGGATTTCCCATTCTGTAATGACAGGATAATTTGCAAGTTTTTTATAAAAGACTCCATCCCAACATTCAGTACACTCAAATTCGCCTATTTTAATCAACATGTTTAATCCACATCCCTACTATTTCACAAGCCATGAACCTTTCTTCTTGGATCCGATTCTTTCAATCGCGCCCTCGTCCAGCAACTCTTTCATTAACATTTGCACTGTTCTTCTGGATTTATCCATCATTTCTGACAGTTCAACTTGCGTTAATGACGGATTTTCTTTAAGAAGCAGCAATATATATTCACGGTCAGTCATCTGGCTTTTCTGCGCTTTATTTTGCGCTTTATTTTGCGCTTTATCATAAGCATAGTTCAGATTCCAAAGCGTAAGGAAAAAATTATAACCATCCGTATAAAACACTGGCTTTAGTTCTTCCTTATATCGTTCCTCTGCCTCATATGCGTCAAGAATTTTCTTAAATCCACTGCCCCTTCGCTCCATAAGACGCATTCTCCCAAAAACATCCGCAAGAATCGGATTTCGCAGTTTTGACGGTACATGTCTTATATCCAGCAACTGGACCTCTGAACCATCAAACATTCCACCGGGATTAGTGATGACAATCCTATCATCATAAATATCTACCTGGCTGTGAGCTCCTGTCTGAAGATAGCTTCTGTGGATAAGAGCATTAACCAATCCCTCTTCTAATGCTCGCTCCGGATAGTCCGGCAGTTCCACACGCTTATCATTGTCTTTGCGCCATCCCTTTTTTGTATTATTTTTAATAAAAGACATAGTACTGTCATAAAGTTCTATAAGCCCACCTGTATATTCCGCATCATCAAGTGCGTCCTGTGTAGAATTGGCTTTTTCAAGACCATTCCACCTTGTGCAAAAAATTCTTGAATGATGAATATTCCACTGATCCGCAAACAGAATCCCTGCATTAGTCATTTGTCCGTCTTCTTGCATAAGCTTAAAGCTTACAAGGTCATCATCAAGTGCCAATGAAAGACGCGTTGCTTTCAGGTATCTTTTCCTGAGTGATTCAAATGTAAGCTTCTCTCTTGGAATATCGGATGTCATTTCATCATATGATGTTCCTGTACTTTTTATAATGAATTCAGTAAGTTCGAACCCGGTAATCTCTTTTTTTACACTTCCGGTTCGATAATAATATCTACCGTGCAGGTTTAACGGAAGTTTTGATTTCTTTACTTCGATTTGAATATACTTCTTTTTATCTTTCGTTCTAAGGTTAACGTCACATGTCATACCAAAGGCCGCAGTAATCTTGTTTGGAATATCCTCTAACAACTTTTTTACAACCTTTTCTTCCAATCCTAGGACGTTACCATTGTCATCAATACCAATATAAAGAGTTCCCCCTTGCGCATTAGCATAACCGCATATCCATTCGAGATATTTATCCTGCCATGACTCTTTCCACTCGACAACTTGACTTTCATTTTCATCTATGATAAGGTCTATTTCTCGCATAATCACACCTCATTTCCATGCTTTTTTATAATATTATCACTTTTGCGCTTTAAATTCAATTCTAAAGCGCAAGAAAAATCGTTATATGTGCTTTAAAACATTTTTTTCTCAAACAAAAAGTATTGTCACTAAAATCATAGTAACCATTCGGCTTTATCGGGTTATATCATTCTTCTTTGATTTAACGTGTAAAAACTTCGTAAAAGGAATAAACCCGCCGTATATAAGCCATTTTGTGTTTTGCCACATAACAGAAAACCTACACAAGCATTTTATCAGATACCTAAAAAATCAGGCTTTAAGCCTATTATTTTGTAACCTACCGTGTAACCTACCGTGTAACCTACCTATAACATTTTACACAAATTTACATCATTTTTAGACCACATCAAAACATAAAGAAAAGCCCCTAAAATCAAGGCTTTTAACCTGATTTCAAGGGCTTTGAGATTCATATTAAATTGGCTTAAATTATTTAAGGGTAACCTTAGCGCCAACTTCTTCAAGCTGCTTCTTAGCTGCCTCAGCCTCTTCCTTAGAAACGCCTTCCTTAAGTACCTTAGGAGCTGCCTCAACAGCTTCCTTAGCTTCCTTAAGACCAAGACCTGTCATCTCACGAACAACCTTGATAACCTTGATCTTGTCTGCGCCTACTTCGGTAAGCTCTACGTTAAACTCTGTCTTCTCCTCAGCTGCTGCTGCGGGGCCTGCTGCTGCAACTACTGCTACGCCTGCTGCTGCAGATACGCCAAACTCTTCCTCACATGCCTTTACTAAATCGTTAAGCTCTAAAACGGTCATGCCCTTGATAGCATCGATAAATTCCTGTGTTGTCATTTTAAAATCCTCCATTTGATTTTTAGTGTGTTCTACGAATCTTACGCCACAGATTGCAGGGCGTAAAAACAAGTTACATTAGTTACTGTAATTAAGCCTCTGCCTGCTTCTCTGCAATCTGCTTGATAACTCTTGCAAGATTTGAGATAGGGGACTTGATGCTGCCGAGCAGCTTGGAGATGAGTACGTCTCTTGAAGGGATGGTAGCGATAAGCTTGCATCCTGCCTCATCATAGTAAGTTCCGTCGATAACGCCTGCCTTAAATGTAAGCGCGGGAACGGTCTTCATAACATCAGCCAGAATACGTGCAGGAGCTGTAGCATCATCACTGCTGAAAGCTACTGCTGTAGGTCCGTCAAGAACCTTATCAAGCTGAGCGTAATCAGTACCTTCAAATGCTCTCTTTAAGAAGGTGTTCTTGTATACCTTGTATACAACACCGGCTTCTCTGAGCTTCTTACGAAGTGCTGTATCCTGCTCAACAGTGATACCACAGTAGTTAACAACAACGGCAGCCTTAGCTTCTAACACATGACCCTTTATCTCTTCGATAATGGGGGCCTTGAGTTCAACCTTTGCCATTTTGTTTTTCTCCTTTTCCAATTAGTTACACCGGAAGGCTGAAGCCTTTACCGGAAAGAAGGAAGCTTAAGTCATATAAAAAAGCTTCCCCGACCAAGATCAGGAAAGCTGTAAATATCAATTATTACATCAATCCCTCGGCAGGCGTCTAAAAGACTTACACTGTTAAGTACCTGCTGTCTTCGGTCATGCTGTTTTCACAACAAATGGTATATTATCACAGATTTTATGCTGTGTCAACTGTTTTTTCTTATATTTTTAATCTACTTTCCCACAATATTTCCTACCGCGTTTACAGTAGTCCTGTATTCTGCAAGCAGCTCTTCAAAATGCTGCTCCCCTGCGGGTTCCAAATGATAGTACCCCCTGGTCATCCTTCTGCCGACCAACTCCTTACGGTCGGAAATATAACCGGCATCTACCATCTTATATAATACCGGATACAGCGATCCCTCGAGCAGGGAATACACTCCTTCCGTCTGTGTCTCTAATTCATGGGTCAGCTCATAACCATACATATCACGTTGCTTTAAAAGCCCCAGTATCAGCAACGGGGCCAGCCCTTTTCTGTAGCTTCCGTTAGTTGCATTTTTATCTGCCATTAGTTTTTCCCGTTTTCTAAAATTTATGAAATTGTCCCGTTTGAGCTACAGGATAAAGAGATGCTGCCAGTATAAGAATTAATTTTTCAAACAACATTCAATGAAGTACAATGTGAGGTAATATTATCATATGTAAATGATGCTGTCAACACACCATCTCCCATCTGATTATTTGCAGTACAAGAATACCATATAGCACAGATATGAAACAATTAAATACATATTTTAGAAATATATTGTTGACAAAACATATGATGTGTGATATATTAATTGTGAAAAATAAAGTATTAGGAGGTTTTTATGAAAAAATTAGTAAGTATATTGGTGTGTTTATCATTGGTTATATTTGGCTGTTATGGAGAGGCAAGTGCTGCAGACCAACCTTATACGGATATGATATCATCCCCTTATGTGGGGTATGGTCAGTCAACTATATCCGCACATAGTGCATCGTCTGAAACACATGTTAATTATAGTGTAAATACAGGTGTTGAAGCACATTTATACTATATAATCGATTATTATACAACCCCTAGATCGGCATTGTGGAATAATTCAAGCGGAGGGGATGGCTGGTCAAAAGTGTATTATTCTCTCAGCAACTATGATTTATGTGATTATATTTGGGCTAATCATCACTATGTTGGACCCGGTTCACAAAATGTTCCTGGTTATACAGAGAAACATTATATACCTTAATCACTCTATACGGATAACCGGAATTATATTAAAAACAGGGCAAAGTTTTTTTGCTCTGTTTTTTGTGAATATGAGGAAAAGAGGATGAATGGATTTAAAAAAAACTGTATATTTGTGGTGGGTATTATAATAATCGCTTGTTGCACTTTGGGATGTCAAAAGCCTTCAGAAGTTGCTAAAGAAACCGCAATAAATCGGGATGGCAAATTAGAGGATCATATCCCGATAAATAATATCCCGACAAATAATGAGTTAGATGACGAAAATATAGTTATTAAATGGGCGCTGCCAAACCATATTAATGATGAAGGCAACACTGAAAGAAGATTAAATGCTAAGTTGGAAAAAGACGGGTATCCTTACAGATTGCAAATAGTATATCTCGATGATGCCACTTATATAAATGAAGTAGGGACATGTGAAGCAGATGTAGTATATACAGGGTTGCCAATGGAAGAAGGATTTTATGATCCGGCATACCTTGATATAAAAAAAGGCTGTTATCTAACATTAAACAAGTATTTGGCCGGAAGCAAACTGTATGACGCATGGCCGCAGGAAGTGTGGAAATCGGTTGAACTTGACGGGAAAATAAACTGTGTACCTAACCTATCCTTTACAGAGGTAGGATTAATGGTCGTTATTAAAAAAGATGCCTACGATGCAAAGAAAATAGAAGCTTTTGATGGGACTTTAGAAGGTATAGTTAAGTTAATAGACAATGAACACAAACTATACTATGGCGCAAAAAATGACCCGTTTTATCTTGACATGTATGACATTCCTAATGATTCAATCGGATACTACATGGAAGAAGGGGAAATAAAAAATCTATTAGATTTTGAGTTAAATATAAAATGGTTACGTGAACTAAACCAGCTTTATAAGAATAATTGTCTTATCCGCAATAACATAGATCCGATAGAAAATGCAAATAAATGGACTGTCGGAATGTTTTATTCGGAATATAACACAAGATTTGATGAGGAAAAATACTATATATTCAATTATAAAGGCGATTACAGGCGGCACTTTTCCGGATCCTTTGCTATAAGATCCAACACAAAAAAGGCCGAGGCAGCCTTTGAAATGATGCAGCTTATACTTACTAATGGAGAATATGGAAACCTTATTTTGTTCGGTGATAGTTTTAATAATGTTGATGGTTACGCAGTGAATCCCGAGTCAGGGAATTATTATTTTGCTAAAGTAAAGAGGATTTATTGGGGAACTGTGGACGGAACTCTTCTGGGAATCGAAGATTATCATGTGTTTCCCAACAGCGAAGCAAGAAAAAAGTATTATGTACAGATGGTCCGACCAATTGATCTTACTTATATGAAGTATCCGGAACAGATGGATAAATTATTAAAATTGTCTAGCGAGTACAGCGACATCATATATAATAAAGTAAATTTCGACAAGGAGCTTGAAGAGTGGAGGATAAAAGCCGACGAAATATTCAAAACTATAGAGCAATAAAGATATTTATTGTAGTTATTGTTATGACAGGACTATTATCATCCTGCTCGACAAATGACGATAACGCAAACGAGGATGTTACGTTCCAGTTTCCATACAGATCTTTAACAGAGTATGGACTATGTCATATAGAAAATAATATTGCCCGGTTTACAGATTTTGAAACAGGAAATGATGTAGCACTGTGTTCAAAACCAAATTGTCAACATATTAGGACTTATTATGGGGCTAAATCAACTTGTGACGGGTACTTAGGCATAAATCCGGAATTCTTATTTATGGCAGGTGACAGTATCTATTGGATGGCTTCGCCAGAAGAAGCAGAAGATTCTTTAAGTACACTTTTTGATAGAATACTTTATCGTGCAGACAAAAATGGTAAAAACAGGAAAAAAATATACGAATTTAGTAATGTACAAAATGTGTTTAACGCTGCGTATTGTGGCGATTATTTTGCCTTCGGATATGTAGTCTCAATGAGTAATCAAAAAGAAGACGGAATAAACCTAGATGAGCTACCTAAAAGAAAAGCCGGAGTATATATGGTAAATATCAAAACCAGTGAGGCCATACTTGTGGATGAATTCGAAGAGTATGGGATTTTATGCAGAAACGTATTCTTCAATTCAGGGAAGTTATATTATTTTATCAGTTATACTACAGAAGACTTAATTAACCCATATGGCAATGTAACAAATGAAGAGTATAACAGAAAGCACGACGCAATTGCTAAACACATGATTTTTGAATATGATCTTTTAAGCGGAGAAAAGAAAATTGTATGGGATGGAACTAAAGATTTTTTGATAACAGCAGGACGAGAGAGTTTTTTGGTGGATGAAGGCACGCGAGTAATACTAGTTAATAAAGGTGAAAAAAAAGTTGAACTACATGCGGATGATTTAACAGACCATAATTCCGAGTATGTATCGAAATATATTTATGAGAATGATATTTATATGGCAGACGGAAAACAGGTATGGTACAGAGATTCAAAAACGGGAGAATTAAAGAAGGTGGCTAATGGCAAATTAGATGGAAAAGGCATTGAAAGCATTATTGGTATAGAAGGAAATATTATTTATTATACCTGTAAGCAAGGGACAGAGCATTGTTATTATATGATAGAAAAGGATGCGTTTTTGTCGGGAGATATAGAAAATGCTAAAATTATTATGGAAGCAAAATAGTTTTTGGGGGATGGAGTCATTGTATGCGCTTAAAATGTGATAAAATCAGTAAAAGTTATGGAATCAACAAGGCGCTTCAGAACTTTTCGTATGAATTTATTCCCGGAGTGTATGGGCTTTTGGGTCCTAATGGTGCCGGAAAGTCAACCCTTATGAATATAATGACCGATAACCTGAAACAAACCGAAGGAAAACTTTTATTTGATGGAAAAGACATACATGAACTGGGACGAGATTACAGAAGGCATATAGGTTATGTACCACAACAACAACAGGTTTTCCCGGGTTTTACTCTTAGACGTTTCTTATTGTATATATCGGGACTAAAGGGGTTAGACAGAAAGGTAGCTGCAGAACAGATATCGGATATAATTGATAAGGTGAATCTGAAAGATGTTTTGGACCGGAAGCTTTCTGCGTTTTCAGGGGGCATGAAGCAACGTGCATTACTGGCTCAGGCTCTGCTTGGCGAGCCCTCTGTCATAATACTCGATGAACCGACGGCAGGCCTTGATCCTAATGAAAGAATACGATTCCGGAATATTGTTTCAAAGATAGCATTTGACAGGATTGTTATTATAGCTACACACGTCGTTTCGGATATACAGTTTATAGCCAATAAAGTGATGATCATGAACGGCGGACGGATGATCAAGGACGGGGCTCCATGGGAGTTGTGTGATAGTATTAAAGGAAAGGTGTTTGAACTGCAAGTTGGCGAGAAGGACATTCCTGAGGTAGAAAAAAGCTTTAAGGTATGCGATATGATAAAGGAACGTGAAGATATACGGATAAGAGTAGTGAGTGACAGGATCCCTTATGGGTATACTTTTTCGGAAATAGCACCATCTCTTGAAGATGTCTATTTATACATGGTATAGGGTAATAATATAACAGGTATTTACTATGAGGATATATAAAAATGAACTTATCAGGTTTTGGAAGACACCGGGGATAATAATCTCCGTGATATTGGCCTGTTTAGTAACGTTTGGAGTTCTTAATGTCCAATCGAAGGAAAAGCTTATAATAACCCAGCCATCTGATTATAAGGCAGCTTTTGATAACCTGGAAGGGATGAGTGTTGAAAAAGCATATACTTTGTATATGGATATGGAAGATGACAGGATGGATTTCAGCACACAAGCGTTTCTGAACAAAGCCGTAAAGAACGAGCTTGAAGAACAGGCGACGTATGAGGAGTATCTTAACGGTATTACGGAAGCGGCTGATATGATCACATCAGTCTCCATTTTTGCCGATAAAGATAGTTTTTCATATAGAAATGCAAAAAAAATATCGGCAGTATATGAAAATCTAAAGGGAAAAATAGATATAGTAACAGGACCGTCGAAAGGAGTAGAACTGTGGTCGGAGAATGGGATTACCGGTATTATCATTATTCTTATCCTCTTAGTGTTGATAAACGAGATGGTATTGAAGGATAGGGAATCCGGACAGTTGAACCTTCTTTTTACGACGGACAAAGGAAGATCCGAACATGGGGCTATAAAACTGCTTGTTTGTGCAACTTCGGCATTTGCGGTCACTTTTATTATTTTACTGGCCGCTTTTTTAGTTTGCGAGCATCTGTTTGGAATAGGAGATATTTCAAGATCGGTACAGTCGGTAGTGGGATTAAAGGGGTGTATTATGAAGGTATCCGTTGCAGGATACTTTATGGTTTATTACATCATGCTTTCATTAACAGTTACGGTGTTAAGTCTGGTTATATTCTTTATTGCGTCACTTATAAGGTCTTCCGTGATGGTTTATCTGATTGTAGCAATTGTATTTGGAATAGAAGCTGTTCTATACTATGTTATCAGCGATACCAGTTATCTTGCAATATTACGGGAATTTAATCTTTTTTCATTCCTTAATCCGGGCAGATATCTGTCGGTGTATGGGAATGTAAGCTTATTTGGGTATCCGGTATATCGGTTTCTGTTTGTGGGAATATCGTTGATCGTGATAGCTGTAGTGTTTCTGCCTTTGGCAGTTAAAGCTTATCAGAGTCAGGTAGCAATACCTACCCCAAAAAGAAAACTTGACAGTCGAATAACCAGAAAAATCTCCCGTTTCATTGAGCTTGTTATGAAAAGACTTAGACCGAAGTCGGTATCCATATGGACACATGAATTATATAAACTTATGATATGTGGTGGGACCGTATGGATACTTATTTTGTTTTCCATATTTGAGATATATAGTTTTACGCCTGTAAGTGAGTATTTTGAAAATGAAGACTACTACTATTTAAAAGAATACCTTCAAAAATATGAAGGACCGGTAACTGACGAAACCATTCTTGCTCTAGAGAAAGAACAGGAAGAGTTTGACCGGATATATGAAGAATTCAGATCTGTGTTGGTCAAATGTCCGCCTGAGTTTTCGGAAGGGATTACATTACAATATCAGGACAGATTGAAACCTAAGGCTGGACTTGATCTATTGACGGTTAGAGTTGAGAGACTAAAGAGAAATGGAGGATATATACTATATGATACCGGCTACCGCATGCTAACATTTGACAGAATGGCTAAACGTAAAGAACTGACTATGGCTATTACGTTAAGTATCATGCTTGTGCTTTCACTATCGTATCTCTTTGCCTGTGATGATAGTCTTTATATGGACAGGATGACGTCTGTTATGTTAAAGGGAAGGCGAAGTCTGACGATAAAGAAAATGGTTATTGGAAGCATTATTGCGTTTGTGATATATGCGATAAACTATTTCCCTTATGTTTTGAGCATTTTTAAAGTATATGGGAGTAACGGCTTAAGTTTTCCGGCACAGTCGGTTATCAATCTGGAAGAGTCTGTATTCGAAAAACTCGGTTTCAGTATTGGCGGATGTATTGGGTTTTATCTTATTTTGAAATATCTGATCATGATAGCTGAAATGATAGTACTGTTCTTTATTTCAAAAAAGCTCAGAAGTTTAAGCAGGACTTTGGTGGCAGGCTTAGTAGTATTTGTAGGACCGTTACTCATGGCCTATGTAATCTTATAACAGATCTTTTATTTACGGTAAACTTGATTAAAAAGCACTAAGACAAGGCAGTTTGCTTTGGTCTTAGTGCTTATTAACGATATTTCCTACCGCGTTTACAGTAGTCCTGTATTCTGCAAGCAACTCTTCAAAATGCTTCTCCCCTGCGGGTTCCAAATGATAGTACACCCTGGTCATTCTTCTGCCGACCAGTTCCTTGCGGTCGGAAATATAACCGGCATCTACCATCTTATATAATACCGGATACAGCGATCCCTCGAGCAAGGAATACACTCCTTCCGTCTGTGTCTCTAATTCATGGGTCAGCTCATAACCATACATATCGCGTTGCTTTAAAAGCCCCAGTATCAGCAACGGGGCCAGCCCTTTTCTATAGCTTCCGTTAGTTGAGTTTTTATCTGCCATTAGTTTTTCCCGTTTTCTATAAATTTATGAAATTGTTCCGTTTGGGCTACAGGATAACGTAAAATAACTTGTAACAGTAGCCACATTTATTCCTAACAGGTATCGTTTAAAAGAATAATCAACCCTTGCAGTATTCCCCGAATAACTGGGTGTAACGTAATTCATCTGCCATGTGGTATTATAAATATGATAATCTGCATTTGCATCGGTACATACTGACGTAATATAATCATAATAGAATGATCCGGTTAGGACTACATCCCAGTCTTTTTCATGATTATCATTATAATGTGTATATGTTTTCTTTGAAGTCTTATAATACGTCGACCTGCTATCTGTGGCAGAAAAGTTTGTCGCCGGATCAGTTTCACTTATTGACACAACAAAATATCCATCTTCACACACAACGATTGTATCCTTGCCTGAGTACTCATCAGCTTTTACCGGTATGTCCAACCCAAGCATAACCACTACCATAACAAATAATGTCAGTATTATTTTCTTCATATATCTTACCTTTCTATGGATGAAGTGTCAAGCCCTGTATTGCTAAGATTCAATTCCGAAATATTATCGTCTGAAACTATCCCTTCACTAATCGTTTCTATCGTATATGTATCATTTTCCGGGTCATGATGTATAGTATTATGTGCATCAATAAAAACTGCCATAACATATATACCCCAAATAAAAAGAATACCAATTATCAAAAACAGTACCGCCATTACAATCTTCTTTCGAAAAGCAAACCGCTCTATTATTTGTGCTGTACCCATCTGCTCTATATATGCAGCAGCCACGTCAGAAGGAGCTCCAAACTCTTCTATTATTTCTGAAATATCTTTGCTCGGATTATCAGCTGTTTTTATTTCAAGGTTGTCTTTAATCATATTGATAATATCACTTTTATCTTTCCGGCATGCCGGAAGAAGTCTTTTGATTTTACGAAGATACTTCTTAACCACTCTTTCGTTATCCATATAGTCTGTAATCTCCTCGTTTTTATTTGTATTATATGCAACGCAATAATATTATATAACACAGATTAAAAAATGCAATACATATGTAAGAAATATATTGTTGACAATCAAATAAACATATGCTATATTATTTGGTTAGTAAACGGATAAACATTTTGCGCAAAGTGTATTCTTAATGTAACTCAAAAATTTTATTGTTATCGATGTGAAACGCATCAGGAAGGATTTCAAAATGAAAAAATTAGCAGCTATCTTTATAATTATTGGGGTTTTAGCATTTAATTCTGTTCCGGCAAGTGCGGCTAATCATGAAACCCCAAACGGTGGAATCTGTAACAATACCTGGAGACACTGGCAGGAGCTGAATCTGGTAAGCCATGGTTCAGGGATTCATTACTATGGAATTGATAATCTGCCTTGTACAGCTTTTTATTATACTATCGGGCATAATAAAATATGCACATCTTGCTTACGTGTATTTATTTACAATAGTGTATGGCAATGTACAGAGGACCATAAGAATTGCGGTTTGGGATTTAAAAAGCCTTGTAACTCTAATTTTACAGAATGATATAAAGGAGAAGGGCTGTGAAAAAAACAGAATTCTGTAGATCATATCTGATTCTGTTACTTATATTGCTTATCATGGTTATGTTATCAGCTTGCGGGTCAAAAAGCGATGAGCCCGGAAAGCAGGAAACGGACGCGGATATAGCTGCTTTTTTTACGATAAACGGTGATAAAAGCAACGAGAATATAGCCGGTCTATTTTATAAATCCGATACCCTGATAGATTATATGGAGACAGATCAAAATGGTTCTTTATATCTTCTAAGACTGGATGAATCGGGAAATACGCTGTTTGAAGCGATCAGAGATGATAAGATTGACAACAATACTGTAAATTCATATTTCCAATGCCTCTGCCTGGACGAAAAGACAGATTTATTATATACCTATAATACTTCTGCCGGGACCATCGAAGTCAGAAACACAAAGTTTGAATATATAAAAACTTTGCTGGATGATTTCCATCCCTTTGAAGTAAAAGAGATGATAATAAAGGGCGATTATCTGTATGCTCTGACAGTATCACAGAATCCGTTTGAAATGGATGATGATACCTATACCGAAGAATCGGATGGTTATGTGGATTACGGAGAGGAGCTGTTAAAAATATCTTTAACCGGCGGAGAGTATAAGTCTACGGATATAAAGAACATTATAACCATGTGTGACTCCACTGACAGTTATATATACCTTTATACGCACAGAAATGATACCTATAATGTTGAGGTATATGATACAGAATCGGAAAAAGCGGTCTGTTCGGTCAGCACAGAGGATATAGGTTATGTTTTTTCTATGGCAGTGTCAGGCGAAGATATATTCTATGTATCATATAATTCGGCCGGGCTATGCAGGTATAATATCCGCAGCGGAGCAAAACGCAGCCTGATTCCTGAGTTCATTGTTGCAAATCAGAGCGATTTTGATATTTCAGGAAGATATCTTACCGTTTTAAACAGGATCGATTGGACTGTCAGTACACTGGATTCAGTCTCCGGGGAAATCAGTAACGGAGAAATCATATCCGTAGATGAAGAACCTGATAAAAGTGTATTGATCGGTGCGGTAGATCAGTACAGTATCCCGCTGCCGTTAAAAGATATCTCGGAAAAGAGCGGGATCAAGATCAATACGTTTGTTTCACCTGAAGCGGGAAACTTTGATTTTAATGAAGAATTAATGATGAAGCTGATGTCACGCGATCCGGAAATAGACATTTTTGTTTTGAGCACGACCGAACCATACTCACAGAAGATATCAAATGACGGTGTCTGCTATCCGTTAAACGATTCTGAGATAATCACGAAAGATAATGATGCCTTTTTTGATAATATCAGCAATAAGTTTAAAACTCCAGGTGGCAAAATATGGGGGATACCGCTAAATTCATATATGGAAGTAATGGCAGCATCACCTAAAAACATGGCCGATAACGGTATTTCGACAGATATTTTCAGGGATTATAAAACTTTCATGAATGCAATGAAAAACCAGGATAAGAGGGACGGGATATTCGTTTTGGGATATGATTATGGATTTGCACTTATGTCTGATTATATTACAAACAATCATACTGATTTTTGCAATTCTGTTTTTAAGGATTTCTTTGAAAGCATGTGGAATGGCTGGAAGCTGTATGATGATTACGGATATGCAAACAACCCGTATTTAGGAGAGGCAGAGGATCGAAGCATTGCCTTGTATGAGAATAAAGCCTTGATCGATCCGGATACCACTCAGTTCCATATGGTCGCTGCAAACGAGGTCCTGTTTAATGACAGCTGGAGCGATGACTTTGACATATATGGGATCCCTCTGCTGTATGATACAGATAAGCAGTGTATTTCGCTGTATAAGGTAGCTGTGATAAACCCGTACAGCAAAAACATCGATAATGCCATCAAAGTGCTTGAAGCTATGTCGGAGTACCTGCATGATAACGGAAGTCTCGGAACAGTGTATAAAGACCGTTCAGATTACAGCAGTGTTATAGATACGGGATCAAAGAGGTTTACTTCTTTGTACGCCCTTACCGAGGATGCTCTTGTTACCGTTCACGGGATCACAAACGATGTGATGATGAATGAGGTCAGTGCATATCAAAGCGGAAATATCGACCTTGATACTGCGATAAGTTCCATACAGCGTAAAGAGGATATATACCTGAATGAATAAGCCTAAAAAATGGATATTGCTTGCGGCACCGGGGCTTGCAGGCTTTATTCTGATATATATAGTCCCTTTTGCAGAAAGCACATACTATTCATTTCTTTCGGATATTTTTCAGAAGATATTTGTATGGTTTTCAAACTATAAGAAGGTGCTGTCAAACGAATACTTTATACTAGCCACAAAGAATACGACCGTATTCCTTGTGGCCGGTTGTTTTTCGGTAATGTTTATCTCTATCGCGTTCTCATATTGTCTGTTCCTTTTTATAAAAAACAGTTCTCTGATAAAAGGGGTTCTGCTTATACCTTTCCTCATACCTTCGGCTGCAGTGGTATCTGCCTGGACCAAGGTGTTCGATCCGGTATATTTCAGTTATAAGATCCCTGATGAGGGTGTGGGCGTGTTTCTGGCCCAGGTACCCATATTGGCTATCTTTGTATGGAAAAACTGCGGGCTGATGATAATCATCATTAATACCGCCATGCAGAAAGTGCCGGAGGAGATAATTGAAGCATCAAAGCTCGATGGAGCCGGAGTGATCAGGCGGCTTACAAAGATCATACTTCCGACCATCCGACCCGAATTATTCTTTTCGCTGGTTCTGACCATGACAGAGAGCCTGAAGATTTATAAGGACTGCTACCTGTATTACAATACGGATTATCCGCCAGAGGGTGCTTATTTCCTGCAGAACTATATGAATAATCATTTTGCAAAGCTGGATTATGAACTGCTGACTACAGCAACAGTTATATTTGTCTTAGCGGCAGGGATTGTGGTCGGTATGTTTTATCGGAGGCAGAGAGAGTGATATGGCAAAGAAAACTACAATACTTTGTGTAAGCTTTATAATGCTTTTGTTTATGGCTCCGATCATATATGTTCTGTTTAGATCCCTTGACGGCCGGCAATATTATGAGCTTACGATAAATAATTACAACTATTTTAAATATGCCCTGAGGACTATAGGTTACAGTGCATTATCCGGATTTCTGGCTGTGGTCATAGCGCTTCCTGTGGGTTATCTGTTTGCAAAAGTTATTTTTAAGTTCAGAAACGTGATCTTTTATATTTATATAATTGTCATGCTTCTACCTTTTCAGGCAACACAATTGTCCGGGTATCTGCTTTTCAAAAGATTAGACGTTATAGACAATCCGGTAACGCTTATCATCACCATGAGCTTCTCACCGCTTGCTGTATTTCTTATCCGCCAGTGTCTGATCAGCCTGCCGGATGAGATAACGGATGCGTTCAGTCTAGAATCGAAATCAACCTTTAAGTTTTTGAGGCATATAGTGATACCGTATGCCATGCCGACACTTTCAACACTGTTTATGCTGACATTCTGTGCGGTATACAACATAGTGGAGCAGGCATACATATATATGCCGAATAACACGGAGGCATATCCTTTATCGGCAGTGCTCAGCAGTCTGCCGGAAGAAAGCTATTATGCCGGATGTGCGGTGTATCTTTTGCCGGTTCTTTTTGTATATCTGGTGTTGGAGAAAAACATGCTTAAAGGCATGGAATATTACAAGTGGAGTTAAATGAGATGAAAAAGGTGATCAGATATATCTGGGGATTACTCTTTATCGCTCTTCTTGCTTTTTTTGTCATTATGGCTGCAAAGGGAAGTGATATACACGATAAAGCCTGCCCTAAAGTAAAAACATCAAGGGTCAAGACGATAGCATTTGATGGTGTGCGATATCTCTGCATCAATAAAGAATGTGTCCGTGACGGAAAGGTTTATAAAGTATATAGTGAGAAAGGTTTTTTTAACGATAATATCAGGGTTAAGGCGATCGAAGTAGATACTATGGACAGTCCCAGGGAAGATATGCTGATCATACTTTCAGGTATTGAAAGCGATAATAAGGCATATTATGCATTGATACCCATAGAAGGCCTGATCGACGGTGAAGCTATAGTGATAGAATCAAATAACAAAACGTCCTAAGGTTTAACTTTTTTTAAAGAAATCTTGCTTTTTAAATACTTTTCGGCTAAAATATGATTGAATCGTATTTTAGCCGAAGGAGACAGGTCTTGTAGCATATCTTACCAAGTATTCTTCTCCGGAGATTCTTGCAAACGGAGCTTTGGCCGGACACATCCTAGAAAATTATGTAGTAACAGAAATTATAAAATCGTATAAGTATCGTATGGTAAATAATGCTGTTTATTTGTTTTGAGGGAAAAATGAGTTGTTGTTTGCACTTTGGTATCATACAAAATATAGAACAAAAAAAGAATTACTGTCCGAATCCGAACGACCATATTGATTTTAAAGATGTTCTTAAATTATATAATTGCATCTCTGTTCCGGATGATATAGTCAACGATTGGATTCCTTTGACTACTAATATGCCAACATTTCTATTTTCATTAGACAATGAATACAAAGGGCTGGATCATTATGCTGTTACTCTTATCCCCCCAAATTCTGTTAAAATGTTTTTAGAAACTGTTTCTTTTTACCAAAAAGAAAATCCGGGCGAAAAAACAATTAAGGAATTGATTTCACTACTCAAAATTGCGATTGAAAACAATAAATATATTATATGCTTTGGGATTTAAATATCTAATGCCAAAGAATCAGGTACTCTAAAGATTTTTTTACACAAATCCCCGTTCGTACAGCTCAACTTTTTACCCGAATCCCCGTTCAGAAAAGCCAAGGCGACGGAGTTAGTACGCTAATGCATAGTTATCCTTGACATCTCCCTGTAAAAATGAGATAATAAACCATGCCGCTATCGGCCGCAAATGCCTTTTACGGTCAGTATGACAGGCGATTTAAGAGGAGGATATATAAATGGAAATCAAAACCGGTCTCACATTTCAGATGAAAAACGTTCTTGCCTTCAGAGGTAAGGTTACTCAGGAAACTCTTAACGAAAAAAGGAAAGAAATGGAAAACCTTATAAAGGAGTTTAATGCTAAGCCTGTGCATCCCGCAGTTACCACCACTTACGGTGTAGAGCAGACTGCAAATGGTCCCGTCATGGATATGGAGGTTCTTATCCCTCTTGATAAGGATGTATCACATGAGATAGTAGTAAAGCAGCTGACCGAATACAGATTTAAGCCCCAGTTCTTACTTACCAATGCCCTTCAGGTACACCATGAGGCTAAGGATGGCAAGCTTGAGGACAGCATCAAGGAGTTGTATAAGTACGTACAGGTTCATAACCTTAAGCCCCTTACCAACGGCTACAATATAGCATTCAACGATCCCGACGATCCCAACGAGCTTATCGTTGATATCATGGTCGGCATCGACCCTAACATTCTTTGATTACTTAAGGTGTCCTTTGGGACACCTTTTTTATTGCTTCAGTAAATCATGACCACCAGCTTAGCTGGTGGTTTGCTCTACGGCTATAAGCCGCTATTCCCGGCTTGCCTCTAAAGAGGCTCTGAAAGTTCGCCTTCCGCACTGCGGTCACAGGCTGGCTCTAAAGAGCCTTTTTTTATTTGCCACTTTTTACCGGCTCACCCGTAAACGGGTCAATGTACTCTTTCAACGTCATCTGATCATACTCCTCATCATCTTTCAGCTGATTCCGTACATATTCCGCTATCTTTGCAGCATTTTTTCCTACCATGTCCACAAAATACCCTCGACACCAAAAATGCCTATTCCCATACTTATACTTTAGATTAGCATGACGTTCAAATATCATCAGCGAACTTTTGCCTTTCAAATACCCCATTACCTCTGATACGCTGTATTTTGGTGGTATTCTCACAAACATGTGCGCATGGTCTGGGCAAGCTTCCGCTTCTATTATTTCTATATCCTTTCGTTTACACAGCTCACTCAGAATCCTTGCAACATCTGCTTTAATCTGTTTATAGATTATTTTTCTGCGAAATTTTGGTGCAAATACAATATGGTACTTACATTCCCACGTCGTATGTGCTAAACTATTATTGTCCATCTTGGATAAAACCTCCTTCGTTTAGTATGTGCGGTTGGCGAACCAACACTATTATACTTCAGGAGGTTTTTTCTTAAAGCTAAAGCTGTCCGGGAACACACCTGCATAGCAGGTGGTTTATTTGTACCTACGATACAAACAAAAAGAACGATCTGGGGGGATCGTTCTTAAACATAGTCAAAAAAGAAGGCTGTGAAGTATGGGACGATTTTCAGTCCTTTTTTCACAGTCCCTCAAATAGATTTGTAAACCTCTCAAAAAGTTTGATTGTCCCAAAATCCTTAGAGTATCTGACGCTTTCGCCTGATCTGACACTTTGTTTGTAGTATTACTTTGCCAAGGCTGAAGCAATATCCGCTGCATAATCCAGCGGGATGGATAATTCCGTACAAATCTTATCAAATGTCTCTTTGAGGGTATCGATAGATTCTGAACTTATCATTCGTATTTCATACTTTAATTCATCATTATTATAGAATTTTAAAATTATAGCAATGGATTTTGCATTTTTTTGGACTCCTAACACACAATTATAACCTTGTTCTTTAGCAGTATTTTCCTGAACACGGATAGTATCGTTCTCTTTAAATAACTGATAGTATTTGATCATAGAATATGTATCCGAAGAAATATCCATAAAGTTCTTGGTAGAGATATAATTGTTAAATTGTATTCGTATCTTATTATAGGTATATCCGGTAATTAGATCAGAAAAACCTATCTTCCCTTCTTGATCTCCATCTACATGACATTCACAGTGATATAGAATTCCTGTTATACTGTCCTTTACATCATTAGCCACATAATTCTTTTTTTCAAGCCAATTAAGGTCTTCTAAAGGATTCCAAGGTTCAAACCCAATATAGTTTACTGCGTCGCTCCAATTTTCAAAATACTCTGTTATATTACCGGGCATATGACCTAACAGAGAACGGGCATCAGGACCTGCCGTGTTCCAGTATGCCCAGTCTTCTTCTATTTGAGAGTATATCTTATCTGATAACCTTATATCACTTGTATTTATATCTAAAGCATCGAAAATATCTTCCTCACGTTTGGTGCATCCGGTTATCCATAAAACACATATAACACAGCATAGTAATATAATTGAACGCGTTTTTTTATATCTCTCATCCATACAGTTTATCCCAATGCCAGCTCTAGCAATATAAAATACTTCTCTTTCCATGGATTCATCATGGCAGTATTAATTTAGTTCCAATAAGTTATATAAGGATTATTAGCATAATATGGACAATCCGCCAATTTATGAAGGAACAATCCACAGTATTCCCATTTTGAAGTAACATAAACCACATCGGTAATAGCACTGACTACTCCTGAGTGTCCCAAATTACCGCTTGAATTTTTGTACGTTACCTTTCTTCCAACTGCGGCAGTTGATGGACTATAACTTCCGTCTGTCATATATTTAGTGGCTTCCGAACTTTCAATCCAATAACTATTTGACAAGCTCTGTTGATGCCAGGCAAATGAATGGCAATTGTATGCAGGATTAATTGAATCTAATTCTATAGCATTAGGAAAAGAAGCTTTAAAACTGTTATTTCTTATAGTTGCATTAGTTTGCGTTGAATGATCCCAAATAGTAAAACCATATATTGCTTTCACTGGGGTCCCATTTGGTGTAGATAAATAAACTTCTGAAAATCTTACAGGCTGTTTCTTGTTTTTCAAATAATCAAAATAATCAATTAGTGAGACTGCGTTATCAATGTAAAAGATTTCTCTATCCCCGGTTTCATCATATGCTTTCATATACGTGCTCAGAGCAGAACTGATTTCTTCATCGGATTTCATTTCTGCTAAACCGGGACATCTATCATTTATATAGTTTAATACAGCTTCACGAGCGTCAGTTCGATTGCATAATTCCTCTATGCCCTTAAAATACTCCGAAACCTCACGTACTCCGGTTTCTAAGGTTTCATATGCATGCACACAGATAAACAGCGGATAAGTTACGACTGTTTCCACTAATGCCGGAGTAGACATTTTGCGCAGTATTTCAGGGTCAACATGTGTAACAGCTATTTTTTCAGGCATAGAATCAAGATCAGCCCATTCTTTTGTTCCCGGAACAATCGGATACTGATACGGTACATTGATTAGGATTGAACTGTCAGAGCTATCCTTTTCAGAATCAGCAGCCTGTGTATTGACTTGACCTAAGCTTCCGATAATAATACATGTAACCAAAATCATTGCTATAAATAATTTCCTTTTCATGTTTGCCCTCCAATATACAGTATACATTATTTTACTACATTAATAACTTATCATTTAATTATTGATTTGTCAACAATATATTTCTTACATATGTATTGCACGTTTTAAAAAAAAATCGTCCCACGCGGGACAACCTTTTTTATTGCTTCAGTAAAACAAAAAGAACGATCTGGGGGGATCGTTCTTTTTTCGGAGAAGGTATTTTTGCTTTAAAGCGCCAAGTGCGCTTTATATTGGGGTGTAGCAAAAACTATAAATGTATTGGGGTTTACAAGTATGTATTATAACAGGTTTTCAAAATAAGTGTGCACAAACATTCATTTTTTTTATAAAACTTTTGTGACAGTTTTACTAAAAAATCCATTCACTTAGATTCAGTTTAGATTTTTATCTTTACCCACTTACCCATCTTGTACCTGAGGCTGGCAAATGTGAATCTGGACACCTGGTCGGCTAAAACTCCGAACCATATGCCCACTATGCCTAAGTCAAATACAAAGCCGCAGAGCCAGGATACAAGAGTTCTCATGACGGTGACCGACATGGTGGCTGCAAATGCGGTGTACAGTGTATCTCCTGCTCCCCGGAGGCATCCCATGTATATAACCTGGATGATCTGGAACAGTACGACGAACAGGATGACCCTCATGATGGACACGCCTATCTCTATGATATGCTCCTCCTCAAAGAACATGGACATGAGCGGACGGGCTCCAAAGAAGTATACAAGTATCAATACGCTCGCTATCATCATGCCGAGAGCCTTACAGGTTTTTCCGTAGTCCTTAGCGAGCTCCGGCTTTCCTTCGCCGAGTGACCTTCCGATGAGTGCCACCGCTGCTGCCTGAAGTCCGTCACCGAAGCTGAAGGTAAGTCCCATGAGGTTCATGCCCACCTGGTGTGCCGCCATGGCATCCATACCCTTTTTCGCAGCCATGAGTGCCGTAGCCATGAAACCTATCCTCATAAGTATCTGCTCAAAGAATATTCCGTAGCCTATACGTACCAGGCTTTTAAATGCCGCCCAAGAGGACTTTATCTTTTCCGATATGATAAAAGGTATGCTGATGAATGTTTCTTTTCCTGAGATGGAGATGATGCTCATGATGGAGGATACCACCGTTCCGAGTACCGTGGCAAGTGCCGCACCCTTTATCCCCCATGCCGGGAATCCGCAATGTCCCTCTATAAGCAGATAGTTAAGTACTATGTTCACCGCATTGGATGTGACATTGGTCTTCATGGTGATCTTGGTGTTTCCGGAACCCCGCTGCGCAGAGTTTACAGCCATCTGCACACAGTTGAATATCATGCCGCCCATGATGATGCGGAAGTATGTGACAGCCGCCTCATGTGTAGCGAGCTCTTTTTCGCCTTCCTCGCTCGACCCGCACAGTTCTATGATGGGGTCCGCTCCTACTACGAATATCACACTCAACACTATGCTTGCTATGATCACGAAACGCATGGCCGTAACAAATACCTGATTGGCGTTTTTCCTGTCTTTTTCACCGTATCTTCTGGCAACTAATGCCGAGATGGATACGTTTATCGCAAAAAACATGGCCAGTCCGACGAATTTCGGCTGGGTGGTGAGTCCTACCGCCGCCACCGCATATGAACCAAGCCTGCTCACCATAAACGAATCCACAAGGCCTGCAAATGCCACAAAGAAGGATTCTATTATGGCCGGCCAGGCCATATTTATAACATTTCTGAAATTTTCCCTGCTGTATCCTTTAAATATTTTTGATATCATCCTATCACCGTTATGTTTTATGACTATCAAGTATGGAAGTATATATGTCATTTGTTTTTATCTGGGGAATATTGTAGACCTGAGGGGATTTTAATACAATGTACTATGTTGTAAATTACTTTTTGTCTGAATTGTAGTATAGCCTTCCCCTTGAGGGGAAGTCTAATGGAATAAATTATCTTAGGGATTCAAAAAGGACGATCTGGGGGGATCGTCCTTTTTTCGGAGAAGGTATTTTTGCTAAAAGCGCCAAGTGCGCTTTATATTGGGGTGTAGCAAAAACTATAAATGTATTGGGGTTTACGATTATGTATTATAACAGGTTTTTAAAATAAGTGTGCACAAACATTTCGTTTTTTTAAAAAACTTTTTTAACACTTTTACCAAAACCCCGTATATAAGCCGTTATCAAGCTTCTGCTGCAGGAACAGTGTCAAAGAGTGCCTCGAATTCTTCTCTGGTGATACGCTCCTTCTCTATAAGAAGCTCCGCACATCTGTGAAGTACATCCATATGCTCGGATATGATCTTCTTGGCTTCCTCGTAGCACATCTCGATGATATTGTGTACTTCTTCGTCTATCTTGTTGGCTACGTTCTCGCTGTAGCTTCTGGTATGGGCTAAGTCTCTTCCGATAAATACCTCATCGTCATCGTTTTCATAGTTGACCATACCGACCGACTCGGTGAAGCCGTACTTGGTTACCATCTTTCTGGCTGTCTGGGTGGCCTGCTTGATATCCTGGGAGGCACCTGTGGTGATGTCGTCAAATATCAGCTCCTCTGCTATACGTCCGCCTAATGATACCATGATGTCCTGGAGCATATGTCCCTTGGTGTAAAACATCTCGTCCTTTTCAGGGAGAGGCATGGTATATCCCGCAGCTCCGCCGGTCGGTATGATGGATACGGTATATACAGGGCCTACATCGGGAAGCACATGGAAAAGTATCGCATGTCCTGTCTCGTGGTAAGCTGTGATCTTCTTTTCCTTGTCGGATACGATCTTGCTCTTCTTCTCGGCACCTATACCGACCTTTATAAATGATTTTTTGATATCTTCTTCGTTTATGAACTTGCGGTTTTCCTTGGCTGCTGAGATGGCTGCCTCATTCATGAGGTTCTCTAAGTCAGCTCCGGTAAAGCCGGCAGTTGTTTTTGCTATCTCCTGCAGATTTACCTCATCGGAGATGGGCTTGTTCTTGATATGGACCTTAAGGATCTCCTCCCTGCCCTTGACATCGGGACGTCCTACGACTATCTTTCTGTCAAAACGTCCGGGACGTAAGATAGCGGGATCGAGTATATCCACACGGTTGGTAGCTGCGAGCACAATGATGCCCTCATTTACACCGAAACCGTCCATCTCTACGAGCATCTGGTTCAGCGTCTGCTCTCTTTCGTCATGGCCGCCGCCCATACCGGTACCTCTGCGTCTCGCTACGGCATCTATCTCGTCGATGAATATGATACAGGGAGCTGCCTTCTTGGCATCCGCAAAAAGCTCTCTTACTCTGGATGCACCGACACCTACGAACATCTCCACGAAGTCCGAACCGGAGATAGAGAAGAACGGTACACCTGCTTCTCCTGCCACCGCTTTTGCAAGCAGTGTCTTACCTGTACCGGGAGCACCCTCGAGCAATATGCCCTTGGGGATCCTCGCTCCCACATCCACGTATTTTCCGGGGTTTTTCAGGAAATCGACTATCTCTTCAAGGTCTTCCTTTTCTTCCTTTAACCCTGCCACATCCTTGAATGTGAATTTGTTGTCCTTACCCATAGTCATCCTGGCTCTGGATCTGCCGAAGTTCATGACCTTGTTTCCGCCGGAGGATGATGCGCCCTGTCCGGTCAGGATAAACATGAATACGATCATAAATATGATAAGGATGATATAAGGCATCACACTTGTAAAGAACCAGCCGGGCTTTTCCACTTCTTCCATGGTATAAGGTATACCCGCATTTCTTACCAGCTTCTCGACCTCGGTGATATCCGAGCAGTTGAATTTGCCCTTTTGACCGTCTATCAATGTGAGCCTGACCAATCCGGTAGGTACTTCTTCCGAAGGTACGAGTGTCACGCTCTGTACCGTCTTCTTCTCTAAGGCGGCTTCAAAGGCCTGGAAGCTGTATTTGATGTACTGTGATTCGTTCAATCCCCTGGTCAGATATACTACAAAGATAAGCATGATTATGAAAACCAGGTACATGCTGAATCCTCTTGTTTTTTTCATTATTTCCCCTTTATAAATTTGTATTGCCCCCTCACATTCGTTCGGCGGCTTTTCGCAACAAGTACTTTTTTGGTCCCGGATGTGACAAGGCAGCTCTCATCCTGTCTGTATCCTACTACCCAGACTACGTGATTTCCCACGGCAAGGAGCGGGATGCTGTCCCTTTCATCCTTTGGTATTTTATTGTCTATCATAAAGCGGTTAAGGCTTTTCTTATGCTTTTCGGGACCGATGAGCAGGTAATCACCAGGCTCCATGGTACGTACCGTTGGAGTCCCTTGCATCTTCTCATAATCGAACCACTTTTCGTCTTTCCCCTTAGGGATATCCTGTCCTAACTCTGCCCGGTCATGTATGCTTATATTTACCGTACGGCTGATATCGTCCGCTTTTTGATCCTGTACTGTTTCTTTGGTTTTTAAGCAGATCGTGTCATATTCCTTTACAGCCGTGATCCCGTATGGCATGGAAAGCTTTCTTCCGCTCTGTTTTCCGTATAATCCGTCTATATCCGATATATGGACTTCTTCAACATCCTTTAATCTTCCGGCCACCTGTTCAAATGCCCGTCTGATGATACTTTTTCTGATCACAGGATGCAGCCCGCCCGTCATCTTACAATCTATCCTGCAGCCGGTGATATGACCGGATGCATCACGCATGTACTCACAGGCATCCATATATACGTCCGTCTGCTGCTCTATGTAGTCCATGGTTTCCGCAGCCTGAAGGCTGAGGCTTTCTATATGGCCGTATACGCCATTGTTTATGTATTCCTTTATCTCGGGAAGTATCCTGTTCCTTAGTCTGTTCCTGGAGTACGTATCCTCACTGTTCGTGGCGTCCGTTTTGTAAGCTTGTCCTTTTTCCTCCAGGTACGCCTCTATCTCTTCCCGGGATAGGCACAGCACCGGCCTTATGACCGTAAATGCTTCCCCGTTCATCTGTTTTAAGGCTCTTTTGGGGATTATCCCTTTAAGGCCTTTTATGCCGCTGCCCCTGAATATATTAAAGAGCACGGTCTCTGCATTGTCGCCTTTTGTGTGGGCCGTGGCTATTTTTTCGGCACCGTATTTTTCCGCCGTACGAGCAAAAAACGCATACCTGAAGTTCCTTCCGGCTTCCTCACAGGTGGTACCGGTATCCTTTGCGATACGGGGGATATCCGCTTCGCCCAGTTCAAACCCGATACCGTGTTTCGCACAGAAATCCCTTACAAAACCGGCATCGGCTTTTGCTTCCTCGCCTCTTATACCATGGTCCACATGAGCCACCGTAAGGGTAAAGTCGCATATCTCTCTATACCTCATCAAAAGAAGGAGCATGCACATGGAATCGGCTCCGCCGGATACTCCGGCCACTATGCTGTCCCCTTCCTTTATCAGGCCGTATTCATTTATATAGTCAAATACTTTTTTCTCCGTATTCAATCTCATAAACCTTTATCAGTTGTTGTCTTCTTCCGGACGGAAGATGGTCTCATCGGGATCGCGCAGTCCTATGGTATCCTTCGCCTTATCCTTGATATAATCATCCGTCTGGCGGTACCTGGCCTCGTCCTTCAGCTCCTGGTTCTTCCTGTATTCGTCTTCTATTTCCTTCTCTATGGTAGTTTTCTGCTGATTTTTCTCGGCAAGGTCATCTTCCAGTAGGATGGTTTTCCAATATATGAACCCGCATATCAGCATCACGGCAATGAGGATGAATGCAAGTCCCCAACGTTTCTTTTTACTGTCGCGCCTGTCTGCCATAAACAGCCTCCTAAATATATCTGAACAACTCCTTGGCTTCTTCTTTTTTACTGGTGTCTGCTATCGCCAGCACTTCAACCTTGACTGTCTTGGTTCCGAACACTATCTCTATGATATCTCCCGGCTTTACATTGGCCGAGGGCTTGGCTTCCTTGCCGTTTAAGAGAACTCTGCCTGAATCGGCCGCTTCATTGGCTACCGTTCTTCTTTTTATGAGCCTTGAAACCTTTAAATATTTGTCTAATCTCAAAATTAAACCACCTTTTCTAAAAAAACCCCACGATTTACACCGCGGGGTTACCAAGTGCTGCCTTAAGCGAGCATCATTTCTTCTTGGTGTTTACAGCATCCTTTAAAGCTTTTCCTGCCTTGAACTTAGGAGCGTTAGAAGCCTTGATGGTGATCTCCTTCTTGGTAAGGGGATTTCTTCCCTTTCTTGCTGCACGCTTAGAAACCTCGAATGTACCGAAGCCTACAAGCTGAACCTTGTTGCCTGCCTTAAGCTCTGCTGTAACTGACTCGATGAAAGCTGCTAATGCCTTCTCTGAATCCTTCTTTGTTAATTCTGCCTTTGCAGCGATTGCTGCTACTAATTCTGTCTTGTTCATTTGATAATCCTCCGATATTTTCCCTTCTTAAAAAGGGTATAGTGTCTGCTACCGTTCACTTACGCGAACCATAACTTTTCTCACATCAATATATATAAACTTTTAGAGGTGATTTGTCAAGTAAATTCCGTGTTTTTTCGGCAAAAATCCCATGTTTTTCGGCTTTAAAGCCCGTTTTTACGCCGAAAATTCAATCTAATGCCCATTTTAAGCCTTCTTCGAGGTATTTTCTCCAGAAATTGAAGTCATGAACGCCGGGGCCGGTTACAAAGGTAACGGGCACTTTGTTTTCGTCCAAAAATGCTTTAAACTGTCTGTTTGGCTCGATAAGGAAGTCCTCAGTGCCGCACGCCATGTAGATGTCGGGTATCTGCTTTCCTTCTTCTTTCAGCTTCTTTACCAGGTACTCGGGGTTGTTCTCGGAAGCATCAAAATCCACACCGTCCTTAACACCGAAGGTCCATGCGTAATAATCATAGTTGGCCATGGGGTTATCCATTGAAGGGTCCAAATGCTTGATCATTCCCTGGATAAGTGCGGATGACAGAGCGATCACCTTTGAAAAGGTATCGTTAAACATAAAGCCTGTATGAAGTGCTCCGAAGCCGCCCATCGAAAGTCCGCCGATGTAGGTATCCTCACGCCTGTCGGACAGGTTGAAGGTCTTTCTTGTGTACTCTATGAACTCTTTTCCTACGTAAGATGCATACTTGTAGCCTGTAGCTTTATTGTCCAGATAAAAGCTGTTGTCACCGTTAGGCATGAAGAAGTTTACGTTGTATTTATTTGCAAGGTCGGTAAGAGGTGCATTTGAATACCAGTCGCTCTCGCAGCCGGAGTAGCCGTGCAGTAAGTATACATTCTTGGTCGGACGCTTATAGTAGGGTGTGTCCGGTGTACCCATAGCGTTGTCGTTGCAGAGTACCGCTACAAAATGTACCGGCCTCGATAATAATTTTGAAAATGTTGTTACGTCTAATTTTGCCATTCTTCTCTTCTCCTGTATTTTATTGCCAACCTTCCCTATGATTGACATTTGATTAACCTGCTCTTTTGTCATCCTGAGCGAAGCGAAGGATCTTTAAGATTCTTCGGTGCTGAAGCACCTCAGAATGACAATTATATTTTTTTCTACTTGATCGGTTCGAAATCCGATGCGGGATGCTTGCACAGAGGACAGATAAAGTCATCCGGAAGCTCATCGCCTTCATAGATGTAGCCGCATATCTTGCATACCCAGCCTTTCTTGCCTTCGGTAGCAGGCTTCGGCTTTACATTATCCTGGTAGTAGGTGTAGGTCATAGTCTCCTTATCGGACATGACTCTCGCTTCAGTCACCTCACAGATAAACATGCCGTGGGTATCAAGATCCACATACTGCTCTACCTTTAAGGACATAAACGCATTGATGTATCTGGGCAGGAATACCAGGCCGTTATCCGAGCGGAGCACATCCATTCCCTCGAACTTATTTACCGTTCTGCCGGATCTGAAGCCAAAGGACTCAAATACGGAGAAAGGCGCCTCAACGGACAGACAGTTTACATTCATGATACCGGTCTGCTTGATAACATGATGCGAATAATTCTGCTTGTTGATACATACAGCCACTCTGTTGGGAGTGCTGGTAACCTGGGATACGGTATTTACTATACATCCGTTATCCTTGCTGCCGTCATTGGATGTAACCACATACAATCCGTAACCGATCTTGAAGAGTGCGGTCAGGTCGTTCTTGTTGGCAGTATCCGGTGCTGCTGCCATGTAATCCATGCAGAGTTCATCTGCCAATTTTTCTATCTGATCCTTGCTCACATCATTGAGTGCCGATGTGATCTTAACAGTAGTATCGGTAAAGGTCAGGTTCTTGCAGCCTTCGAGCATACCCTTCATGGTCTTGGCAGCCATGGGTGCCCATGAACCGTTCTCTATAAGACCTATGGTTTTATTCTTAAATCCGCGTTCTGTCAGATGCCCGATGAATTCTCTCATGAACGGGAAGATGTCAGCATTGTATGTGGTGGTAGCGAGTACTATCCTGCCGTATCTGAAGGCATCCTCAACCACTTCAGCCATATCGGAGCGTGCGAGGTCGTTTACAACCACCTTGGGACATCCCTTGGCCTTTAATCTGTCGGCGAGGAGCTCTACAGCCTTCTTGGTGTTGCCGTATACGGAAGTATATGCGATCATGATGCCGTCTGTCTCTACACCGTAGCTTGACCAGGTATCGTAGAGACCGATATAATAACCAAGATTATCCTTAAGTACGGGGCCGTGCAGAGGGCAGATAGTCTTGATATCAAGTCCTGCTGCCTTCTTTAATACCGCCTGTACCTGTGCGCCGTATTTTCCTACTATACCGAAGTAGTATCTTCTTGCTTCACATGCCCAGTCATCGTCCTCTGAGTCTAATGCGCCAAACTTTCCGAAGCCGTCAGCCGAGAAAAGCACCTTGTCAAAGGTATCATATGTCATGATAACCTCGGGCCAGTGTACCATGGGAGCTGCGATAAACTTTAAGACGTGCTTGCCTAACGGGAGCTCATCTCCTTCGCCCACGATAAGTCTTCTGTCTTCAAATTCCTGCCCGAAGAAGTTCTTCATCATGCCGAATGCCTTCTGTGAAGAAACTATGGTTGCTTCGGGATATGTCTTCATAAAGTTTACGATATTTGCCGAGTGATCGGGCTCCATATGCTGTACTACGAGATAATCGGGCTTCTTTCCCTCCAGAGCCTTAGCCACATTGTCCAGCCACTCGTGGGTAAAGTTCTTATCCACCGTATCCATTACAGCGATCTTATAATCCTTTACCACATATGAATTATATGCCATACCCTCGGGTACCACATACTGTCCTTCAAAAAGATCGATCTGATGATCGTTGACACCTACATAAATAATGTCATCAGTTACTCTCATTCCTAATACCGTCCTTCCCCAATATTTAAAACGGGACGGACCAAAATCCGTCCCGCCACTGTACAATATAGTATCATATCCGGTGAGTATTTACAATAAATCTTTTATTAAGTTTTACACCTCATCAGTCTGCTTCGCAGCCTATAATACCTTGGACAAAAACTCTTTAAGTCTCGGGCTCTTCGGGCTGCCGAAGAACTCCTCGGGAGTACCTTCCTCTGCGATCACGCCTTCGTCTATAAACATGACTCTCGAGGCAACCTCTCTGGCAAAGCCCATCTCATGGGTTACGACCACCATGGTCATGCCTTCCTCTGCCAGCTGTTTCATAAGGGTCAGTACCTCGCCTACCATCTCGGGGTCGAGTGCCGATGTGGGCTCATCGAACAGCATCACGTCGGGGCGCATTACCAGGGCCCTGGCTATCGCAATTCTTTGCTTCTGTCCGCCGGAGAGCATGTCAGGGTAGCTGTCAGCCTTGTCGAACAGGCCAACCTTTTTTAAGAGCTCGTCCGCCCTTTTGTCAGCCTCTTCCTTTGTCATAAGTTTAAGCTTCACCGGGGCGAGCGTCAGGTTTTTCCTGATGGTAAGATGCGGGAACAGGTAAAAATGCTGGAATACCATGCCCATTTTTTCCCTAATCTTATTAAGCTCCTTTTCGGATACATGGGTTATATCCACACCCTCAAATATGACGGAGCCTTCAGTCGGCGTCTCAAGGCGGTTAAGGCAGCGCAAAAATGTGCTCTTTCCCGATCCGGAAGGGCCTATGACTACGACCTTCTCGCCTTTATTGATCACGGTATCTATACCGCTTAATACTTTATTTTTTCCGAAGGCTTTTTTAAGTCCTTTAACCTCTATCACTCTTCTTGAGCCTCCTTTCCAGCTTGCCTACCAGTGCGGACAGTCCGACCACTATCACCAGATAGATGATAGCGACCGCAAGCAGCGGCAGGAAAGGCTCGTATGTAATGCTTCGGATGATATCGCCGCCCTTGGTAAGGTCCTCCAAGGCGATATAGCCTGCTACCGAAGTCTCTTTGAGCAATACTATGCACTCGTTTGCCAGTGCGGGAAGCACATTTTTAAATGCCTGCGGCAGGATGATGTGCTTCATCGTCTTGGAATAATTGAGTCCCAAGCTCGCTCCCGCTTCATACTGTCCCTTATCTATGGACATTATACCCGAACGGACTATCTCAGCCACGTACGCACCCGAGTTGATACCGAATGCGATTATACCGACCAATGTCTTATCTATCCTTACGGATGCAAAGATAACATAGTAGATGATCAGCAGCTGTACCATGACAGGCGTTCCTCTGATAACCGTAAGATACAGCTTACATATTAAGTTCATGATCTTGAACCTGCCGGTCCTGTCATGTGTCGAACGTACTATCGCTACCAGGAAGCCAAGTACCATACCAATCATGACCGCAAATATCGTAATGATAAGAGTGGTCTTAAGTCCGTTTACCAGATACTTCCAACGGTCATCCACTATAAAAGTCTCATGAAGTTTATCGAAAAATGAATCCAATATGGTCCTCCGAATTATTTTTTTACAATGATAACCTGTGTAGATGTTGCATAGCCTACTGTGAAGTCAACATTCTTCTTACGGTCTTCTGTTACGGAGATACCGGCTACGCCGACATCCGCCTTGCCTGACTCTACGGAAGTGATAATGGAATCGAACTGCATATCTTCTACTTCAAGCTCTAATCCGAGCTTATCGCATACCGCTCTCATCATATCCACATCTATGCCGACTACTTCGCTGCCTTTCTTGCTTTCATAAGGAGGGAACTCTGCGTTTGTAGCCATGATCAGCTTGCCTGTTCTTGTTACGGAAGCATCGGGAACGTAAGATACCTGGTCGGCATCTTCACCGATCCAGTGGGATACTATCTCATCAAGCTTGCCTTCATTCTTTAATGCGGTGATGGCATCATCAAGCTTCTTACCAAGCTCGCTGTTACCCTTCTTGTAAGCTACCGAATACTCTTCTTCAACGAAAGGAACATCAAGGATCTGTAAATCGTCGTTTTTCTTAACAAACTCTTTAGCCGGCTCACGGTCAATGATAACCGCATCAACCTTGCCCTGCTTTAATGCCTGGATGGCATCGGCGCCTTTGTTGTACTTCTCAACTGTCGCATTCTCTACATCTCCGGCAAATATCTCACCGGTGGTTCCGAGCTGTGTACCGATCACCTTTCCCTTAAGGTCATCCGCACTCTTTATCGATGAACCCGAGCTCTCTGAGGAACTGCATGCGCTAAGCATCATCGCCATAACCAAAAGTCCTATAACAAATATTTTTTTCTTCATTGTCTTATCCCTCTTTTCTTATAATACAATATTACAAAAACATTTTTATTTTATCACTTTATCACGATAAATGCAAGGTAAAGAAAAAGGGCCGATCGTTTGATCGACCCCGGGGGAAAATTATTATACACCTCATCAGTCAGCTGAAAGTCTGTTGGCTTTCTTAACCGTGATGTTTTCGTTATAGCATTCGAAGATATTGTCAACCCTGTTAATGTCCTTCTGAGGGTTCTTTGTGATGAGCGATACGACAGGTACGAGCACAAGTCCTGCGATCATGGCTACGGCCCCTGCTACGATAGGTGAATCAAAGAACTTGAAGAAGAGGTTTCCTACCGTAAGCACTACACTGGCTATAAAACTGGCCCATACTGCAGGTCTGGTAACTTTTTTCCAGTAAAGTCCGTACAGGAAAGGTGCAAGAAATGCGCCTGCTAAAGCACCCCACGATATACCCATGAGCTGTGCGATGGCTGTAGGAGGATCAAGTGCT
>JAFRSU010000027.1 GCA_017427415.1 Lachnospiraceae bacterium | reverse complement strand
GGTGAGGAATATCTCTATTATTTGCTAAGAACTCCCACACTTGATAATGATGTATTACGTAAAAGAGAGAAACTTGCAGAATTCTTTGCAAAAGATCCCGATGTCAGACTAAATCTTCAGACAGAGCTGGCTAAAGCAGGAAAGATCAAAGGTATATCCGTATACGAGTATTTAAACCGTCTTGATAATCTGGATGAGGAGAGTAATGTTAAACATTTCGCATGCATTGCGCTGCTTGCTGCAGCGATAGGTACGATATTTGTTTTTCCTCCTGTCGGCATCATGGCTACGCTCGGGGTATTCTTCTATAATGTCATGTCGTATTTTAAGCGTAAGGGTGAGATTGAAAACTATTATGCGGTTGTGGCTTATATACTCCGTACTCTGGACCTTACCGACAGGATATGCGGTATAAACAACGAAGTGCTTACACCTTATACCTCGGTATTAAAGGAAGAACTTAAGAAATTCAGAAGTGTCACAAAAGGTGCGGCGCTTATAGTATCGAAAAAGAGTAACGGTGATATATTGGAGGTTGCTCTTGATTATCTGCGTATGGCAACACATATTGACCTTATCAGGTTTAACGTGATGCTTGGCAGACTAAAGGATAAAAAGGATGATTTTGACAAGATATACGAGATCATCGGTCTTATAGATTCAATGATAGCAGTTGCTTCCTTTAGAGAATTGATGGGTACCTGGTGCAGACCTGAACTTTCAAAGGAAGAAGGAAATACCGGTATCGATACGGAAAATATATATCATCCGATGATATCCGAGCCGGTAAAAAATAACTTTAAGGAGACGGGCAATGTCCTTCTTACAGGATCGAATGCTTCCGGTAAGTCCACATTTATAAAAACCGTAGCGATAAACTCGATACTGGCCCAGTCAATCAATACATGTATGGCTGACAGATACAAGGCTTCGTTTTTTAAGTGTATGACTTCTATGGCACTTACAGATAACCTGTCAGGCGGAGAGAGCTACTACATAGTGGAGATCAAGTCGTTAAAGAGGATATGTGACAGCTTAAATCCGGAAGTGCCGCTGCTCATATTTGTCGATGAGGTCTTAAGGGGTACCAATACCTTAGAGCGTATCGCAGCTTCTTCGAGGATTCTTTCATATATGGGAGCACAGAACTGTATGCTTTTTGCTGCCACACATGATATCGAGCTTACTTACATACTTGAAAAAAGCTTTAAGATGTATCATTTTGAGGAAAAGGTTGAGGATGACGGTGTGTTCTTTGATTATAAGTTGAGAGACGGAAGAGCCGTGACCAGAAATGCCATATTATTGCTTAAGATGATGGGATTTGAGGAAAGCATAACAGATGCTGCCGAAAAAGCGGCAGACGATTTTACGGAATCCGGAGAATGGAGACCGTTAGAGGCTTAACAAAAGCCATAAAATGGGGTTTTAGAGGTAAAAAAAGTGAAGGAACAAAAGTATGAGCTGACACCGCAGATGCAGCAATATATGGGTATAAAAAATGGATATAAGGACTGCATTCTGTTTTACCGTTTAGGTGATTTTTATGAGATGTTCTTTGATGATGCGAAGGTGGCATCAAAAGAGCTTGAACTGACTCTGACCGGTAAAAACTGCGGTTTAGAGGAAAGGGCTCCCATGTGCGGTGTGCCTTTTCATTCCTCTGAAGGTTATATATCAAGGCTTGTGGAAAAAGGCTATAAGGTTGCTATATGCGAGCAGATGGAAGACCCTGCACTTGCCAAAGGCCTGGTAAAGCGTGAGGTTATAAGGGTAGTAACACCCGGTACCAATATTAATCCGCAGTCGTTAGACGAAACAAAGAATAATTACCTGATGAGCATATATTATTGTGATGAGACATACGGCATGGCATCACTTGATGTATCTACGGGTGATTTCTTCATACAGGAATTTGAAAGCTTGACCAAGATACAGGATGAGGTATATAAGCTTACCCCCGCAGAGATCATATGCAATGAAGCATTCCTGATGTGCGGGATGGATTTAAACACACTTAAAGAAAAGTTAAATATAACTTTAGGTACTGTCGGTGCGGATTATTATGACCTGAAAAAATGCGAAAGCATCCTTGCAGGGCATTTTAAGTGTAAAAGCTGTGCGGAGCTCGGTATAGATATTTATCCTGCGGCAAAGGCAGCAGCGGGTGCGGTGCTGCGTTACGCACTTGAGACGCAGATGATAAGTCTCGATCATGTAACGGAAATAGTACCTTACGTGTCCGGTAAATACATGCTCATAGATTCACAGACCAGAAGGAACTTAGAGCTTACCGAGACCATGCGTGATAAGAATAAAAAGGGTTCGCTTCTGAATGTGCTCGATAGGACCGGTACAGCCATGGGTGCCAGGATGCTGAGGTCTTTTGTAGAGCAGCCCCTACTGGAAAAAACGGAAATAGAAAAAAGACTTGATGCGATAGAAGAGCTTAATAAAAATGTGCTTGTAAGGGAAGAGATAAGGGAATACCTGAACTCCATATATGACCTTGAGAGACTTGCAGGCCGTATAAGCTACCGTAACGCCAACCCCAGGGATTTGATTGCATTTTCATCGTCTGTCGCCATGATATCTCCTATAAAGAGCTTATTATCCGATTTTAAGAGCGGACTGTTAAAAGAGCTTTATGATGGTACCGATACATTGGAAGACTTAAAAGAGATGATCGATACCACCATCAATGACGATCCGCCCATAAGTATCAGGGAAGGCGGGATTATAAGAGATGGTTACAGTCCTGTTGTGGATGAGCTGCGTTCTGCACGGTCTGAAGGAAAGAACTGGCTGGCAGAGGTAGAGACAAGGGAAAAAGAGAGTACCGGTATCAAGAACCTGCGTATCAAATTCAATAAGGTATTCGGATATTATCTGGAGGTTACGAACTCTTATAAAAACCTTGTCCCGGAGAACTGGATTAGAAAGCAGACCTTAGTACAGGCAGAGCGTTATACTACACCTGAATTAAAGGAGCTGGAGGATAAGATACTCCATGCGGAAGACAGACTCGTATCTCTTGAATATGATATATTCACAGAGCTTAGGGAAAAGATAGCCTCCAATATAGTCAGGATACAGAAGACTGCCAAAAAGATAGCATATATTGACAGCCTCTGCTCTTTAAGCTATATATCGGAGAGAAACGGATATGTGCGGCCTCTTCTAAATGAGGATGGTATCATAGATATAAAGGACGGAAGACATCCGGTGGTAGAAAAGGTACTGGGTGATACAGGCTTTATAGCCAATGATACTTACATTGATAATGATGCACAGCGCATATCCATCATCACCGGACCGAACATGGCCGGTAAATCCACCTATATGCGTCAGACTGCACTTATAGTGCTTATGGCACAGATGGGAAGCTTTGTCCCCGCTTCGTATGCAAATATCGGTCTGGTGGACAGGGTATTTACAAGAGTCGGGGCTTCCGATGATTTAGCAAGCGGTCAAAGTACATTTATGGTAGAGATGAATGAGGTATCGCAGATCATGCGCAATGCTACCGCTAAAAGCCTGCTGATCCTGGATGAGATAGGAAGAGGTACCAGTACTTTTGACGGACTGGCCATAGCATGGGCAGTGGTTGAATATATAAGCGACAATAATAAGCTTGGCGCAAAAACCTTATTTGCCACACATTACCATGAGTTGACCGAATTAGAGGAAAAGCTTGACTGTGTCAAGAACTTCAGCATAGCGGTAAAGGAACAGGGAGAAAGCATCATATTCTTAAGGAAGATAGTAAAGGGCGGAGCCGATAAGAGTTACGGTATACAGGTAGCACGCCTGGCAGGGCTTCCTGAAGAAATACTGAGAAGAGCCGGAGAGATAGTAGAAGTATTAAGCCTTAATGATATCAATTCACATGACAGAAGCGAGATGATAAAAACAGGCGGTCAGGTAAAGGAAAAATACAGTCAGCCGGTATCCAAGAAGAAAAAGGATTATCCCGATCAGATGTCTCTGTTTGCAGAGAGAAAACAGGATAATATCCTTGATGACATAAGGGATATGGACCTTATGTCGATCACTCCGATACAGGCACTAAACAAACTTTCTGAACTTCAGGAGGAATTGAGGAATCAATCATAGGGACGGTTCTCTGATTGATTTAAACATCGACAACAGTGTCATTCTGAGCGAAGCGAAGAATCTTATACAATTTACTGAAAGGTAATAAAGTATGAAATATGAGTAAGATCAATATACTGGATAAAAACACTATAAACCAGATAGCAGCGGGCGAGGTTATAGACAGACCTGCTTCCATCATCAAAGAACTTGTGGAAAATTCCATAGATGCGGGTGCTACCTCCATATCTGTCGAGATAAGGGGAGGCGGCATAGACCTTATAAGGATCACGGACAACGGATCGGGTATAGATAAGGATGATGTTAAAATTGCATTTATAAGGCATACTACCAGTAAGATAAAGGATGCCGGAGACCTTTCATATATCACTTCACTTGGATTCAGAGGTGAGGCACTTGCAAGTATTGCCGCAGTGGCAGATGTGGAACTGATAACTAAGACAAAGGAAGCATTTTCAGCTGTGCATTACCGCATAAAAGGCGGCGAAGAAGTGCTTTTTGAAGAGATCGGTGCTCCTGACGGTACTACGTTTATCATCAGGGATGTATTTTTACAGGTGCCGGTAAGAAGAAAGTTTTTAAAGAGCTCCGCTACGGAAGGTTCATACTGTAATGAGACGGTGGAAAGGATAGCCCTGTCACATCCCGAAGTAAGCATAAAATATGTCAATAACGGAAGAAATGTGCTCTTTACCAACGGCAGCGGCAAGATGAAGGATGTGCTGTTCGGCATATACGGCAGGGATATAGCTTCAGAGATCATAGAACTTGACTATACAGGTGTAAAAAACATAAAGATATCGGGCTGTATATGCAGGCC
>JAFRSU010000026.1 GCA_017427415.1 Lachnospiraceae bacterium | reverse complement strand
GGTATCCTCTTCAAACGACAAAAAATATCAAGAAATACAACTATTTTTAATAAAACTGAAGAATACGATGAGATTAAAAATTTACAGGGACATGGAATGGGAAGAAACTACTTAAAATAGGTTACTTTTTCAGTGGTCTCGAACCGTCCCCCGTTCCCTCTCAAAAAAGCCTTGAAAATACAATAAAAAAGTTGTCAGAAAACACAGAATATGGTATACTTTATCATGGAATTTTGTAAATTAAAGATTTAAAAAAATACAATTTTAAAAACAATAGCAAGCGGTAACAAAAAACATGGAAATATACAGGATAAAAGCCATAACCGAGGCTGATTTCGGCTGCGAGGAAACAGGCAGGAAAGAACCTGCGGCACTGCTGCAGCTGATAAACATAAAGGATGCTCCTGAGGCAGCTGAGCCTAAATACTTAGAAGCAGCAGAATCAACCTTGGCAGAGCAGGGCATAAACGAAGGCGATAAGGTGATCATCACCGAAAGCGGAGACATAAAGAAATACGTACGGGTGGCAGCCGCCATCATAGTAAGGAAAAGCCCGGAAGACGGCAGGAACATGGTATTTGCCACACAGCGCGGATACGGGGAATACAAGGACGGATGGGAATTCCCCGGCGGGAAAGTAGAAGAGAACGAAACTACAAAGCAGGCACTCATACGGGAGATCAGGGAAGAACTCGACACAGAGATAGAAGTCGGAGAGCTCATAGATACTATAGAGTATGACTACCCGAAGTTCCACCTCTCCATGGACTGCTACCGGTGTAAGATGGTAAAGGGCAAGCTGACACTGAAGGAACACGAGGCAGCACGCTGGCTCGATAAGGACAGCATAGACAGTGTGAACTGGCTACCGGCGGATATGGGGTTGATAGAGAGAATAAAGAGGAAAAAACATTGATAAACACCACACGTTGTTTATATAATAGCAGCTTCACAAGTTTTCAAAACAAGACCGAATCAGAAATATTCGGCAAGCTATGTGAAAGCTATCATGGAGATGTAGGCGATAATCAAAAAAACGCCTGGATCGAAGAAATATCCATAATGAAGACTGTGCTAGCTTCATTGATGGAAGATATAAGTCAGGACAGCACAAATACTGACGGCCAGATTATATTTGAATACGACATACCACGTCTTGGAAAAAGAGTAGACGTAGTATTACTATACAGGGGCATCATCTTCTGCATCGAGTTCAAGGTAGGAGAGAGCCGCATTTTAGAAGCCGATGTGGACCAGGTGCTTGACTATGCATTGGACTTAAACAATTTCCATAAGTTCAGTCAGGAAAGAGTAATAGTCCCCATCCTTGTAGCGACCAACTATAAGGCTACCTCCACGATCATCCAAAGGTCAGGCTACAATGACAATGTTATAAACCCGTTAGTGACCGGTAAAACAGGTATTTACACCTTGATAGATAAGGCGATAAAGGAATATCCTAACGAGCCGGATATAGATGATAGATGGATCATCAGTCCCTATGCCCCTACACCTACCATCATTGAGGCAGCAAGGTCACTGTATGAGAACCATACCGTAGAAAATATCACAAGACATGAGGCGGACGATGTATCTACAGACAGGACTATAGCGTATATCCTGGATGTAATACATAAAAGCAAAGTCAATAACAGGAAAAGCATCTGCTTCGTCACTGGAGTACCGGGAGCCGGTAAAACATTGGTCGGACTGGATGTAGCCATAAAGCAGACCTATCAGGGGCAGGCCGAGCCTGTAAAGGATGAAGGAGCTGTATATCTATCCGGAAATGGACCATTGGTAGCAGTATTAACCGAGGCTTTGGCTCAGGATAACTATAAAAAAGCTCACGAAAGAAAAGAAAACAAGAAACTAACCGACTCCAGAAGAGAAGTAAGCAAATCCATACAGATGATCCACAGATACCGCGACAATATGTTGCACAAGATCAAGAATCCTGTGGAAAATGGAATACTTGAGATCGACCCCATAAAAGCAGTAAAGAACTCTGAGGCAGGATACGGCGAGGTAGAGCATGTAGCCATCTTTGATGAAGCACAGAGATCTTGGACTCATAAAAGACTGGCTGAATACCTGAAGAGAGGCGGTACATACGGAAATAAACTAAAGGTACCTAATTTCCCGGTATCGGAAGCAGCTTTTTTGATATGGTCACTTGATCAGAGAGAAGACTGGGCTACTATCATATGCCTCGTTGGTGGCGGCCAGGAGATAAACACAGGAGAAGCCGGTATATCCGAATGGATCACAGCCTTAAATGAAAGTTCCCGCATTGGGATGTGTATATCTCTCCTAAGCTGACGGAAGCTGAATATGCCGAGGGCAAGGTCAATGAACTACTGAAGGACAATCAGCATGTGACCTATTCGGAAGACCTGCACTTAAGTGTATCGCTACGTTCATATCGTGCAGAGAAGCTGTCAGCATTTGTACATGCATTACTAAGCTTTGATGCGAGTGCATCGGATATCTATAAAGAGATCAAGGATAGATACCCGATAGTGCTTACCAGGGACATGGAAAAGGCCAGAAAATGGCTCCATGCAAAGGTAAGAGGTACTGAGAGAACCGGAGTGCTGGTAACAAAGGAATCTGCTAGGTTTAAGCCACTAGCTATACATATACTCCCGTCAGGGGATGAGAATGCGGTGCATTGGTTCCTGGATGATAAAAATAATATAAGGTCATCAAATTACCTGGAGGATGCTGCTACAGAAATCCAGGTGCAGGGCTTGGAGCTTGACTATACCTGTCTGCTGTGGGATGCGGATATGAGATATGAAAAGGGGAGCTGGCACTTCTACAGATTTAACGGGCAGACAAAGTGGGTAGAGCAGACCGCTGATACGGAGAGCAAACAGGAACTGATCAAATACATGTTAAACGCATACCGAGTACTACTCACACGTGCCAGAGCAGGCATGGTAATATGTGTACCGGTAGGAAACCCTAACAAGAACCTAAACGGATTTTGGGAGGATGAAACAAGAAAGCCGGAGTACTATGACGGAACGTATCAGTATTTGAAGAGTATTGGGATTGAGGAGATATAACTTGCTTAAAGTTAAGTAATGAAAACATTATCTTTTATAATGATACAGTTCATAAATAGAGTAAAGAATTAGTTGGTCAATAAAAAAAATAAATGAGAGTAATAGCCTGATCTTTGATATAATGGTTTCGACCAAAAAATCAATAACACAAAGGAGGATTACTCTCATGGCCATTATATCACTAATCGACACAT
>JAFRSU010000025.1 GCA_017427415.1 Lachnospiraceae bacterium | reverse complement strand
ATGTGTCGATTAGTGATATAATGGCCATGAGAGTAATCCTCCTTTGTGTTATTGATTTTTTGGTCGAAACCATTATATCAAAGATCAGGCTATTACTCTCATTTATTTTTTTTATTGACCAACTAATTCTTTACTCTATTTCAGACCTTCCTGAACCTGTCGCCAAGGTGTCTGTCAAATTGGCATACCGACTTGTAATCACAATATTTGCAGGCATTTTCGCTCTTGTACTCATACGGGTTGGCGGATACGTTTCCGTCAAGGATATCACGCGCCAGTGTTTCTGCTTTCTTTGAAGCTATGGTGTTGATCAGGTCGAAATCCTCCTGTGTTACCACTGCAGCCTCTGAATGCTGCGATATCCCTCCGTCCTTTTTAAACGAAAGGTTGATGACTGTGGAGCTGCCCGGGATACGGCTTCCGTCCTCACTGTATAAGGCGCTGTCCGTAATTGATAATACATCATCCTCTCCGACCGTGATCCCGTCAAGTCTCTGTTTTTTGATGATCTCTGCTTCCGGCTCCTCATCCGTACCGGGATTCCCCTCCTTTAATTCTATAAGAGGATCATTGATCTTGTAATAATACATACCTGCAGGTGCAGGTGTATCCCCGGCTTCAAACAGTGTGGCCGCCGCTTCCGCGGTGTAAACGGCGAGCTGCAGCTGCAGTCCGGCTTTTACCTTTTCTATATTAAAAGAGGTGCTGCCTGTCTTATAATCGATTATGCGGTAATATGTTTTTCCGTTTTTCTTTACCACATCCACCCTGTCGATCTTGCCTTTCAGCTTCATGATGGTACTCTCATGGTAAAACTCTTTTTCCACAAAGCCCACATCAAACTTTCCGGCTGCTATCTGTCCCGTCACTATATCAACTGTGCGGGAGAATACACGCTTCAGGCTTTTCCTTATATATTCATATCTTTTGCTGCTGGAAATGATCTCCTCATACTCGAGAAAAGCTTTTTCCATCGCCTTTGCTTCCCTCTCCTTGCGGTCAGCTCCCGTACATTCGGGCCAGCGGAGCCCGTCTTTTTTAAGGTCATCCGCATAAGCCTTTAACGCGTCATGGCAGATAGTACCGATCTCAAGTCCTCCTATTGAAAACTCTTTGCTGTCCTGCAGCCTTAGTCCGAATTTTGCAAAATGTGCAAAAGCGCATTCGGCAAACTTCTGGAGTCTGGTGATACTTCCTAAGATTACAGTCCCGTAAAGCTTTTCGGCTTTCTCTTCACTTAAGCTCCCTTTATTCCGCTTTCCCGAAGCTGCTGCCTTCAGCATCTCCATAAGCTCTTCGTTTTCTTTTTCGAATATCCCGGCAAGTATCTGTCCCGCTTCGTTCGTATCGGCCGGCAAGTCCTTATCACGCAGAAGTTCTATGACAGCACCAAGGCCCCTGTCACATCCTATTATGCGGTATATGTTATCCTTTTCGTAAGAGGATAGTTTATTCACATTCAGTCCCGTAAACAGCTTCATGATGCGCCCGAATATATATGCGGGACGGGCTTCCTTCTCATCCCCTGTTTTCCTTGCATAAGAAAGATACAGTTTCTTTGAAGGCTTGGTCAGCACCAGATACAGATAAAACTCCGTAAGAGAACTGCTATCCTTCTGTGTGGGCGAAAGCTCTATATCATTCTCCGCAAAAAGCTCCCTGTCAAATTCATTGAGCAGGCTGCCGCCCGACCTTGCCCCGGGGATCACTCCGTCATTGCATCCGGCAAAGAAAAGCACCTGCTTATTATCAAGCCTGGTCCTCTCCATATCGCCGACCACCACGCTGTCAGCTCCGCCCGGTATCGAGCGCAGCTTTGCCTCTGCAAATCCGGTATCAAGTACTTCCTTAAATTCCTTTAAGGGCATACTCTCACTTCCAAGCAGATTGTTTATCCTCTCAAATACAGTGACTACGGTCTTAAAGAGCTGTCCGAGCTCCGTACCTTTTATCCTGTCCTTTACCTCATCGCTGTTCTTGAGTTTTTCCGAGAGATTGTAGAGTTTCAGCTCCACCTCACAACTGTCCAGAAGATTGTATATATATGTGAGCCTCTCCTGTATGGTGGGGCTGTTTTCCTTTGCTTCCGCCTCTTTTATGCTGCCAAACATCGATATGACGGCTTCTCTTACCCTGTTTTCCGCAGTTGTATCTTTCTTTTTACTGCTCCAGGGCACAGACCATCGTCTTATCCCTTTTATACCGCGTTCTACCGCATATATTTCGGCACGTGAGATATCGTCAGGCTCCTGGTCGGTAAATCCTGTCTTCAGGAACCTGAATACATTCTCATATGAAAAATCACTTATTATTATATCAAAGGCCGCATCGATAAACTCGACGATGCCTGTTCCTTCTATGTTCTTTTTTCTGTCTATAAAGTGCGGGACACCTGCCTTTAAAAGCTTTCTTTCAAGTACAGGAGCATACGAATCCGGATCTCCGGTGATCACCGCTATGTTCTCATAGTGCATGCCGCCTTCATATACCAGCTCGCGTATTTTCGATACGATAAAATCGGTCTCTTCCTCGACATCCGCTGCCATGAGAAGGGTTATAGCTTCATGACGATCACTCTTTTTATAAGGAAATCTGAAGATATTTTTCTCCAGATGGGCCATGGAGGGATTATCCTTATATCTTCCTTTTTCATCATGATATGTGACTACTCCCGAAGCGATATGGTTGGCAGCCGCCAGTTCCTCAAGCTTATCAATGGTTTTCCGGCTGAGTTCAAAGAGCTCATATGAACTGCCCCCTGCATCCGGATGAGTACCGGGCAAGCCGTTTTCGCTTTCAAAGAGCGAAACATCGGCAGTAAGGACCACATGGATGTCTTTAGCATATTTCATAAGCTTGTCTATACAGTTATACTGCGAAGGGGTAAATCCCGTAAAACCGTCAAGGAGCACCACCGAGTCCCTTATAAGCTCAGACTCTCCCGCTATCTCGCACATCCTGTCCAAGACTTCCTCATTCATAACGAACCTGCCGTCTATGAACTTTGCAAATGCCCTGTATATCACACCGATATCATGAAGCTTCGCCTTAAGTATCGCCCTGTCTCCGGCACTTTCCACCATGTGTTCAAAACGTTTTTCGTCTATGCCGTATTGGTAAAACTCTGCGATGAGCGATTTCATCTCCTCTGCAAAGCCTTGCTTTTTAACCTTGCCCTTATAGATGGTGAGTTCATCCGCATGTTCTAAGAGCATCTTTTTTACGATCATGCTTTTTCCGGTATCTTCAAGTACCTGTGGAAGCGTCACTCCCTGCTCTTCAAATACCCTGTGAGCCAGACGTGCAAAGCTTAATGCGTCTATGTTCATCATACCGCCCGAGCTGCTGCGCTCAAGTATCTCCCTCTGTGTCTGAAGTGTAAACTGTTCGGGCACAACAAAAAGGAAGCTGCGATCCGGCTCCTTTTCTGCTTCTTTTATTATCCTGTTTTGTACTCCGGTGGTCTTTCCGGCTCCGGAGCTTCCGATATGATAATATATGCTCATTTTTCACCTCATCCGGCACTTCGTGTATCACGCTCTGCTCATTCCTCTACAGGAGGCTTTGTCCCATGGAAAAAATCGTACACTGCCTGTGCAACTTTGATGTTCATGCCTGGCGCCTTAGAAAGTGTATCCACATCCGCTTCTTTTATGGCGGTGATGGTCTCAAAATGCGTGATCAGTGACCTTCGTCTTGTGGCTCCTATGCCCTCTATATCATCAAGGATGGATCTTACCTGTCCCTTCGAGCGCAGAGATTTATGATATTCTATGGCAAAGCGGTGTGTTTCATCCTGTATTCTGGTGATGAGTTTAAAGCATTCACTGCCGGTATCTATGGGCAGCTCCTCATTCTCAAAATACAGTCCTCTGGTCCTGTGATGGTCATCCTTTACCATGCCGCATATCATAATGTTAAATCCAAGTTTTTCCGTGATCTCCAAAGCTGCATTTACCTGTCCCCTGCCTCCGTCCATAAGGATGAGGTCAGGAAGCTTTGTAAAACTGTCTTTTTCTCTATACTGATCTTTAGCACGCATGAACCGCCTTGACAGAACCTCACGCATGGATGCATAATCATCCGGCCCTTCCACTGTCTTTATCTTAAAACGTCTGTAATCACTCTTTTTCGGCTTGCCGTTTTCATATACGACCATGGAACCTACCGATTCATAGCCTGCTGTATTTGATATATCATAGGATTCTATCCTGACAGGGGCCTCTATACACAGCAGTTCTCCCAGCTCCTCTATGGCTCCTGTGGTCCTTTCGGCTTCGCGAAGGAGCTTTTCGGCATCCTTATTTAAGAGGTTTTCCGCATTACTTACCGCAAGCTCCACCAGTTTTTCTTTTTTGCCCTTTTGCGGTGTCGTAAGGGTTACTTTTCGTCCCGCTACATCAGAGAGCCATCCTGTTACCAGTTCTTTTTCCTCTATCTCCTCCGATAAAAGGATCTCTTTGGGGATAAGTGCGGTTCCTCCGTAAAACTGCTTTACAAACTCTGTAAGCACTTCTTTTTTATCGTCGCTCTCCGCCTCTAAAAGATAGTGCTCCCTGCCCACCATTTTCCCCGAGCGTATGAAAAATATCTGTACCACAGCCTTATAATCCTTTAGGGCTATACCGATCACATCCCTGTTCATCTCAAAACCGGCTGTCACACGCTGCGTCTGCGAAAGCTCTTCCACATTCTGCAGCATATCCCTGTAGGCAGCTGCCTGCTCAAACTCCATATTTTCGGAGCACTTTAACATTTTTTCCTTCAAATTCTTTTTTACGGACGAACTGTCCCCTTCAAAAAAACCGGCTATCTCATCTATGCCTTTTCTGTATTCTTCCGGATCCACATTGCCTGAGCAGGGTCCCATGCATTCACCCACCTGATGGTAAAGGCATGGTCTTTCCACACTCTGACCGTCCAGCTTTTTATTGCATGTCCTGTATCCGTACAGCTTACGGAACATTTTTAATATTTCCTTCAGTGCGGTTACGTTTGTATACGGGCCGTAATACTTTGCGCCGTCCTTTTCATGATGCCTGGTCAATGTTATCTTCGGATATTTTTCAAAAAGTGTAATCTTAACAAAAGGATAGGTTTTATCGTCCATAAGCATGGTATTGTACTTCGGGCGGTTCTCCTTTATAAGATTACACTCTAAGACAAACGCTTCCATCTCGCTCTCGACCATTATATATTCAAAATGGTCGATGAGAGAGATCATCTTTTCTATTTTGGGGCTGCGCGGTCTCGTCTGGAAATATGAGGACACACGTCTTTTTAAGTTTACGGCTTTCCCGACATATATGATATTGTCCGCCTTGTCATGCATGATATACACGCCCGGACTGTCAGGAAGCTTCTTTAATTCTGCTTTTATATCAAACATATCTGTTCCCCATAATGTCAAACTCACCTCGAAAACGCTTTCATCGTTTTCTCGTTAACAAAATTCTTTCCGCATCTCAATTTTGTTATATCCTATGCGCACCTATTATATACGGTTCGCATGATCGAGATGTTTTCAGGGCTTTTAGAGCATCCATGCAAGATAAAACCATAAAGCGAGCAGTTCGATATGCTTTGCCTGAAGACGACTCGGTGCGAGGCAAAAATCGGTTATCCAAACCGATTTTTGAGCGTAGCACAAGTGTGTCCGGTATCGAGCGGACACACGATTGCAAGCGTCCGAAGCAAAGAGACGGATGCAGGCAAATAGCATATCCTGCGAAGCGAAAACGGGTTTTAGATTGCATGGATCCTCTGAAAGCCCGTAAAATCGATCAAAGAACCGTCCCCCTGATTGCCCCTGATTGACTCACTCATCAAATTCCACATCCACAAAGTACCCCTTCTCGTTTCGGCGTATATCTTTGACGATACCCTTCGTGGACTTTATTCTGTTTCCAAAAGAGAAATTGCCCGACATGGCTAATGCCGGGACAATTGTATAATAATAAAATGCTACTGTGTTTTTCTCGATGATCTCGACAGGATCTCCGGCTTTAAGAAGGTCCTGCCTCTCCATCTTGAATTCTTCTACTCTCATATATTATACCTGATACATTTTGTCATTCTGAATGATATGAAGAATCTAAGATCCTTCGCTGCGCTCAGGATGACATTATAACCGATCACTCCTCTGCAGATTCAGGATCAGGCTGTTCATCTTCTGCTTCCTGATTACTGTCATCTGCAGTTCCCCCATTACGTGCAGCGATCACTTCGTTATAGATCTCCATGAACTGCTTGCCGGTAATGGTTTCCTTCTCGCTTAAGTACTCTGCGATCCTGTCCATGATATCGCGGTTGCCCGAAAGGAGCTCCTTAGCCTTATCATAGCACTCCTTTAAGAGTTCCATGACCTCATGGTCTATCTCTGCAGCAGTCTGATCACCGCAGTTTAATACCGAACGGCCGTCTAAGTACTGGTTGCCCTGCTTCTCTAAGCCGATAAGTCCGAACTTCTTGGACATACCGTACTGTGTGATCATGGCTCTTGCTATATCCGTAGCTTTCTCGATATCGTTAGAAGCACCTGTTGTGATCGAACCGAATACCAATTCTTCTGCGGCACGTCCGCCAAACAGGGTGACAAGTCTTGCCTTAAGCTCTTCTTCGCTCATGAGGTACTTTTCTTCCTCAGGTACCTGCATAACATATCCGAGCGAACCCATGGTCCTGGGAACGATCGTGATCTTCTGTACAGGTTCTGCATTTTTCTCGAGAGCGGTGATAAGTGCATGTCCTGTCTCGTGATATGCTACTATCTTCTTTTCCTTCTCGCTTAAGATCCTGTCCTTCTTTTCCTTACCGGCGATGACTACTTCCACTGATTCCATCAGATCGTCCTGTGTTACCAGTGTTCTGTTTCTCTTAACCGCAAGGATGGCTGCTTCATTTATGATATTGGCCAGATCGGAGCCTACTGCTCCTGAGGTTGCCAGACCGATCTCTTCAAGATTTACCGAATCATCCAAAAGTACATTCTTGGCATGAACCTTAAGTATCTCAACTCTGCCCTTAAGGTCGGGCTTATCAACTATGATACGCCTGTCAAAACGTCCGGGACGGAGCAGTGCCTTATCAAGTACCTCGGGGCGGTTGGTCGCTGCGATGATGACTACACCCTTTGATGTGTCAAAACCATCCATCTCGGAAAGCAGCTGGTTTAATGTCTGCTCTCTTTCATCGTTTCCGCCGCCGTACTGGGCATCCCTGCTCTTACCTATCGCATCTATCTCATCTATGAATACGATACACGGTGCATGCTGCTGTGCCTGCTTAAACAGATCCCTTACTCTGGATGCTCCGACACCTACGAACATCTCTACAAAGTCCGAACCGGTGATGGAGAAAAACGGAACATGTGCCTCGCCTGCAACAGCTTTTGCAAGAAGTGTCTTACCTGTTCCGGGAGGGCCTACAAGCAATGCTCCCTTGGGAAGCTTCGCACCTATCTTCTGGTATTTTTCGGGATTGTGCAGGAAATCCACAAGCTCTGTTATAGATTCCTTTGCCTCATCCTCGCCTGCAACATTTTTGAATGTGATGCCGGTCTCTTTCTCAACATTATAGATCTTGGCATTGCTTTTTCCGACACCCATGATCCCGCCGCCTTTGCTAAGGCCTCTGAACAGGAAGAACATAAGTCCGTATATGATGATGAACGGAAGTATGTATGCTAAGAAAATATCTATGATCGTGGTGCTCGAGTCTACTACTTCCTCAGTGAATACTATCCCTTTGTCATGAAGCCTGTTGACGAGCTCCGGATCATTTACTACACCGGTGAAGTAGGTCTGTTCATATCCGTACGCCGATGAAGACTGCTTGGGAGTGATCATGATCCTGTCACTTTTTATCACAACCTTATCGATACGCTGGTTTTCTATCATGGACAGGAATTCGCTGTAGCTGATCTCCTGAACCTGACCTTTGGACATGCTCTTCGTAAAATAGCTGAAGAACAGGACCATTATTCCGGTTACGACCAGACAGGCAAGCAGTACCCGTCTGTTCTGCGGTGACTTGTTATCATTATTATCACCGTTTCTGTTTTCGTCCATATTTTATCCTCTGTAATGTGTTATTTGCAGCCGTTAAACGAACTTAAATGAGGGATCGTCACTCTCAAGAAGTTCATCTATATACTTCTGTGCAGGTGAAGGAGCACTTAAGCATACAGCACCCATCATACCGGGGCCTGTATGTGCTCCGATAGCACAGCCTAAGAATGCCTTGATACATTTCTTGATGCCGTACTTTTCCTTTAAAGCCTTTATGAATGCGTCATCATCCTCTGAGCAGTCGGCATGTACCGAGCCTATGATCTGATGGTCTAACCGGTAACCTCTCTCGCCGATCACTTCTATCATCTTCTGAATGGCTTTCTTTCTGCCGCGCACCTTCTGGAATACTTCAAGCTTGCCTTCGTCGGTAACTTCAATGATGGGCTTGATGTCAAGCAGTCCGCCTGCGATGGCCGATGTTCTGCTTATCCTGCCGCCCTTATACAGGTACTCTAAGGTATCAACCATGAATATATGCTCCATGTGGTCAAAATGGAACCTTGCAGCTTCCATAACTTCTTCCTTGGAAGCACCTCTTGACTGCATATAAAGTGCAAAGAATACGCACATACCGAATCCGATCGCTGCACATTTTGAGTCCACAATGTCTATCTTAAAGTCGGGATACTTTTCAAGCAGTTCATCCTTGGCAAGATTTGCTGCATTAAAGGTGCCGGCTATACCTGTCGAGAAGCAGAAGTAAAGCACTTCCTCGCCCGCCTTGGCATAGGGCTCGAAATTCTGATAGAACATATACTGGTTGATGTGATATGTCGTGATATTTTTCCCCGAACGCAGGATATCGTAAAACTCATCCGGGAATATCGTTTCCCCGTCAAAGTAATCCTTTCCTTCTATAACAACCGGAGTGGGGATAACACGAAGATTATATTTTTCTATGACCCACTTGGGCATATCTGTCGCCGAATCTGTTATGATAGTATACTTATTAGTAGCCATTGTAAGAGTTGTCTGCCGTTAGCAGTTATCCTTTCCTAAAATATCCCGCAGTATATCCTGCGTTTTCTCAAAAACAGTGAAGCCCAAGACTTTTCGCGTGAAGTACTCCTGTAAAACGTCTTCGAATCCACATACAGAAGAATTATAACATAAAGATATAAAAAAATAAAGAAAAACATCTTAAACATCAGAAAAATAACTTTAAATAAATTAAAAGAGACCGGCTATCAATCAAGATGCACAGTCTCTTTAATCTTCATTAACACCCAAAGTGCCGCTTCCCTCTTTCTGAGTCCTAGCTTTAGCTAGGTGGGTGACCTCACTTAGACCGCTGTCTTCCACTCAGTAGGAGGCTTGACATTAACCTAAAAATATTGGAATCCCTTATAATGAATGTAGGTTCAAAAATACGGGATCACGAACACCCCAGGATGTTTTTTCCTATGTTTGCATTATACTACTTTTCCCGTCATATTGCAAGCACAAATTGATATTTTTTTATCAATAAACTGTCGATTAAGCGCAAATTATCCCTATAATCTGTTATCAGACACGCTTTATCCGACTATTGCAGCCGCCGGACGGTTGATGTTCTTTTTCTCGTATGTCTCATTATCGGATACTATGGCATCTCCGCCCATATCCTTAGCAGCAAACATGGAATCCTCTGCTGCGTCATAGAGTTCATAATAGTCATTGTCAACAGTCGGCATGGTCGTTGCAACGCCTATGCTCACCGTGACAAATCTGTTCTTTCTGTCCTTAGCTCCCGGGATACGCTTCCTGTCAATATATTCCTTGACCTTGCCGGCAAGCTTTTCATCATCCTTACCGTGAGCTCCGTCCATACATACGATAAACTTTCCGCCATCAAGTCTGGCTACTATATCCGTATTCTTTACCACTGCCGACCTTATCAGTTCACCTATGGCACAGATAAGGCTGTCACCGCGCTTGGTACCGTATTCATTATTATATGCCTGAAGTCCGTCGATATCGATCATAAGTATCGAAAAACGCTTTCTTGCCCTGACCGAAGCCATGATCGACTGATAAGCCCTGCGCTCAAAGCCCTTGCGGCTGAGCAGGCCTGTCATCTTATCGATATCGGCACCGCCGTCACTGTCTTTTACACGCTCCTTAAGCCTTATATGCTCTATAGTGTGCTTAAAAAGATATCTGGACATGAGATATAAAAGAACATTCATCAAAAGAATATTAAATACTTCAAAACCGTTGGTCCCGAATCTTACAAACAGGAACAGTATATATACCGCTTCTGCCGCAATGCCGTACATCATCTCCATCGGCTCTAAGGCAGGCACAAGCATCAATACTATCAGCATGACCGAGTAGAAAGTACTGCCGGTCCCTGCAAGCTTATTTGCATAGATCAGTAAAAACGAAAACAGTTCAAAGAAAATCCAGAACATCCTGTAAGTCTTAAGACTCAATTCGTCGTCCCTGTTCTTCATGGCAAAAAAAGCAACACCCGTAAATATGATATCCAATATCTCGCAGGCAATAAACATGCCCGTAAGAATGCCTCCCACCGTCTGATCTCCCAGACTGATTATATTTATAACAAGTAAAACAGGAATAAGTCCCGCACATACAGCCGCCGTAAAAAAAGCCCTGCGGATATTCTCCAGGGAAAGGCGTGCCAGCACTCTCATATTCTCCTGTCTGCGTAATCTCTCACCCATACATTTGCACCATTAAATGTATATAAATTTTCTGACAATTCAATCACAAGATTTTGTTATAAAAATCTAATGATTACCCACATATAGAAGTGTATCACACCGACGTTATGATTTCAAGATATTTTCTACAAAGATTTCATATTTTTTCAAATTATTTTTATCGGTTTTCAATAAAAAAACATATGGTCAAATATGTAGACCATATGTTCTTTTTGCTTAACTATATCTTGTGTTTTAAATTGTCTGAATTTTATTTCTCAAGTGCATTGATCTCTTCTAATTTAGGAGAATGAAGTGCTAAGGGGAACTTGGTAACGGATACTGCTGCACATGCTGCAGCGAAGCATACCAGTTCATCATCGTTCATACCCATCATAAGCCCGTATACACAGCCTGCCTTAAAAGCATCATCGGCATTAAGAGTACATACTGCCTCAACGGTGAACGGGATACGGGTATTCATCTCACCGCCGCGTCTGCCGTAGATGATGTTGTCACCGCTGGTCATGATAACCAGGCCCTCGCCGTTTTCTGTAAGAAGGTTGTATGCTTCCTCAGTGGTCTTGCCGGGATACTGCTTCTTAAGGCCTTCTCCGGAGATGATAGTAACAGCTGCGTGTCTGAATACATAATCATCATGTCTGCAGTCTATGGTAACGTAAGGCTTGCCGTAGAAGTTGCAAAGCTCGGCTGCTGCCTCGGTACCGTCCTCAAAATAAGGATCGATGGCAGCCACCTTACATGCTGCGATGTCTCCTTCCTTAGGGATATTCCAGCGTCTCTGTCCGTTCTTATGGAACTCGCCGACAGAACCGAATGTAGCTTTCGCCTCGGAACCGATAAGGACATAATCCTCAAGTCCGTCATAATTCAGATCAAAGCAAAGAGAAGTGATGTCAACATTCTTATCCTCATAGAACTTTCTGATAAGAGGAGCCACATTCTTGCCGATATGGTTGCCGTCAAGCTTTACATCCACCCCGAGTCCTGCAAGGATGGTAGCACAATTACCTGTATCTCCGCCGGGAAGCCTGTACTTCTCGGCTATCTCACTGTAACTGTCAGGAGCGATAAAACTGTCCTTTAACATAAAAGAATTGGTAGCTAAGATCATGCCGTACAAATAAGCGTATGCCATCTTGAATCTCCTTTCGTTCTCGCCGGTCTGAATTGTCCAGGTAACCGTCAATTCATAAAATATTCTTTTCGGTCTTGATATCATTAATCTGTAATTATTAGTACAATTCCATATTCCAAGTATAAATTATAACACAACATACTTGCTTCGGTCAAATAATTTTTAAAGAAAAGTTATCGTTTTTCATTCAATTCATCAAGTGTCAGATGATAAGCAGGCAGGAATTCCCGCATAAAGATATCAGCCTCTTCAAGATGCATGTCTTTCACCGAGTTTTCAAGCGTATTCCCGGCACTCTTAAACTCCAGATTACCCATTTTGCCTTCCTCGATACACTTAATAAGTGCCGAAAGCTTATCAGCCGCTTTTACGAGTTTTAACTCATATCCCATATCATCCTTCGGGAAGAATATCTCATAATAGTCCTCCTTCATATCATCCGGCAGCATATCGAGAAGCCTTAAGTTAGCCTTGGCCTCTATGTCCTTAAAAGCACCTTTGATATCCTTGTTCAGGTACTTGATCGGTGTCGGCATATCTCCGGTTATGATCTCGGATGCGTCATGGTAAAGTGCCACAAGCACAGCCCTTTCAGCGTCAAGCTTTTTCCCGAGTCTCTTGTTGCCTATCACGCACAGAGCATGTGTGAGCATGCTCACCTCAAGAGAGTGTTCACTGATGTTCTCCGTATATGAATTTCGCATAAGCGCCCATCTGTCAATATACTTCATTCTTGACATCATGGCAAAAAAATTGTTTACCATCGTTATCTCCTCTATGTCATCTGACGCCACCGTAATATTGCTTTTTTCTGCCGCATCAGCTTATTATTTCGTATGATTCTCTCATGATATCCTTGTCTATTATATATACATCCTTCGGATTTTCCTTCCTTGCTACAAGGAAGTCCCCTATCTTTCCGAGCAGGTAGCTGTCACTCCACGAAACAAATACCTTTGTACGTCTCGTAAGCTTCTTTGCATATACGCATGACCCCTCTTTAGGTACACAGGTCTTTGCAAAGTCCAGAAGGGATTTCCTTTCGTCATCCCCCTCGCCGATACTTACCGCCTGAACAGCTGTATGCACCGTCGGCGCATACTCTCCCTTAAATACATAAGGCTCATCCGTCGAGTTATTATGTGCTAAGAAATATTCCTCGTCATTCTTATACACATCGCCTTCAACACCTATGATAAAATATGTATCATTCTTAATGGTAAAAGGTATATCGCCTTCGAGCATCCTGACGGTCACATATGTTCCTTCCGGATACATATCCGTGGCCTTGACATATCCTATCGGGATACATTTTTTCCTGTATACGGGTTCGTCGGACAGATCCGGCACATCATCGGATCCCGAATACACATAATCCTGCTCCCTGAAATACTCGGCCATTCTCTGCTTTAATACAGCATGTGCTGCCACCGCCATATCCTCGGGGCTCTCGCCGAACAGTCTGTGATACTCCTCAGCCATGAGGTCATTTACCATAAATCCGCCCGATTTTCTCATATGTCCGCCGCCCGAACCTATACCTGCAGTGATGAATGCGGCAAGCTCATCGGCACGCGTCTCCCTTTCGCAGCTTCTGACCGAAAGCTTTACGCCGTCATCTAAAGCGCACAGAGCCACACAGCTTCCTATCGAATCAACCTCTATCAATGCATCGCTTATGACACCGAGTATATTGGGATCGCACTTTTCCGCCTCAGCTATGGCAAATCCCGTACTGCCGTTATCCTCATAGTCCACCTGTGACATAGCTCTGCCGGCGATCTTTAATTCCTCCTGAGAGATATTGCTGTTCTCAAGAAGCGTAAGTATCCCCCTGTTAAGACAAAACTCCAGTTCATCCCTCATATCCTTGTCCTTGGGATGTCTTATCTCCTGCAGCTTACCGGTATCCATAAAAAGTCCGTAATAAAGGGCTGTAGCCAGCGACTCGTTTTCCGTAACATTAAAGCCTTCACCCTCAAGCATATCCCAGATGATGGTGGCGCATGCACCGTAATTATCCCGTACTTCGGATAATTCCGGCAGTTTTTCCGGCCTTGCCATATGATGGTCTATGACCGCTACCGTCTTTCCCTCAAAATGCTGCACATTTCTTTCCCCGTACTGGCAGTCTTCGGTAAGAAGCAGCTCCGGCACCTCATTAAGCTCAGCCACATACTCTATCGGTATCTCAAGCTTTTCCACCATCAGCACCAGATTTCTTTTCTGTATGGCGCTCCTGCCGCCGTATATCATCCTGACTTTTTTGCCTTTTGCTTTAAAAAACAGATAAAGCCCGTATGCTCCCGCTATTGCATCAGCATCCGGATTATCATGTCCCTGTATCACTATATCATTGTATTTAAGCAGATCACCCAGCTTCAATTTTCCCCTCCTGATGCATCGATGCATACTATACTCTTTATGTTATCTTTTTCAGTATACCAAACAGGCATATCATAGTCAATTTTTCTTTTGCAAATTATTCGGGTTGTGGTATAATTGTTTTGATTACATATGTTGAAGATATGATCCATATCCTTATTTCAACCTGAAAGGAAACATTATATGTACCGTGTATTGTTTGCAGATGATGAAAGTTCCATACGCCGTGGTATCAAGTGCCTGCTTGACTGGGAGTCCATGGGCTTTTCCACGGATTACGAGGCAGAAAACGGGCAGGAAGCTCTGGATATAATCAAAAAATATAATCCCGATCTGATCCTGCTTGATATCCGTATGCCCAAACTTCACGGTACCGAAGTCATCAAAGCGGCCCGCGAGGCAGGTTTTACCGGGAAATGCATAATCCTCTCCGGTTACTCCGACTTCACCTATGCACAGACCGCCATAAGGTACAACGTAGACTTCTATCTTACGAAGCCTATCGATGAGGATGACCTCTTAGAAGCCGTAACCTATGTTAAAAAGCTCCTTGATGACGAACGCAGCAAGGACACCTATATAGACGTATACCGTAATAAAGCCCGTGATGTTATCCTAAAGGAGATCATTACCGGCGAAGCCGAAGAAAAGACTTACGAGCAGCCTGCGCTCGACGAGTTGGGTCTCAATTACGATACCTATCAGGTAGTGATCTATGAGAACTTCTCAAAAAAGCTCTCATCACTCACCTATGACTTTGCAGACCTGCTGAATATTTCAAATACAGATAACAAGACCTTCGAATGTACCAGGATAGACCAGAATGATGTTATCCTGCTTAAAGGTGCAGTATCACTAAAGCAGTTTAATGATTTCCTCGCACACTACGACAGCACACCGCCTCAGGCCGGCAGCCCGATGGATACCATATTCATATGCTACGGCACCCCCGTCAGCTCGGTAAAAGACGTCGCCATATCATATGCTCAGGCACTCGCCCTCATCAACAGACGTTTCTTCTGTGCCCAGGGCCAGCATACCTTAAGCTACGACGAGCTGCCCAAAGCTGACGCCAAGGATAACCAGCTGAGCAATAAACTGCTCACAAAATATGCCGAACTTTTAACAGACCACCTTCAGACCTATAACAGAAAGAGGGTAGCCGAGACATTGTATGCCCTTGAGGAGTACCTTTACACCGTAAACGATACCATCGATTCGGTAAAGCTCTTCATGACAGACCTCTACCTTCAGATTAAGGAGACCATCTCCCACCTGTACGGTGCAGAGAAAATACCGTTCCCGACGAACTCGTCCATCATAGAGCTTATCTCCACCAAGTACTACTTATACGAGATCATCCTCTTCTTCTCGGGACAGTTCGAGATGATAATGAACGCTACCGGCAACTCCTCACGTGACAGTATCCTCGACGATGTTATCTACTACATAGACCACAACTACCAGAACAATATCAAGCTTGAGACCATCGCCCCTCTTTTCGGCTACAACAGTGCATATCTCGGCAAGATATTCAACAAGGCCGTAAACGAGAGTTTTAACTCCTACGTAGACCACATCCGTATCGAGCATTCAAAAGAACTCTTAAAGCAGAATAAATTAAAAGTCTACGAGATATCCGAACGTATAGGATACAACAATGTAGACTATTTCCACAAGAAATTCAAAAAATATGTCGGCATGAGTCCCGCCGAGTACCGGCGCTCCCTGCTTCTGCCGGAGGAGTAACATCTCATCAGGTACTGCGTGCCACGTTAGAGCATAATCGTCCCTCTGATTGAAACTTGGCAGAAAATCCGGGGCATCACTCTTCGGATAAAACCATAAAGTGAGGCAGTTGATATGCTTTGGCTGCATGCATACTCTCATAAGGAAAAAAACGGCTATCCAAGCCGTTTTTTTAATGCAGCACAAGTGCGTCCGGTATCAAGCGGACGCACGATTGCAAATGTCCGCAATGAGATTATGCAGGAAGCCAATCAGCATATCCTGCCGAACGATGTCGGGTTTTATACCGGAGAGCGATGCCCCGGATTTTCGTGATATGTCCTATCAGATCGGCCTCATCGGCAGAGTGACGGTAACCGTGGTACCGACATTTTCCTCACTGTCGATCTCGATACCGTACCTGTCGCCGTAGAACAGTTTGATACGTTTATTGATATTGAAAAGTCCGATATTGTGTGCAGGCACCTGATCGAGACGCTCTATCTTAAGTCTTACGGCCCGCAATGTACCGGGGTTCATACCGATACCATCATCTTTGATGACTACCTTTATGGTCTCTTCGGCACCCTCCGAAACGGTTATGAGAAGTTTTCCGTTCTCCACCATCTCCAATCCGTGTCCTACGGAATTTTCCACTATGGGCTGTAAAAGCAAAGGCAGGATACTGTATGCCTTAGTATCTATATCATCCTCGACCTTCAGCTCGTAACTGATACGTTCTGCAAATCTGAACTTTATGATCCTGATATAGTTTTCTATATAATCAAGCTCCTGTTGGAGCGGTACGGATACCGTACCGGTATTATCCAGGACATATCTTAAAGACTTGCCGAGTAACTTGATGCCTGTCGCCACATCCCTGTCCTTTTCCGCTATGGCACGCATTCTGAGTGCTTCAAGCGTATTGTATAAGAAGTGCGGGTTGATCTGGCTCGAAAGCATCTTGTATTCCATCATCTGCTGCTCGGTAGCGAAGCGTTCCGCATCAAGCTTTGTCTGAAATACTTCCGAGTCTTTTTCCTTTATCAGCTGGGCTGTTTTCTTTAGCTCCTCATATGCTGCCGCTATCTCGTCATTTCCCCTTAAAGTATCAGACATCTCGTACTCCTCATTGCTTACGCTGTGCATCGAGGAACGAAGTTTGTTTACCCTTATCGAGAAATGGCTCGCAAAGAACGAGATAACCACATAAGAGATAAGCACTCCGGTGATAACTATAAGTATACAGAAGATAAGTATCCTAGTATCCTTTTCGGAGTAAAGATAAACATACACGGTAAGTATGCCTCCGATGATGATCTCAGGAAGCAGGATGGCCAGATAATATATCTCATACATCTGGTTCCTTATACTCTTTTGACTTAAGTTTTCTGCCAGTCTTTTTCTAAATTGACCCATATCAGATTTCCTTTAAAAATGCCTCGTAGCCTTTTTCGGTCTCATATACATCGGCCTTGCTGGCCACTTCCCACGGAGCATGCATGTTCTGAAGTGCTACGCCGCTGTCGATGACCTCCATGTTGTACTTAGCCATGATGTAGGCGATGGTTCCTCCGCCGCCCTGATCGACCTTGCCGAGCTCTGCCATCTGGTACATGATTCCGTGCTTATCAAATGCTGCACGGAGCTTTGCTATAAATTCAGGGTTAGCATCGTTCGAACCGGACTTTCCGCGTGATCCGGTAAATTTGCAGAATGCCATACCCCTGTTCATATAAGCGCAGTTCTTTTTTTCCATAACAGAAGGATAGTTGGGATCGAATGCTGCATTTACATCAGATGAGAGCATATGCGAATTCTGAAGTGCGCGTCTTACCTTAAGCTCGCTGTAGTCGCCTAATTTATCCATAAGCTCTGCTACCACATTCTCAAAAAATACGGACGTCATACCTGTTGCGCCGACACTGCCTATCTCTTCCTTATCAACCAAGATACATGCTGCAGTCCTGTCTATGGACTTGGTGTTAAATATAGCCTTAGCCGATGTGAATGCACAGATCCTGTCATCCTGCCCGTAACCCATGACCATGCTCTTATCTATGCCGTAATGTCTTGCTCTGCCTGCAGGTACTACCTCAAGCTCGGCTGACATGAAGTCTTCCTCGGTGATACCGTATTTATCGGTTATAAGCTTCATCACATTAGCCTTAACCGCATCCTTTTCTTCTCCCTTTAAAGGCATGCTGCCGACAAGTACGTTAAGATCCTCGCCTTCCACTACCTTTGATGCCTTTTTGTCCATCTGGTCCTGTGCAAGGTGGATCAAAAGGTCTGAAATACCTACTACAGGGTCCTTAGGATCCTCGCCGATCACTACCTTGACTGTACTGCCGTCCTTCTTGCATACTACTCCGTGTATAGCCATGGGAAGTGCTACCCACTGGTACTTTTTGATACCGCCGTAATAATGTGTATCGAGGAGTGCAAGCTCTGTGTCCTCGTAGAGCGGATTCTGCTTGATATCAAGCCTGGGCGAGTCGATGTGGGCTCCTAATATCTTCATACCCTTCTCTAAAGGCTCACTGCCCACTAAGAAAAGTACTATTGCCTTTCCTTTGTTTACTGCGTACAGCTTATCTCCAGCCTTAGCCTTCTTTACGCTGTTGATGTCCTTATATCCGAGCTTCTTGGCCATCTCGACTATTTTATCTGTGCATTCCCTCTCGGTCTTGCATTCCGAGATGAAATCAATGTATTCATCGTTTAAGGCCTCAAGCTCCTTTAACTGGGATGCATTGTACTTTAACCATGCATTCTTTACCTTCTCGTCCTTCTTCTTTGTTGTTTTTGCTGCCTTAGGAGCAGCTTTGATTGATTTTGTTGCCATTTCTTTTGTACTCCTTTAAATATTTATTATACTACGGATTGCCCCGCTGTATGCAACTGACGCAATCCTTCAAACCTCATCAGTTTACTTTTGTAGTATATAAAAACCTGTCCGTTCGGGACAGGTTTTATAAATGCTTATCCTATAACCTTTTTAATAGCTTCTATTACACGCTCCTGCTGGAAAGGTTTTACTATAAAATCCCTGGCGCCCGCCTGTATCGACTCTATTACCATGGCCTGCTGGCCCATAGCCGAGCACATGATAGCCATAGCCGAAGGATCCTGCTCCTTGATCTTCTTTAATGCCTGGATGCCGTCCATCTCGGGCATGGTAATGTCGAGCATAACCAGATCGGGTTTGGTCTCCGCATATTTTGTTACGGCTACTGCTCCGTTTTCAGCCTCGCCTGCTATCTCATAACCATTCTTGGTCAAAATATCTTTTATCATCATGCGCATAAATGCCGCATCGTCACAAACAAGAATTCTCTTTGCCATTGTGGTTCTCCTGTTCATACGGATTTGTCCGGTAAGGTATAATTTACCCATACCTGTACATTAATAATATACCCCACAAAATCCATATTGTCAAGAATTATGTTTATCGGATAAAACAGTTTTAAGTCCCGTTTACCACAGCGAAACCTTCTGTCCTTTGGCACCGCGGGCTCTGAGTTTTATTTTCTTTGCGATCACTGTTTTACCCTTATATTCAAAGGTTTCCGTATCCGGAGAAGCCACCGTCACAAAGTCGATCTTATCGCTCTTATCTAAGGTCATGGCCTTTACTCCGCGGCCTGTTTTCTTCATCTCGCTTACTTCCTTTAGAGGGAATCCGAGCGAGTATCCCGATTTGGTGATGGTTATGACTTTCCTGTTCTCCGAAAGGATATCTGCTGAGCTAAGCATTATAACACTGACCAGGGTGTCTCCGTCCTCAAGCTTGGTACCTGCCATCAGGTTTCTGTTGGTATCGAACTCGATACCCGATACCAGCTTGATATAGCCCTTGGCAGTCACGAACAGCAGCATCGAGTCAAATAAGGTCTCATATGCCGCATAGAATATAACCTCCTGCTGATCCACTTTTGCAAGATTATGTATCAGTTGGCCCTTATCCTTTACCCTGCACTTCGGTATCTTTTCTGCCTTTACCTGGAGCATGTTGCCTTCAGCCGTAAAGAAGCAGAGCCTGTCAGTATTTTTCATGGGTACGATATGGACGAATTCTTTAAGGTTTTCTTCTCCTGCCTTCTGGAATGCGGCAGCATCCACGGACTTGGTATATCCGAATTTATCGATAAGGATATAGATATCCTCCACCTTAAACTCCGTCACATAGTCAGCAGTAGCTACATTTAAAAGCTCTGTTTTTCTGGGTACGGCAAACTTTTTGCGGTATTCTTTGAGCCTGTTTTTTATGACATTATACAGCTTTTTCTTATCGGCAAGTATCTCCTTGTAACCGGCTATGGCTTCGGCGAGTTCCTTTGCTTCTTCCTGAAGTTTAAGTATCTCTAAGCCTATCAGCTTTGACAGAGGCATAGCCAGTATCGCATCGGCCTGGCGTTCTGTAAAGTTAAGCGTCTTAGCCTGTTCTTCCGATCCCGGATTTTTAAATCGGATATCCGTGGTGATACCCGAAATGAGGCAGTCCTTAGCCTGCTTTACGGAAGAGCTTCCGCGGAGTATCTCGATGATAAGATCGATCACGTCGGTAGCACGGAGCAGACCGCTTACTATCTCCTGTCTTGCCTCGGCCTTACCTAACAGATACTCATGCTCTTTTGTATATAATATCTCCTGGAAATCGGCGAACTCCTTTACCAGGCTCTTTAAGCTGAATACGATGGGCTGCTTATCCTTTACTGCTAAGAGGTTCACCGTATAGGTATCCTCCATGCACGTTTTCTTTAATAATCCGTTTAAGAGATTCTCCGGATCCCTGTCCTTTTTGACCTCTATGACTATACGGATGCCTTCCTTTGAGGACTCATCCCTTACATCATATATCTCCTCGAAGGACTTATCCTTCATTAAGGATACAAGATTTTCTACGAGCTTAAGCTTGTTGCCCGCAATAGTATACGGGATCTCGGTAACTACGATATTTTTCCTGCCTGCCTCACCGTTTTCTATCTCGGTCTTGGCCCTTACCCTTATCTTTCCCTCACCTGTACGGTATATTTCAGGCAGTGCATCCGTATTGGTGATGATGCCCCCGGTGGGGAAGTCAGGTCCGGGTATGTACTTTAACAGTTTTTCTTCTGAAATATCGGGATTGTCAATATAAGCGATGACGCCGTCTATAACCTCTCCGGGGTTATGCGGAGGGATATTTGTAGCCATACCTACAGCTATACCTGTGGTACCGTTTATAAGGAGGTTGGGGAGCATGGCAGGAAGTACCTTAGGCTCCTTTTCACTCTCGTCAAAGTTCGGCATGAACTCTACCAAGCCCTTATCGAGGTTTTCCAGCATGGTCATGGCTCCTTCCGAAAGCCTGGCCTCGGTATAACGCATGGCTGCTGCCCCGTCACCGTCTATGGATCCGAAGTTACCGTGACCGTCCACAAGTGGAACAGAGAGAGAATAATCCTCTGTCATGTGCACCAATGCATCATATATGGAGCTGTCACCGTGGGGATGGTACTTACCCATGGTATCGCCGACTATACGGGCACTTTTCCTGTGAGGCTTTTTGGGATCGAGCCCCAGCTCGTTCATGGCGTACAGTATCCTTCGCTGTACGGGCTTTAAACCGTCCCGCACATCAGGAAGTGCACGTGCCAGTATAACACTCAGTGCATAGTCGCGGAAGGAAGTCTTCATTTCCTCCGCGAAATCAAGCTGTACTATCTGTTCCTTAGGTTCACTCATTTTAGTTTCCTCGTATTAAGCTAAATCTAGATTCGCGTTGTCCGCTTCTGTCATGATAAAATCACGTCTCGGCGGAACATTAGTCCCCATGAGCATGGAGGTTACTTCATCAGCCTCCACGCCGTCGCTTATGGATACCTGGGCCAGCAGCCTCTGCTCGGGGTCGAGCGTGGTCTCCCAGAGCTGCTCGGCATCCATCTCTCCCAAGCCCTTATAGCGCTGGAGTGTAAGTATCTTTTGCCCTGTTTTCCTGAACTTCTCAAGCTCGTGGTCGTCAAAAATGTATTCGTTCTTTTTCTTCTTTTTACCCTTTTCCGTTACCTCGTACTCCACCCTGTAAAGAGGCGGAAGTCCGCGGAATACCTTGCCCTCCATGATAAGCTCAGGCATGAATCTGTAGAAGAACGTAAGCAGCAAGGTGCTTATATGGGCACCGTCCACATCTGCATCGGTAAGGATTATGATCTTGCCGTATTTAAGCTTATTTATATCAAAATCATCCGCTATACCGCATCCGAATGCGGCTATCATGGACTTTATCTCGTTATTTACCAGTATTTTCTCTAAGGTGGCTTTTTCCACGTTAAGGATCTTGCCCCTTAACGGAAGTACCGCCTGAGTTTTCCTGTTACGTGCGGTTTTTACAGTACCGCCTGCGGAGTCACCCTCGACAATGTATATCTCACACTCTTCCGGTTTCTTTGACGAGCATGCGGCGAGCTTACTCTTCGTATCCACGTCACTTAACTGTTTTAATACCGCAGTTCTCGCCTTGTCACCCGCTTTTCTCGCCTGATATGACCTGAGTGAGTTTTCAAGGATGGCTTTAAGTATCTCTACATTTTTATCAAAATATACGGTAGCCTCCTGTATAAATACATCCTCTACAGCAGCCTTGGCATCGTTATTTCCGAGCTTTGTCTTGGTCTGTCCCTCAAACTGCGGGTCCGGATGCTTGATCGATACTATGGCTATAAGACCGTTTCTTATATCTTTTCCGTCAAAGTTCTCGTCCTTATCCTTAAGTACTCCGAGCTCTCTTGCGTACTGGTTCATGACACGGGTAAGTCCCGACTTAAAACCGGTGACCAGGGTACCTCCGTCCACGACGTTTATACAGTTACAGAAGGAATTGATCTGCTCCGAGAAACCGTTATTATACTGGAATGCTATCTCAACCTCTATGTCGCCGCTTTTCCCCTCTATATAGATAGGATCCTTATGTATAACGGTCTCTTCTCTTGAGAGATATGCCACAAAGCTCTTGATACCGTCCTGCTCGCAGAATACCTGGTTAAATCCGGTGTGCATATCGTTGAAGGTGATCTTAAGGCCTTTATTCAGATATGCGGTCTCCTTAAGCTTTTTAACTATGACCTCGGGCTTAAAGTCCACAGACTCAAAAATAGTCTTATCGGGATAAAATGTAACCTTTGTCCCCGTATCTGACTTATTGCACTTTCCCACCACAGGGAGCAGTCCGCTCCTGTCAAGCTCAGTTACGGGATGACCTCCGTCACGGTACTCATCGCGGAACACCTTGCCGTCCCTTTTTATCTCTACTATCATATGCTCGGACAATGCATTTACTACCGAGGCACCTACACCGTGCAGACCGCCTGATACCTTATATACGTTATTGCCGAACTTGCCGCCGGCATGAAGCACGGTATATACGACACGTGCCGTAGGCATATGCTCCGTAGGATGCATATCCACGGGTACGCCGCGGCCGTGGTCGGTTATGGCTATACCGCCGTCCTTCTGCATGGTTATCTCTATCGCATCGCAGAAGCCGGCCAGGTGTTCATCTATACCGTTATCCAGTATCTCCCAGATAAGGTGGTGCAGTCCCCTCGAGCCGACACTTCCTATATACATACCGGGACGCTTTCTTACCGCTTCAAGTCCCTTTAATACTACTATTTCACTTCCGTCATATTTGGGTGCCATGACATTCTCCGTTTCGTTTTTGTTTCACAGGGCGTGTTTTCCGGGCTTTATCCGAAAGCCGATAACAACCCCCAGATATAGTATTATACCTTATTCGAGCCACAAATGCAACCATTTGTTCGAAATATTTTTTGAACTCTTGACATCCTATGATTATAATGATAAAGTTTGATAAAAGACACCGGCTTGTGATATAAAGAGTCTGTTAAGGAGTGTAGAAAATGAAGTTTTTAAAATATATGGCGATCGCTGTTTTATCTTTAAGCATAGCCGCCGGAACATGCGCCTGTGACAAGGATTATACAAAAGGAACACCGTTTGATACGGGGGAAAATAACGAAGCTACCGGTACTCCGGGAGCTGACGGTACGGATAAGGAAAATCAGGAAAAAACCACGGATGCCCCGAAAGGCTCCGGCAAAAATACACCGGCACCCACCTCGTCTGATACCGGTAAAAAACCGGATGGTGCGGTGACATCTACGCCTGCAGCCCCTACTGCTACACCCGCAGAAGAGCCGACGCTCACTCCTACCGATGCCCCTATAGATGTCACTCCCACCGATACTCCTGTGTCCCGCGACAAATTCGACAGAAACGAATACCGCGATATGACCTTCCTCATCTGGCTTCCGGCCTTTGAATACGGTTCATTTACCGGGCAGGAGTCAAAGGGGACATTTGATTACGCCGTATTCTCCGACGTGTCAAAAGAAGAAGTGCTGGCTTACGTTTCAGCTTTGAAAAATGCCGGATATAACGTAAAAGTGAGCGAATCCACTAACGCCGACGCCTGGACTTACGAAGCATATAACGATAAGGACTGGAAAGCCATACTGACATATAAGGGGACAACCCTTACACTCGGCTCCGGATTTGAAGAGGCAAAGGAAGACGATCAGAACGAGGAGATCCGCCGCCTCTATACCACTACGATGCTCCAATACATCCCTGAGTTTAAGGGAGGCACATTCACCGGAAGTGAAGCATCAGGTACCACCGGGAACTATATCATGTACAGCGGTGTATCAAAGGATGCTGTCCTTTCCTACATCGAGCAGGTAAAATCCGCAGGATATATCTATGCACCCGAAGAAAACTACTCCGATACTTCCATCTGGTACATAGCTCTTAACGAGGAAAGTTTTGAGTGCAGCGTTGAATTCGACGGGACAAGACTTAAAATAGGTTGTACCGATTGCCGCGAAGATTGAATCAATATACTATAAGACGGCTCTGTCCGGGCAGCATCCCGGACGAGATTGCCGCATCAGGCAATTCGTCTCGGGAGCATGCCCGTCACGAGCCTGCGCATGAAAGACATTTCGTCCCGGGTGCATACCCGTCACGAGCCCTAAAAAAGAAGACCGTGAGCCGGCTAAACAGCCGTTTCACGGTCTTAAGTTTTTATTGAATGTTTCGTTCGAAAAAGCCCTGTCTGATAAGTCTTCTTACCTCGTTAAATACTTCTGTCATACCTGAATTGACCTGGTCGAAATCCTCAAACCGGTCCAATATACGATCGGTACTGTAGGGTCCGAGCTGTTCTTTGATCTTGTCATCCAGGGTATCAACTATAGCATTGGCTATATCCAGCTTATCGGCTTTTGTAAGGACATCACCCTTGCTTCCCGTATTAAACAGAAGCTTTAATATCCTTTCGATTCTTCCGATCACTTCCAGGCTTACACCTTCTCCTTTACGCAGTGTTTCAATAAGGGCCTTGGTAGTAGGTATAAAGCCCGCATAATACTTTAATGACTCCGGGAAGCGGTATATATCCGTTCCTTTTTTTACGAGATCTATATCCTCCGGCTTAACAGGAGAAAGCGAATTGTAAATGGATGTGGCTACAAAATCAGCACCCGAATACTTATACACATAATGTGCTATCGAATCATCAACAGTATCAAATACTTCAGTAAAATCCTCAGGTCTTAAGCTGAAATTTTCGCTTATCTCGAATACCTTCGGATAATTATCTGCCTTCTTATCGCTTTTTACAAAAGCATTATCAAAAAGTGCCCCGACATCTTCGTTCACTGCGGTAGCCATTATATCCACAGCATCCTTTGCCACTCCCGCATCGGCTATGATCCTTACCATATTTGATAAAGGAGCAAATATAATGGCACATGAATAGATTGCTATGATGCCTCCGAGTATCCCGCCGAACACACTCGATGCTTTAGACTTCTGTATAAGAAATGCTGCGATCGAATGCTTCTTTTTAAGCTTCTTAACCTTAGGAGCTTTTATCTTCTTCGGTTTAACCTTTCGCGCAGCGGAGCTTCTGCTCTCGGCCTCCCCTGCCTCTTCCATAAGTGAAGCCCGGGCCAAGCTCTCAAATCCGTCCTCGGATGATGCCGCTAAAGCTTCGAACCCGTCTGTTGCTTCCGCTGCAGGTTCTTCATATGCCGTAACTGCCTGTTCGGAACTATCCGCTATCATGGCAAGTGCATCGGCTGCAGGCTCTGCAGCTTCATCCTGCACCGTCTCCGTAACTGCCGGAGCCTCAAGTGCGGGAACTGTAACTGCGGAAGACTCATCCGTCATGACAGGTCTCGGTCTCTCCTCATCCTTCGGATATATACCGAATGTACCGAACTCGGGATCATCCGATCCGTCGCTGTCTCTTCCGGTAAGATTGACCGGCTGCTCTATATCCTCCGACGCTATATCAGGCATCTCAGAGCTTTCGACCGCCTTAACCGCATCCACTGCAGCATTATGGGCCGTAGCCTTCTTAGCCGACTTTATGATAAGTTTCTTAACCAAAATATATATGATCCAGGTAATGAATTTTGTGATCAAAAACAACGCCGAGAACACAACAGGTACCATAAACGATACCGTAAGACCGGAAAGGTGTGTTCCCACCGAATCGGTAAGGGTATCAAGCCTGCTTCCGAATACATCGAATGCGAACATTTTCATATCCGGAACCTTTGCAAGCTTAAGTAATACAAATACGGTCACTGATCTCGCTGCAAGGAGCGCTATGAGCGTTCCTGCCGCCCAGATGAGCAGTCTTACCAGACTGTATTGGAAGCCCCGGTGTATCCCTACCAATACATCGATCATAACGATGATCACTGTTAATGCCAATAGTAAACTCGGAACCATTTATTTTTCCTCTGTAACCTCACATTAATATTCAGGCTCGATAAGGCCGTAGGTATTACCCTTTCTCTTATAAACAACATTAACCTCGTCTGTCTCCGAATTTCTGAAAACAAAGAAGTTATGCCCCGTAAGCTCCATCTCTATGCATGCCTCTTCGGGATCCATCGGCTTCATGGCAAACTTCTTGGTCCTGGTGATCACGATCTCTTCCTCATCTGCAGGCTCTGCTGCAAAGGCATCACTAAGGCTTGATGCACTCTGCTTTGCGTCCACGATCTTGCTCTTGTACTTTTTGATCTGTCTCTCGATGATCTCCTCAACAAGGTCGATTGAAACGTACATGTCGGTACTTTCCTCTTCAGCTCTGATGATAGTACCCTTGATCGGTATGGTAACTTCTATCTTATGTCTGTCCTTCTGTACGCTGAAGGTCGCATGTACCTCAGTATCAGGCTTAAAATACTTCTCAAGCTTTCCGATCTTCTCATAGATCGCATTCTTTAAACCCTCGGTGACATCAATGTTTTTTCCTGTGATGATATAACGCATAGGCGCCTCCTGTAACATTAATAATATATTATTAACCATTCTTTATTATACCATTTTTTTATAGTCTCGGCAAGTGTTTTTAGACCATTTTTGTACACCTGACAATAATCTTCGTTAAATCACCATAAAATTTCTATATTTTATTGCTATTTTCTGAAAGTTGTATTATAATGTTAGCAGAGTTATGGGTTTACGAGGAGATGGGGTTATGGACAGTTTATACATCGTTATGCCTGCTTATAATGAAGAGGCTAATATATTGAGTGTTGTAGATTCCTGGTACGGGGTTCTGGCCGATAAAAGTCCCGATTCCCGTCTGGTGGTAGCCGACAGCGGCAGTGTTGATGCCACTCACAATATCTTATTAAAATATAAGCAGAACCACCCTCAGCTGGAGATCCTTGAAAAGACCGAGAAACAGCACGGTCCCAAGGTTATCGCCCTTTATGACTATGCCATAAAGCAGGGTGCCGATTATATATTCCAGACCGACTCCGACGGTCAGACAAGTCCTAAGGAATTCCCTGCATTCTGGGATATGAGAAGGGATTACGACGGTATATTCGGCAACCGTACTGTAAGAGGTGACGGCAAGGCACGTGCATTTGTAGAAAAAGTCGTATGTTTCCTGTTAAAGATATATTTTAAAGTCAAGGTTCCGGATGCCAACGCACCCTTCAGACTTATGAAAACAAAGACTGTAGCCAAGTATCTGTACAGGCTGGACAAGGACTACAATCTTCCGAACATCATGATGACCACGTATTTTAAGTATTATGATGAAAACATGACCTTCAAGGAGATAAGCTTTAAGCCCAGAAAAGCCGGTAAGAACTCCGTAAATATCCCCAGGATCATAAAAATCGGCTTTAAGGCTTTAGGCGATTTCAGAAAATTGAAAAAAGACATGAAACAATAAAATCAAAAACAGTAACCTTAAGGGTTACTGTTTTTTCATTTTCTTTTTTATAAGAAATGCAATCTTCTCTTTAAATATCCGAAATTCCGGAGTCTTAAAATATAAAGTCAAATAAATTGTATTCGTTATAATAATAGCGATTACCCCTTTGATCATAATATATAAAACGGGGTTATCATTATAGGTTATTATCCTCTCCAAAGCCAAACATGTCAGATATGTAAGATAGCCGGCAGCAAATGTCACAGCAGTATATATCGCAAATCTGATAAAATACCCGATTGATGATATTTTTAGTTTATACTTATACAATACATACGGTTCAACCCATACGGAGGTAGTAACAGAACTGACTGCAGTTCCTATAAAAATACCTATTGTACCGAGCCAATTGCATAAAACAATCGAAGCAACAAGATTGATCACCGCCTCAGGAATAGCTTTGTATCTGTCATAAAAGAACAGTCCCATAGAATCTCTGAATACAAGCGTTGCTCTCCTCATACCCGTAATGAAGAAATTAAGACAGATCACAAATGTTATCTCTCTTGCAAAAACGTAATTTTCACCAAAAGAGAGCCTCACAAAATCATCCAGAACCATAAAAAGACAGATTGAACAAAGTCCGTAAAACCACTGCCCCATAAAGAATGTTGCTTCAAAAATCTGTTTTATCCTGCCCCGTTCTTCTACTGCTCCCAAATTTCCAACGCTTGCCGCAATTCCTTCAAACACCTGATCCAAAATCTGTTTAACCGATGCGGTTAGAAGTACATAATTTGAATATACTCCAACAACTCCCGTGCTTATCATGGATGACAGAAGCAAATTGTCAGTATGCCCGACCAATACCCCGCTTATCTTATGCAGAAACATTGCTTTTACATTTCTGACTATTCCCTGACGTTCTCCTTTATCGAGAGGGGTTATATTTTTTTCAAGCAGAAACGGGTACATCCTGTTTGCTTTAATCGTACATACTATATTAGTCCCGACAGTTGAAATAAGATTGATACAAAGATAAAGGATAAAATTCTTAGTTGTAAGTAATATGATGATCTGAATTATGTTCTGCCCGGTCCAGAACAATGTTGATATCAGAACCGGAATATAATTTAACTGATGAGCGCTTATCAATGTCTTCCTATATGTAGCAACATATGAAAGGACCGTATTCATGAGGTAAAGCAGATAAATGATCACAATATGATCAACTTTGGGGCTGTTTTTCATAAGTATGCCAAAGAAAGGTATCAACAGCAACCCCAAAACAAGTATGACCAATGCAATAACAGTATATATCTTTCGAAAAAGATCCATCAGAGTCTTTTGCTTTTCAAGATCATTTTCTGCTATCGGCTTATATAATGCAAATGTGATAGCCGTTCCGAATCCAAGTTCTGACAGGGACAGTATGGATAATATATCTGTAAAAAGACCATTTATTCCTACATAGTCTTCATTAAATACTCTTGTAAATATGATCCTCGCTACATATCCGAAAAGCATATACAGTATTCTGCTTATTAGTGCAATTGATGTGTTTTTAGCGGAATATTCCGTTCTGCTCTTCTCGGCCAATCCATCACCTCCGTTTCCGATCACACCTTTTTCTATAGCATAAACACTACTCTACAAAACCTAACAGTAACATTATAATCAAAAAAAGTCAATAATACTAAATAATATTGATATTTTTTATCATGTTTGATATCATACTTATAATAATTTAAACTATAAGGCATTTTACCTTAGGATCAAGGGGGAAAAATGACGAATAATAACGAAGTAGATGCTGTTGTATTATGGGTAGACGGAAATGACCCGGAATGGCAGAAAGTATATAAAAAACACCGCTCGGGCGACGCAGAAACCGATTTTCAGTTTCGTTACCGTGATTGGGGATTATTTAAATACTGGTTCAGGGGTATTGACAAATTCGCACCCTGGATAAGAAAGATCCATTTTGTTACCTGGGGTCACATCCCGGAATGGCTCAATACATCCGATCATAAACTTCACGTCGTAAAACATGAAGATTATATTCCTGAAGAATTTCTGCCCTCCTTTAACAGTACTGTCCTTGAAAAATTCTTTCATCGCATAGAAGGTCTGTCCGAGCAGTTTATATATTTTAACGATGACACGTTCTGCATTAACGCAGTAAAAAAAGAGGACTTCTTTAAAAACGGTAAAGTCTGTGATATGCTATCCTTCGAACCCATATGTGCATACTCATATACTGTATGGGGATATGAAAAACTGAACGACAGTACTATCATAGCCAGACATTTCGATAAAAAAGAAGGCATGAAAAAGCATCCGGGGCATTATTTTTCTTTTAAATATCCGCTTCGATACAGACTCTATAACCTTGCAGAGTTCTTTTTCCCTTATTTTACAAGCTCTCTTGTAACTCACGATCCATCCCCCATGTTGAAAAGCACTTATGAAGAAATATGGAATTGTGAAAAAGACGCATTGGAAGCCTCTGCCAAAAATAAGTTCAGGGGATTGACCGATACTACTCAGTTTTTATTCCGCACATGGACTATGCTCAAAGGACAGATGATTCCCAAAAATGCATATAAAAAATCACATTACTGTTCGCTTAGCGGAAATGTGCCCGCAATATGTAAGATAATCCGCAAACAGAAATATGATCTTTTGTGTATCAACGACGGCGAAAATGATGATGAAATAGATTTTAAAAATGTTCAATCCCAGCTCATACAGGCATTCGATAGCATTCTTCCGGAAAAATGCCGTTTTGAAAAATGATCGATCATAAAGATTTGAGAAGTTTTTCCCATTCATCCAGTATCTTTTCCCTGCTGAATCTCTGTATCATCTCTTCGGCCTTTTTACCCATACGGCGGCGATTTTCATCGTCGCTTATTATTTTGTCCATACCCTTAGCCAGGCCTTTCATATCGTTAGGCGGAACGAGATACCCGTTTACTCCGTCTTTTATAACTTCTTTTACTCCTGCCTTGCAGGCAAATGCCACTGCAGGCAGCGAATAAGCCATAGCCTCTAAAAGAACCATGACAAAGCCTTCATTACGAGAAGACAATACCAAAAAATCGGCTGTCTTGTAATAGTCTCTAACATCCTCTGCCATACCGGCAAACTCGACATTCTTAAGTCCAAGGCTCTCTGCTTCTGCTTCAAGATTCTCTCTTTCTTCGCCATCCCCGACAAAACGAAGCTTCCAGTCCGGATGCTTCTTTTCCACCGGCCGCCAGCTCTTTAAAAGCATGTCATAGCCCTTTATACGGGTAAGACGGCCGACCGCCAGAGCAATCTTTTCATCTTTTCTTACTTTATCTTCAGTCAGATTACAGTTTCGAGCTATCTCCATAAAGCCGTCTTCCCGCATCTTTTCATAGGGAGTAGGGTTGTATATACGCTCTATCCGGCATTTAAGATTCATATTGCTCTTGTAATATCCTTTATCCTCGTCCGAAAGCACAACGAGGCACTCCGAAAAGCGGCTGACTATAAATCTCGCCACCTTTCTTAAATTATGGTTTTTCGGGAATTTGGTATAATAATTAAAATGCTCCCATGATATCCAGTGCATTTTAGGGAAACGTGCCTTTAAAAGCACAGAATAAAAACAGAGTATGATATCAACATCTACGAGAAAATCAGGCTTCTCTTTTTTGATCAGTCCTGTCAGTTTCTTTAAGTTAGGGAGTATATCCTTCTCCAGCCCCCTTGAACCTACCCAGTAAAGTTTTATCCTCTCATCAAGCTTATAAAAGGACGGACCCTTTCCGGTGAGACTGAAAATAATAATCTCATGTCCGCGGGCAGCAAGACCGCTTGCAACTATCGAAAGAACCCTTTCGGTCCCTCCGCTTCTCTCCATATCTCCGCTGAAAAAGGCTATTTTCATATAATTACCCCATGCTTAATTTCTATTTGCTTTCCTTTGTCCTTGTAAATCCCATGATGAGCTCCGTCGGATATCTGAATATCCACAGTGACAGCACACATGCCACCGCTACTGCCACAGCCATCCATAAAAGCTTATGCGGTCCGTCCTGATAGAACCATTTGTCAATATCCGTATATTTAAATACATAAAGTACCAGTTTGTGCCAGAAATACACCTGTATGGTCCTGCCGCCCCAAAGGGTGATAGGTCGTATCTTTTGGGCAGGTGTTATCATGATAAGAGCCCAACCGGTCACGATCGATATAGCATATGCGGCAAGTTTCCATAACGCTCCTAAATTCCCGGCATATTCCGGATACGATTCCTTCGCCACAAAAAACGGTCGGAAAAGATACACCTTTTCCATAATGGCAAAACATAAAAATATCCACAAAAGAAGCACCGCTGCCCCCCAGGGCTTCAGCTTCCTGTATGCTGCCATTATCTCCAAATATTCCCGGTCCATGATCATACCCAGCAGGAAAAACGGAAAGAAATGTATGATCTTCGCAAGTGAGAGGAAACTTCCTATCCCCCGGATATATCCTGCGATACATGAAAATATGACAAATACTGAAAGTATTATAAAGCGCACCCGTTTTTTCTTCATAAGATCATACAGAAAATACCCGAGTATCACATATACGCAGAGAGCGAGCATAAACCACGGTGCCGCACTTTCGCTGAAAAAGTCAAGCTGTGCCCTTTTAACACCGAATGCTTTTTTGGTACCGAATATAGCCAGTTCATACAGCACGTATATTGCAAGAAAAGCTATAGCTTTTTTCCATACTCCCCTGTTTTTGTGGAAAAGTCCCGCGAGAAATAAAAACAGAGGCATATGGAAGGAATAGATGAAGATAAAAATACTGTGGTATGTCACGGAATCCCTGATATTAATGAAATGCCCTAAGACAACCAATACTATCAGTATGAACTTAAGGTTGTCCCACAGAGGCGTCCGTATCTTTCCCATTCTTCATTCCTTTCATTTAATTTCGGTTTCTCTTCAAACGAATGCACCGGTCGTGCATACAGGATATCATCATCTCCTCAAGTTGATGATATCAGCCGTAAGCATGTGCCGCACCCGAATAAGCATCTAAGAACCAGCGGTCATCCGATGTGATGTATGTTTTCTCATCACCGTTCATCTCCGGATATATAAGCTCATACGACAGACTCTCATCTCCGTCATATAACCTGTCAAGCTGGTTCAGCTTATGCTCCCAGATCGTCTCATCCGGCCAGCCGGTTGTATCAAAGCACTTACGTATACTCTCAAAATACATATGGAGCTTTTTCCTCATAGCTTCACTTTCCATGTATTTCGACCCGTATTCCTTATCATATCTCATAAGGTATTCAAACAGGCGTGCCCTGTCCTCGGTTGCCTTTGACATGGAATACGAATCCACAAAATAAGCATCAGCCTTTGCACTTCCGTATGTATACCTGTAGAACGGGCTGGTCTTGTTGTAATCGTTCATGTAGTAAAAATCATCAGGATTGAGTTTGGACCATGCGGACTCAAACGTTTCCTCATCAGAGTAGTCCTGCTGATTGATACGGTTATCCGTCCAGTGGGATATCTCATGAATGATATTGCGTCTCAGATCCGAAGGATATGAAATATCAAGCACAAGAAAACGCTCATATCCGTCTGTTCCCGCCAGAGCTATGGCATTTTCGATACCGTAGGATGCCTTCTTGGTAAAGCCGTTGCACAGATATAATCCTATGGTTCTTATATTGCCGAACTTTATCTGCTCGAAAAATCCTTCAGGATAAAGTGAGAGCACTTCATCGACTATATAAAGTGCCGCATCCATCTCCGATGCACTCTTGCAGCAGGAAAGCGTATAGTCGGTCTCTGTCGCGAATATCTCGCTTCCGAGATATATGTACATATTGTACTTTTCCTCAAGCTCCTTACGATGTGCGTCAAGATAATCCGGGATATAGTTTATACGTCTGAAATCCGAATTATCGGTATTGACCTCATCATTCAGATAATCCCATGCATAGCAAAAAGGATTATTACCGCGGTTTCCGCCTATGATGACATATCCGTTCTCTTCGTCAAGGCACATACTGTAATCGGTATATATACCCGAATCAACGGATATCACGCTGCTCGAATGCTTTTCCCCCGTATCGAGGTCATAGCACTTAAACTCCACCGTAAGATAATCTCCTCTGGAATATCTTGCATGTGTAATGAGCTTCCTGTTGGTCCAGTCTATATCGTCAAAAACCATATCATAATAATCGTTAAGAGTGATAACCTTCTCAGGTTCCTTCCCGAACTCATAGATATTCTGATCAAGCTTGATCATCAGCTCCTCATTGTCAGGTTCTATATCGTACAGCATTACCTTGTTGGATTCGCCGTCGGATACCAGTATCTCCTTTTTATCGGGAGAGAGATAGTATTCGCTTACATAATCCTCGGCCTCATCATCACGGGTAAGCTCACCTGTATTTATATCTGCAAGGTATGCCACGGAATATCCTTTTTTCCAGGAATATATGTACACCTTAAGATACTTCCCGTCCGGTGTCATTCCCGAAGGATACGAATCCTTATATAAAGGATTTTTGGCTATGGTAACTATCTCCCCGGAAACCGCATTAAACTTCTTTAACTGATCCGATTCCACATAGTACAGATTTTCATACGTTTCATCAGCCCAGAATTCAGGATACGCCGACTTGATCGGAATCTCGGCAAGACGGATCTCATTCAGGTCGAAATCAAGATAACGTAAAGTCTTATTGCCGTCATTTATGACTATATACCTGTCCGGGATCACATAAAAACGGTACTCGTTTGCATCAATCCCCTCCATGGTCTTATGCACGGTCGTATCCGTTGTATAATCATACGAAATGATCTCAGGCTCCGAAGAATACTCCTCATTAAGGAAATATAACAGCTTCCCGGAAGTAATATATGAATTAAAATAATACCCTGTAAGATCCATATCGGGCAGGCTGTACATATAAGGCTCATCAGTCTCATCCCAGACATCCTTAAGCTCCGGCATAGGAGTAGGCGTGGGTGTAGGGGAAGGTGTGGGTGAAGGAGATACCGTCGGTGACGGTATGGGCGAAGGTGCCTTTGAAGGCTCTCCCGAAGGAGCAGCCGTCATATGTGTATCATCACCGGGGCCGGATTCACCCGAACTGCAGGCCACAGGGATCGTGATCGCCGCTATCATTACGATTATCAATAATAAATACTTCTTCATTTATAACTAACCTCTGTATATTGATGCTTCTGTTTTATCCGCTGCTTCTTTGCCCAAAAGGACTTCTATCACCTTAAGTCCGAAGGTCACAGCAGACCCCATGGACTTGCCTGTCACGATATTGCCGTCTGCAACGGCTCCTGCGGATACAAGCTTAGCACCGTTAAGCTTATCCTCAAATCCGGGAAAACAGGTGGCCTTTTTCCCGTTAAGAAGACCGTTAGTCCCCAATACGGAAGGCGCCGCGCATATGGCTGCCACCACCTTGCCTGCAGCATTATATGCCTTTATCGTATCTGTAACATCACTGCTTGCAGCAAGATTCTTAGTACCGGGCATACCGCCGGGAAGTACCACACAGTCCCCGTCCGTAAGATCTGCCACAGATATATCCATACCCAGGGTCAGGTCAGGTTTAACCTTTATATTATGTGAGCCTCTTACCGCCTTGCATCCGCTTGTCGATCCTTCAGGTACCTTTACAAGCTTGGTCTCAACACCTGCCCTGATAAGCAGATCCGCAGTTGTAAGTGCTTCCACTTCCTCAAATCCGTCAGCCAAAAAAATATATGCTTTCATTTTCTTCCTCCATATTCATCTGCATCTTTCCGTTTAGCCCTCCCTGGCGAAGGGAAGGTGGCTGCGAAGCAGCCGGATGAGGTGTTTTCCTTACCTCACGATCAGCCTCGTCTTCACGATCCCGAATATCGGATTGATATCCAGGTCCTCAGTCATATCAAGCACCGGCTCTCCGTCCATATCAAAATGGACTCTCCTTATGCCGCTGCTCCTCGGGGCTTCTGTGCCCGGACGTGCATGATACGTATTCCATATTGTTCCGTCCTCATCGATCATATATGCATTATGACCGGTGCCGTACTCACCCGGTACACTCCTCGATGTAAGGATCGGATACTCTGTCTTTCTCCAATTTTCCCGTTTTAAGGGATCCTTCCCCTTTTCTGTCTGCAGCAGTCCCACTACATAAGATGTATCAACCGCAGCGGAAGAAAACGTAAGGAAAAGTTTGTTCTCGCAAGGCAGTGCAAACGGCCCTTCATCCACAAAGGTATGATTGTTGGCCCAGCCCGGTTCGGGCTTTGATAGCACTTCCGGCTCACTTTTAAGCATCCAGGGCTTTTCGGGATCAAGCTCGGCTATATAGAGCCATGCACCCAGGTCCTTAGGTAAAAACTGTCTCTCTGACCATACGGCATACCATTTCCCTTCCCAGGCAAAAGCAGTCATATCAAGTGTGATCTCCTTACCTGCCTCACATATATCGGAGCCGTCTGCTTTTGTCACTCTTTTGGGCTTACTCCAGTCCTTTTTATTTAACGGATTGCCGTTTTTCTTAAGATACATGACGTGGGACTCCTCGCAGAAAAACTCACCCGGAGTACATGCAAAGAATATATACAGTCTGTCACCTATCACATGGAATTCGGGAGCCCAGAGAAGACCTTTGATGTTCTCATATGTATCGGAATCAAGGATAAGTTTTTCATCAGCCGAAGCTATATCCTTTAAGCTTTCACTTTCGCGGATATAGAGCGTATGATTGCCGTCAGCATCATTGGTCGCTATAAACAGGTACTTCCCGTTCCATCTTATCATGCACGGGTCCGCACGGTTTAAAGCTATCGGGAACTCAAAATGCTCCTGGCGCAGTCTGCCTGAGAGAAGATAATCCCCCGGAACATCAAACTCTATCCCGTCCAGGTTCCAGTCCACACTTCTTAATGCAGTGGAGCCGTCACTGTAAGAAGATACGGCACGATAATCCTTCAGTTCTTCTTTTGAGCTTACCGTAATACTCTCCGGGAAGCTGACTCCGGTATTGTAAGGAGTAGTAAGCTTCTTCGTCAGCCTGTCAAAAAGTTCATCGCTTATCTCTACCACACAGCAGGGTATCACACCCTCTATCCCGTCACAGCCCTTAAGTGCAGTTTCCGAAAGAGAGGACCATACGCACGAACTCCTCACCTTGGCGATAGCCTTAAGGTACTCATCCGGAGCTATGACTACAGGCTCCGAATATAAAAGGAAATCCTTGGTCACATACTTTACCGGTGTATATGCGGATTCACCGCTCATACCTTCATTGTCCTCAAATATGGCTTTGATGCCGTTATCTATCTCAGGATCGGACTCTCCGTCCCCCGCCGTACGCAGCGCTATGATCTCAAAGCAGTCATCCGCTTTTAATATATATGGCTTTTTAAGTGCCTTGGGATTGAGCGAGCCATCGGGATTTTCGGTAGCTTTTCCGAACAGCACGCCCGAGTTATGGTTAAGTGCACGGTAACGTACGCCATCGGCACTTACAGCTATATGCATACTGCAGGCAAGCCTTGCATCATATATGATATTGTCTATGGGCTTTCTTGTATAACTCAGTAAATATGGCATATATTCCTTTCCTACGAGGGTTTTCTCCCTGTATCCGAAAGCATTTCGTCAATTTTCAGATCCGTGATCAACTTTATACCAAAGGCGAGCACCCGGTACATATGCATACTCATACATACCGCAAACCCGAAAATAAGAATCCTGTATAGTCTTGAAGGTATCATTGAAATACATTTAACCCGGGTAAGCATACGGAAGCTTTTCTTCGACAACGGATCGATCGCATAATTTTTCAAAAGTCTTACCACACTGCCCGCATTCTTATCTGTATATTCATATTCCATCTTACAGTCAAAGAAACAGCCGAAAAATATGGTATATGCGATAATATTTTCCCAGAGATCGTTAAGTAAACCGTCCCTTTCCAATCTTTCCTTAAGAATCCCCGCTATCTCGGGCCATACCATATGTGTATGTATACGGTAACTGTTGGATACCGAACTGGGCGTATTCCTGTGTATATACACTTCTCTGTTTAAAAAAACATATTTTGCACCTTTTGCGGCGCAGATCAGATTAAAAAGCTTATCCTCCGCATATACACAGTCGGTAAAAGAAATATCATTGTCACGGATAAACGATGCCCTGTACATTTTTGCCCAAACATATGAAAGTGTATCCACCGAGAAAAACCCCGTAAAAAGGAAGGGAGCCCCGGAAGTATCATATCTGCTGAACTTTCTGTGGGATGAGGCATGAAGTATTTTTTCACCCCACAGCCTGCTGAAATTTCCTACGCAGATATCGGCAGCCTTAGCCGAAGTCTTTTTATACATTTTAGATACAACGGACCTGTCCGGAAGAATATCATCCGCATCCACAAACATGATATATTCCCCGTCCGCTTTTTTCAGTCCTAAATTTCTGGCCGCTCCGATAGAAAAATCGTTCACCTTGTACATTTTGACGCAACTGTACTTTATGGCATAGTCCTCGCATACCTGAAGGCTTCCGTCACAGGAGCCGTTATCTATCAGAATTATCTCTTTATCGGAATAATCCTGACTCACAACGCTACTCAAACATTCTTCCAGGTACGGCATGGCATTATATATCGGGATTATTATCGAAATCTTTTTTGTGTTCATTTCTCATCCCCTGCTCATATGTGTTTTAACAAAACATTATACAGAGTAATTTTACCACAGATTATCGTAGAAGTCAAAAAAATCCCACATCATAAAGATGTGGGATTTAAACATATTACCTTTGTATTATCAAGCTATATCAGGCCTTTATCATTATTTAGCGGAAGGCTTGATAGTAAGCTTCTCAAGATGCCAGATATCCTGTACATACTCTTCGATAGTACGGTCTGATGAGAACTTGCCGCACTTTGCCACATTCAGCATAGCTGACTTAGCCCAGCGGGACTCATCCCTGTACATAGCCTCTATTTTTTTCTGGGCATCGGCATAGGGACGGAAATCCTTTAAGATAAAGTACTGGTCAGCTCTCTCTCCGCCGTTCTGCTCTAAGAGCGAATTGTAAAGCTCCCTGAACAGCTCGGTATTCTGAGGTGAATAGTAACCGTTTATCATCTGTGTCATTACCATACGGAGCTCTGTATCTGTATTGTAGATCTCCTTGGGGTTGTAGCCGCCGTTGTTCTCGTAGTTTATGACTTCCTGTGCGGAAAGTCCGAAGATAACTGCGTTCTCCTCGCCTACTTCCTGTACGATCTCTACGTTAGCACCGTCCATGGTACCTAAGGTGATGGCACCGTTAAGCATAAACTTCATGTTACCGGTACCGGATGCCTCTTTTGAAGCTGTAGATATCTGCTCTGATACGTCAGATGCAGCAAATATAATCTCTGCGTTAGATACACGGTAGTTCTCTATAAATACGACCTTTATCCTGCCGCGGATAGCCGGATCGTTGTTTACCACATCAGCCACACTGTTAATGAGCTTGATGATGGCCTTAGCCCTGCGATAGCCTGCCGAAGCCTTTGCGCCGAAGATGAAGGTCCTCGGATAGAAGTCCATCTCGGGGTTAGCCTTTAACTCATTGTACAGGTACATAACATGCATGATATTTAAGAGCTGACGCTTGTACTCATGCAGACGCTTTACCTGAACATCGAATATCGATCTCGGATCTACCTCGATACCGTTATGCTCTAAGATATATTGGGCAAGTCTCACCTTGTTCTTGTACTTGATGTTCATAAACTCGTGCTGTGCCTTCTCATCATCTGCGTAGAGGCTTAACTTATCCATCTTTGAAAGGTCTGTGATCCAGTCAGCGCCTATCTTTTCTGTTACCCAGTCAGCCAAAAGCGGATTTCCGTGAAGAAGGAAACGACGCTGTGTGATACCGTTGGTCTTGTTGTTAAACTTGCCGGGGAAGTACTCGGCAAATTCTTTAAGTGACTGGTTCTTAAGTATCTCCGTATGGAGCTTTGCAACACCGTTTACCGAGAAGCCGCCTACTATTGCCAGATTTGCCATACGTACCTGTCCGTCGTAAACGATAGCCATCTTCTCGATCTTATGATAATCGCCGGGGAACTTAACCTGTATCTCACGGATAAAGCGGCGGTTGATCTCTTCCACTATCTGGTAGATCCTGGGAAGAAGCCTTGAGAAAAGCTCTAAGGGCCACTTCTCGAGCGCCTCTGACATGATGGTGTGGTTAGTATATGCACATGATCTTGTTGTGATATCCCATGCCTCGTCCCATGTAAGATAATGCTCATCCATAAGAATACGCATAAGCTCTGCTACAGTGACTGAAGGATGTGTATCATTCAGCTGGAAGCATACCTTTTCAGGTAATTTCTTTATGTCATCATGATGCTCCAAGTACTTCTTTACAGCCAGCTGTACCGATGCGGATACGAAGAAATACTGCTGCTTTAAACGTAGCTCCTTGCCTGCATAGTGATTATCATTGGGGTAAAGCACCTCAACGATGGTATTGGCCAGGTTCTGCTGTTCTACAGCCTTGTGGTAATCACCCTTATCGAATGAGTCCAGCTGGAATGTATCGATAGCTCTTGCATCCCAGATACGTAAAGTATTTACAAAATGGTTGTTATATCCTACTATCGGGATATCGTAAGGAACTGCCTCTACGGAGCTGTAACCCTCCTGGATGAAGTATTCCCTTCCGTCATCCTTTCTGATCATGCGGACATATCCGCCGAATTTGACGATCTGTGAATTCTCCTGATCGCACATCTCAAAAGGATATCCCTCTTTAAGCCAGTTGTCGGGTACCTCTACCTGGAAACCGTTCTCTATCTTCTGCTTGAACATGCCGTATTTATAACGGATACCGCATCCGCATGCGGGATATCCGAGAGTTGCAAGTGAATCCAGGAAACATGCCGCAAGTCTGCCTAAGCCGCCGTTTCCGAGTGCGGGATCCGGTTCTTCATCCTCTATCGAGTTAAGGTCAAACCCGAGCTCATCGAGCACTGCTGCCACTTCCTTATTGGCTTTCAGATTGATCAATATATTACCGAGAGCTCTACCCATGAGGAACTCCATGGACATATAGTAAACGATCTTACCGTCCTTTCTTTCGAATTCCTTATGTGTCTCAAACCAGTCATCGACTACATACTCCTTAATGGCATAGGAAACAGCCTGGAACATCTGCTGCTTGGTAGCCTCTTCGGGTGCCTTGCGGTAGAGAGTCATCAGATAGTTCTCTACGCTGGCCTTGAATTCCTTCTTGTTAAGCTTCATAGCAAATCTCCTTTAGTTCTTCTTTACACCGAGTGTTACGTCTTCCCCGTTAAGGTTCCAATCCTTTACGGTGCCTTCCGTACTATTATACACGATTTCGTCCGCCAATACAACCTTCTTTATGCTGTCCTCGTTCTTTTCGCATACTGCCTTGATGGTGTCATTGCCGGATACATATACCGTGATCCTGTCCATAACCTCAAAGCCCGAATCCTTACGCATGGTCTGTACCTTGCTGATAACTTCTCTTACAAAGCCTTCCTCTATAAGCTCGGGAGTAAGATTGGTATCAAGTACTACGGTGATGCCGTTATCCTCGCCGGATACAAAGCCCTCACGCTTAGCTGCCTCGATAAGGAGGTCATCCTTCTCCAATACCTCAGTCTCACCTGTTACCTCTACAGTGATGCTGCCCTTCTCGTTAAGTTCCGCAAAAGCTTTAGAACCGTCAAGCGATGAGAGCACTTCCTTTAAGGCATTAAGCCTTGCACCGAACCTGCGGCCAAGAGTCTTTAACTGAGGCTTAAATGTATAGTTTGTAAATCCGGATACGTCATCCGTAAACTCTATAGCCTTTACATTAAGCTCATCCTTTATGATATCCTGGTAGAATTCACTGAGTGAGTTGTTGGACTTTACATACATCTTAGCCAAAGGCTGGCGCTGCTTTGTATTTGCTTCGTTTCTGCAGGCACGTCCTATAACTACTGCTTCAAGTACGAGCTCCATATCCTTCTCAAGCTGCTTATCTACCATAGACTCATCACATACCGGGTAGTCGCAGAGATGTATACTCTCGGGAGCTGATGCATCTACACCTACCACAAGGTTCCTGTAGATATCCTCTGTCATGAAAGGTATCATGGGTGCTGCAGCCTTGGAGATAGTAACAAGCGCCGTATACAATGTCATATATGCGTTGATCTTATCCTGCTCCATGCCCTTAGCCCAGAATCTCTCACGGCAGCGTCTTACATACCAGTTGCTCATCTCATCGACGAATGAGAGCAGGCTCTTGGCAGCCTCGGGGATACGGTAGTTGGCAAGGTTATCGTCAGTCTCTTTTACTGTTGAGTTAAGACGTGAAAGCAGCCACTTATCCATAACAGGAAGCTGTGCATAATCAAGTGTATATTTTGTAGGATCGAAATTATCTATATTTGCATAAAGTGTGAAGAAAGCGTAGGTATTCCAAAGAGTACCCATGAACTTTCTCTGGCCCTCAAGCACTGCCTTATCATGGAAACGGTTGGGCAGCCAGGGTGCAGAATTGATGTAGAAATACCAGCGGATAGCATCTGCGCCGAATTTTGCAAGCGCATCAAAAGGATCTACCGCATTGCCCTTGGACTTAGACATCTTCTGTCCGTTCTCATCCTGAACCAGACCGAGTACAACTACATTCTTGTAAGGGCTCTTGTTAAAGAGGAGTGTTGATTCAGCCATAAGTGAATGGAACCATCCTCTTGTCTGGTCTACAGCCTCGGAGATGAAATCTGCCGGGAACTGCTGCTCAAAAAGTTCCTTGTTTTCAAAAGGATAATGATGCTGTGCGAAAGGCATGGCACCGGAATCAAACCAACAGTCTATAACCTCAGGTACCCTGTGCATTACCTTACCGCAATCAGGGCATGTGAAGGTCACATTATCTATATAAGGTCTGTGAAGCTCTATCTTAGCATTGTCGGGGTTGCCGCTTCTCTCAGCAAGCTCCGCGCGTGAACCGATGCACTCCAAGTGACCGCATTCACACTCCCAGATATTAAGAGGTGTACCCCAGTATCTGTTACGTGATATAGCCCAGTCCTGGATATTCTCAAGCCAGTTGCCGAAACGGCCCTTGCCGATGGACTCGGGTATCCAGTTAACCGTATTGTTATTCTTTATAAGGTCATCCCTTACAGCTGTCTCTCTGATGTACCATGACTCTCTTGCATAGTAGATAAGAGGAGTATCACATCTCCAGCAATGAGGATACTCATGCTCAAACTTAGGAGCATCGAACAGCTTGCCTTCTGCGTCAAGCATCTTTAATATCTCGGGATCGGCCTTCTTAACAAACAGGCCTGCTGCGGGAGCATCCTCGGTCATCTCGCCCTTGCCGTTTACCAATTGTACAAAAGGAAGGTCATAATTTCTTCCTACATTTGCATCATCCTCACCGAATGCAGGAGCTATATGAACGATACCGGTACCGTCTGACATGGTAACGTAATCGTCACATGTTACATAGAAGCCCTTTTTGCCCTGCTTGTCAGCCACTGCCTTGGCACAGTTAAATAAAGGCTCATATTCCTTACGCTCTAAATCCTTACCCTTATAAGTCTCAAGCACCTCATAAGGCTTAGCACCTTCTGCAAGCTCTGCACCATCAACAGGCTTAGCCTTTGAAAGCACGGTATCAAGAAGTGCCTCAGCCATATAGTAGGTATAACCGTCAACGCACTTAACCTTTACGTAAGTATCGGAAGGATTTACGCAAAGAGCTACGTTTGAAGGAAGAGTCCAGGGTGTTGTGGTCCATGCGAGGAAGTAAGCATCCTCACCCACACATTTAAATCTTACTACTGCAGAACGCTCCTTTACGGTCTTATACCCCTGGGATACCTCGGCACTTGAAAGAGGGGTACCGCAGCGAGGGCAGTAAGGCACGATCTTAAAGCCCTTATAGAGCAGGTTTTTATTCCAGATCTCTTTAAGCGCCCACCACTCCGACTCTATAAAATTATCATCGTATGTAACATAAGGGTTTTCCATGTCGGCCCAAAAGCCTACGGTGCCGGAGAAATCCTCCCACATCCCCTTATATTTCCATACAGATTCCTTACATTTCCTGATAAAGGGCTCAATACCGTACTGCTCAATCTGGTCCTTGCCGTTAAGGCCTAAGAGCTTTTCTACTTCAAGCTCTACGGGGAGTCCGTGTGTATCCCAGCCTGCCTTACGGGGTACGAACTTACCCTTCATGGTCTGGTACCTGGGGATCATATCCTTTATAACTCTGGTCAGCACGTGGCCGATGTGCGGCTTGCCGTTTGCTGTAGGCGGTCCGTCATAGAAGGTATATGTAGGGCAGCCTTCACGGAGCTTCATGCTTTTCTTAAAGATATCTTCATCTTTCCAGAACTGCTCCACCTGTTTTTCTCTCTCGACAAAATTCATGTCGGTGGTAACTTTTTTGAACATATTAATCTCTCCCTTCTTACCGACTGTCATCATCACTTCGTGATGACGACATATAAAAGCGGCTCTACTCCAAAACAGGAATACAGCCGCCGTATTTTAACCACCTATTTTGTAAGCACTCCGCAAAAATCCCTGTAAACAGGCACTTTCCGCTTTCATGCCGATCCCTGTAACGGGGGAAACCGTTATGACCTACTGCCGGTTCAGTCATAAAACTCCGGAGTGATGTTCACCTCGTAAGTACTCATACCTGCTTTCCACTGCCGCAGGCTCACTGTGCTTTTCCTGTACGCGCTACTGTCTCCATCATCGTTTTTGCCTATACATAAAACGAATATTAGTACATTTTGCCCTAATTGTCAACATCTTTTTCTTCATTTCGGTTTTCTGCCCAATCTTTCGGGCTTACCTTACTGACATCAGAATCTGCGTTCTTATCCTTCTTGTAGGTAACAACCTCGTGAATGATAATGATTGCGAGAACCACCACGATTATAAGTGCGATCAACGGCACAATAAGGAACGTCACCAATCCTCCCGGGTTCACTATATCAAGAAAATAAACCATCCCCATCATACTACTCAACCCCCTTTACAGTATTACCAGCCCCAGCAAAAACGAAGACACATTAAGTATCAGCGATAACAGCATCGGCTTTATCTTCTTATATTCCAACAGCTTCTTTATCATTAACGCTTCTGCTATCCATACCAGAAACTCAAGTATGAGCACGACCACCCAGCCCGCGAAACTCCACGCCTCTATATCAGTATACCCTATTATAAATCCGTATATGACATTTACGGTCGGGTTGGTTATGCAGTTGATCAATATCAAAAATATGATATCAAAAGTACCTCTTACCCTTAACAGCACCGCCAGGGTTATCTCAATGACCAATGTGAGTGCAAGGGTTAAAGCCAATTGTCTAATTACTTCCATTTTTCTTATCTTTCCGGATTATAAGCCTTAATGCAAAGTAGCTGATAAGTGTCATAACAGCTAAGCTCACGCAGTTTACAAACAGATCGTCAAATTTTATAAATGCTGCGATAAATACTCCGAAAAACAATCCCACTGTGGTCAGTCCGAAGGCGAGACCCGGGTACTCCTTCATAACGGATACCAGAAGTCCCAGAGCCACAGCCATAGTCATACTGAAAAGCATAAGACCTATAAGGGAGACCACCATGAGCTTATCGCCGAATATCAGAAACGGCAGTGAACATATGGTACTGATAAATACAGTAATCCTCATACCTATCTTATCTATCAGGTACCCGCCCAGGGCTTTGCCGAGTCCTAAGGAAGAAAACAGAAGTATCAGCGTCACAGAATCATCATTCCAGGATGTAGGGACGACACTGCCCATATAGGCCCTCAGTATTACTATACATACAGCTATGCCTATCACGAGACTTCTCCCGGTCTTCTCGTCCGCGTAGTTGTAGTCTGCAAGCTCTCCCGCCAATACTCTCTCCTTCTGCTTATCAGCGAGTATAATGGGTATGACCATAAGACAGTGTATGATGATGACAGGCACCACAGGTACCCGGCCTACTGCCAGCAGTCTTCCGGTAACCACGCCGAATGAACCGCCCGCCACATACAATGCGCTCGGGAACATCTTACCTCCTGAAGACCTTAAAGTCATCTGGGCCCCCTGCACATGTATCATGCCGTTACCTATGGCTACTGTCACTATGGCTATAACAGGCTTCACATCAAATGCAAACATCAGAAGCGCAGCTCCGGCTATTATCATGCCTATATAACCGAAGTGTATCTTTAATCCTATATCATTCAGCATCCCGTAAAAGCCTTCGGGGATGAAAGCGAGCATATCATAAAGAAATGCAAGTATCATGAACTGAGCGTCATTCACATATGAAAATGCTATATAATAACAGGTTATCTCAATTATAAAATGTACTATAAAATACATGAGTCCGATATGGTTCTTAGTTTTCATAATCCCGTTTTCTTCCGCTTATCATAGTAACCCGGAAACGTTTTCCGCGTTTCCTTAAGTAACAAAATGATGCATCAAATAAATTCTGACCACTCTGATTTCATTATCTCAAAAAAAACAATCGAAGTCAAATAAAAAAAGCTTTGTTTTTTATCATTTTTAGTGCTATAATCTTAACTATCGATAAATCCACGGAGGTACATATGCAGAAAACAGACAGCGTAATAGCTTATGATTTTAACCCGACCTTTCTATATACCTGGAAGGGTATACGTACCAAGGACGAAGAGCGCTACCACTGCCACGAGCATGTGGAACTGGCTTTTATCATGTCAGGTAAAGGAAGATATAAGATAGACGGCACCTTCTATGATGTTGAGGAGGGTGACCTTTTGGTATTTAATCCCGGCTGCTATCATCAGGCATTTGTAGCCAACAAGAACACCCCTACATATGAGTTCTTCATCGGTGTATCCGACTTCTGTCTCACCGGTATGGAGCCTAACCACTTTATGCTGAGGAGCCTCCCGGTGTACAAGACCGGTCCGGAACTGAAGCAAAAGCTCATGAGGCTGTGCACCTCAATGAGTGCAGAAAACGATGTATATAAGATAGGCAGATATTATATGATGCAGTCCTATCTCATGCAGTATATGCTGGCAGTCCTCCGCGACGAACAGCTGCCCGGTGAACCCGGCGGCCATGTGGCATTTGAGTCCATCAACAAGAACAAGATCGTCGAAGAGATCATCCTGTACTTCGAAGAGCACTATGCCGAGAAAATATCCCTCGAGCTCATATCGGAAAACATGTATGTAAGTCCCTTCTATATCTCAAAGATATTCAAGATGGTAACGGGTGATACACCCATAAGATACCTGATAAATATCAGGCTGGACAAGGCAAAGGAGCTCCTAGAGTCCTCCACCGACTTAAATGTCCGAGAGATAGCCGACAGTGTCGGATACGATGATGCTTACCACTTCAGTAAGCTCTTTAAAAAGAGATTCGGCATATCACCGACGGCAGTAAAAAAGACGAGTTAAAAACGGGCACAAGCTTTACATAATATATCACAAAAAATGTCATCCCGGCAATGTGAAGGATGACATTTTTTTGCTGCTGTTTTACATATTCAGAATTTTTTAAGTACTTGTATCGCCTTATCCTTTATGATCACCTCGTAGTGCTCCTTGAAATACTCGATATCTAAAGGTCCGGGACGCTCTGAGGTAACATACTCGGATATGATGTTGCACACCTTGTTGAACTGCTCGGGAGTATGTGAAGACATGCATACCACGAGATAGTAAAGTCCGGTTTCGGGGTTTTTGTACAGTGTGTTCTCACCGTCATACTGCTTATATATCACCTTGGCAAGTCTGATCACTTCATCAAGCGAATCAAACATATACACCTTACTTAAGCTCTTTACGGATATCTCGACTCCGGCTGCTTCCTCGGGGTTAAATATCTTGGAAGCAAGCGGATCGCCCAGAAGCTTATTCAAGTGCTCCATGCACCCTAAGACTTCATCCGCATATACTCTTTCTTCATTCGAAAGAATGGGATCCGACTCATCGGGCGGTGCGGTAAAGTGTGAAAAACGGGTATCAAGCTCCTCGGGATCGTTAACCTTGGTCATTACAAGTACCAGGCAGTCCTGGGACACAGGTATGGCTTCTATCATAAGAGGAGTATCCTCTATCTGGAAATTACACTCCACAAATGCTCTTTTACATATTTCAACAAATAATTCCTTGACTTTTTCACTACCGTATGCAAGCTCGCTGATTTTAAGCTGGCGGCTGTAAAGATCTTCTTTAGTAAGGGTGCAGCGTATCTGATTTTCATTAATGCGTTCTATTCTCATATACACGTCCTCCTTATCTTTTTCTTCTCTTAATAATATGTATTGCCCCCTCACGTTGTTCGGCGGCATTTCGGTCGGAACATTATAAGATCATGACTTCGTCATGATGGTTCCTCCCTATATATATCGGCATAAAACGTACTTTAATTAATAAACTTTTTACCCATATTCAGGGTACCTTATTAAGGTATCTTGAAGTATAATCATTTTTGCTTTTTAAGTCAATTAAAACTTAATAAAATTCTTGATTTTTTTTAAATCTTCCGTTATACTGAATATGGTTTTATGAAACTGCGGAAAGGAGGCATGACGGCCGGTACAGGTAAATACAGGATTATTTCACAGATATGCGAGCACAGTGACTCTGTGGTATGGCTTGCTGAGCACACTGCACTCAATGTGAAAAGGATCATCAAGGGCATAAAAAAGACGTCACCATATCACGATCGTCTGATAAAAGAAGCCCATCTTTTAAAAAATCTTAAACACCCGTTTATCCCCGAAATTTATGATCTAGACGAGGACGATGAGTATACATATATCATCGAGCAGTACATAACGGGAGAATCTTTAAGAAGTCTGTGCGGAAAAAGACTTCTTTCGGAGAAGGAAATATTTCATTTCATTATCCAGATCAGTAACATTATCAATTATCTACACACACTTCCGGAGCAGATAGTCTATCTTGATATCAAGCCCGATAATATTATCATTTCGGACAATAATTGTTTTTTGATAGATTTTGGAAGTGCATATCCGCATAATTCCCATGATAAAAGAATATTCGGGACCAAAGCTTTTGCATCCCCGGAGCAGTTTCGCGGCGGGAAGATCACAAATAGTTCCGACATTTATTCCATAGGAAAACTCTTAGAGTATATGCTTTGCCACAGTAATATTTCAGGTAAGCCGGCAAAGGCATTACAAAAGATAGTAAACAAAAGCACCGACAAAACCATCTGGCACAGGATAGGAAGTGTCGAAGGATTGATAGCACGCATTAAAGAACTACAAAAAAGCGAAAGCAGTTTTTCAATAAAACCATTACGTATAGCATTTGCAGGTGCCGAAAAAAACACCGGCACTACGTTTATCTCATTACTCTTTGCGGGGTATCTGACTTCAATAGGACGCAAATGTACTTACGTGGAAGCAAATGATTCCGGAGCATGGTATTCGCTGTCCGGGCCTGTGAGTGATATTCGAGCATTGGCCGGGCTTGATACTCTGTCCCGCAAAAGCTACGAGAGCAGTCCGCCGGATATCGGAGATATCATCCTTGATTACGGCTGCCTCACAAAGGATATGCCGGAGGAGTTTTACGGATCCGATATAGTCTGCATCACCTTAGGTAACCGGTGCTGGGAAGCCGGTGAAGCCGTAAAGGCAAGGGCATTGTCGCGCAGGTGCAGTAAACGGGTCTTCCTTGTCACTCCCGCTTCTGTTATAAGCATATTTTTGGCTGATGCATTAGAAGGCGAAAAATATCTGGCATTCCCTTTTACATCTTCTGCGGACGAGATACTTAAGGACACGGAGGTGAAGACCGTACTGCACGAAATCGCGGTATATGCCGGGATCATCATAGAATGATGCGGCAGGTTTATATGGCATTTATATCTAAAAGAAACACAAAAAATGATTTTTACGGAAAACGTATAGGTATTTTCGGTCTTGGTCCGCGCCTGGGCGTCACACATATCGCAGTAGCCGTCAGCAATTTCTTAAGTGATGAGCTAAAGCTGAAGGTCCGGCTTTATGAACAGAACGGACATGGTGATATATCACGCCTCATAGATGCGCTCGGGGGCAGTGAGCCTGATAAGGAGTTTACATTTCACAGGGTTACATATGTGCCCTTTGTGAGTGACAATGAGCTCCTGTCGGACCCTGACTGTGACTGCATGGTCTTTGATCTTGGCAGGGATTTTTTAAGAGCCAAAAACACATTAAGACTTTGTGATATAAAGATAGCAGTGGCAGGTGATGCACCATGGCTTCAAGATGAATACGTTTTTTTAAAGGAACTTGCGGCAGGAAATACGGATATCTCGAACTGGAGGTTGTTTGTCAATTTAGGAGACCGGGCCCGCATAAAGGAAAAGGAGAAATACGGGATGATCACCGGCTGTTTCCCGTTTGAGCCGGATCCGGTATATCCGTGCCGTGAAACAATTTTATTTTTACAGGAGGCATTTAAGAAATAAAAAGGCACCTTATAAAATATTATATCACTAAATTATAATACACTTATTTTAACTTTTTTACACACACTTTTTTATTACACTGAGTATCAGTGCGGGCATGTTCATGCAATAAAAGCATGATCATCAACCCGCACTTTTTTTATGATTTATTTACGAATAAAATTAAAATTTAAGTTCCCTTTTTTTATACGTTATGGTAAAATCTTTAGAAAGATGTCAAAGGAGTAATGCCATGTATTATTTTATCGTAAATCCGGGTTCCCAGACAGGGAAAGCCAAAAATCTCTGGCATGACCTTGAGGAGAAATTAAAATCCGCAGGGATAGATTATAAAGTATGTTTTACCACCATACAGAATGATGCGGAAAAGATAGCCCGCCGTATATGCGAAGAACATCCTGAGATGAAAAGGATAGTGCTGGCAGGCGGTGACGGTACCGTTAATGAAGGTATAAACGGACTGTTCGGGTATGACAGTTTTATACTGGGCTATATACCCATGGGCTCAAGCAACGACTTTGCACGCGGACTGGGTATCCCCCAGGATCCGTTAAGCGTTATGGAGCATACCATACATCCGAAGCGCTGTATACGTATAGATCACGGTCTTGTCATTTCCGAGGACGGGGACATAGTCAGGAAGTTCGGAGTCAGCTCCGGTATCGGTTATGATGCTGATATCTGTGAAAAGGCCCTGCACTCAAGGCTGAAGAAGTTTTTAAATAAATTCGGTCTGGGTAAGCTTGTATATTATATGATAGGTCTTGCGCTTGTATTTACCAATAAGCCGAGAAAGGCAGTAGTCACCATAGACGGCAAGCGTACCATTAAATGCGACCGGCTGCTTTTTGCCACAGCTATGAACACCCGTTATGAGGGAGGCGGAATGCCCATGGCTCCTGCAGCCAATCCCTATGACGGAAAGATCACTGTTTTGGTAGCTCATGATATCTCGAGGCTCAAGCATCTGTACCTGATGACCAAGATAGCAAAAGGGAAACATATACTGTATAAGGGTGTTGAGCAGATTACGGCAAAGACCGTCGAGATAAAGGCTGAAGCTCCCATGACCATACATACGGACGGGGAGATAGTTGGCAAAAACGATCATGTAACATTCTCGGTATTTCCCGAGAAGTTAAAGATGATGATTTAGGAGGTATAATAATGGCAGTTTCAAGATCGGGCAGCAACAGCAGCAGTTCAAAATATAAGATAGTATTAAACTCACCTGTCATACTTACCTTTACCGCCATCTGCGTGGTGGCGTTTGTACTCGGAGAGCTCACGCATAATAATACAAATGCGGCATTGTTCTCGGTATACCGTTCCTCACTGGCCAGTCCGCTTACATATTTCAGATTCTTCTGTCATATATTCGGGCACAGCTCGATGTCCCACCTTACGGGCAACCTCATGACCATACTTATACTCGGACCTATGTTGGAGGAGCGATACGGCGGGAAAACACTTGTGTGGACCATGGCTATTACGGCACTTATCACCGGTATCGCACACTTTATACTGTTCCCGAACTCAGCACTTATGGGTGCAAGCGGCGTGGTATTCGCATTTATCCTTTTAGCTTCATTTACCAGCTTTAAGGACAGGGAGATCCCGCTTACATTCATACTTGTAGCAGTGCTTTACTTAGGGCAGCAGATATACCAGGGCATATTCGTGGACGACAACGTATCACAGTTCACTCATATCCTCGGAGGTATCACCGGTTCTGTGATCGGATACAATCTGAACAAGAAATAGATTGGGATATAGAGAATAGGTTTAACATAAAAAATGTCATCCTTCGCATTGCCGGGATGACATTTTTTTGTTATATTATTTCAATTTCCATTGTTTCTGTTTCCGTTGTTTCAGTCGCAATATTTCTTTAAAGTACTTCTTACAGCACCCTTTCCTGCATTAAGCTCGTTAAAGTACTTACATATAAGCCCCGCAAGTCCTGCTTTATAAAGGTCTGTTCCGAATATTACTTCGTTGGAAAGGATTTCCTTAAGCTCATCTTCCTTCACATCAGTCCTGCCAAAAGCAATGCCCTTAAGCATCCCTTGTGCGGTAGCAAGGAGCGGATCGGATGAAGGTTCAAATGCTTCTCCGTTATCATCAACTGCAAAAAGGTATCTCAGCCAGCCTGCTATAACAAGAGGCATATATTTCAATGTATCCACATCACCTTTTTCGATATGAGCCTTAAAGTTCTCACCGTATCTGATGGGAAGCTTCTGGGATGTATCCGTAGCTATACGCTGGGGAGTATCCGGCATGAAGGGATTGGGGAAGCGCTCGGTTAAGCACTCCTGTAAAAACTTCTCAGGGTCAAGTATACCGGGATTTACAACTACCGGCATGCCCTCGAGCCTGCTCATCTTTGTAATGAGGTTCACAAGCTCCGTATCCTTCATTTCAGCTGATATGGATGTATAGTCAAGTAAGCATCCGTATACGGCAAGCGCGGTATGAAGGGGATTAAGACATGTACATACCTTCATTCTCTCTGCCTTATTTACCGTATCCCTGTCGGTGAACATAATGCCTCTGGCCTTCTCCAGTGCAGGCCTTCCGTTCGGGAAATCATCCTCTATCACAAGATACTGAGGTCTTTCGGCATTGACAAAGGCTGCTATATATGTGCCGTTAGGTGTTACGAAGGGCTTGATCTCATCTATGCCGTCGGCGATGAGCATCTCCTCTACCTTTTTGTCAGGTCTGGGAGTGATCTTATCTATCATGCTCCAGGGATAGCTTACTTTTGTATTTAAATATTCCACATCATCTTCAGTGATATATCCCTTATCAGCCCAGGCTCCTGCTATCTCTTTTACTGCATTTTCTATCTTTTCGCCGTTATGTGAGCAGTTATCCATGGATACAAGTGCTATGGGCTTCCCGCTTACCTGTTTTCTCTTTAAGGTAAGTGCCGTAAGCACTGCCATCAAGTGGTGGTTCTGCTTTCCAGCTGCCATATCTGACAATATTACGGAAGGGTCTGTATTCTTATCAGCATCTACCATCGGGAAGATATTGCCTGATGCATCGCGCAGTGCATAGCCTTTTTCGGTGATGGTAAAGGATACCATCTGAAGGGAATCTGTACAGAATATATCTGCTATCCTGTTAAAATCATATGCGGTAGTAAGTGCTTCGCCTACTGATGCCACAACTTCCTTTGATGTGCTTCCGTCGCCGTTAAGAGTAACTGCCACACACAGGTTGTCGTGGGGCTTAAAGCACTCGGTGATGATCTCCGTTCCATGGCTTTCAGCAGCCGTGATACCGGATGTCATAACACCTGTATCAAGAAGCTCCTGTGCTGCAGAGCAAAGGAAGGCTCTGAATATATTTCCCGAACCGAAATGTATCCATCCCGGAGTCTTCTTTGTGGTCTCACACATCTTTTCGATATCAAATGCAGGAAGCTTAAAGCCGTTCCATGCGTCCTTGTTCTTTATTCCCTCTAATGTAAGTTTCATTTATCGTACCTCTCTAACGTATCCCAGATGCCGAGCAGGTACATGATACCTAAAGCCCTGTCATACAGACCATAGCCCGGTCTGCACTTCTCACCCCAGATATGACGTCCGTGGTCGGGTCTGATATAGCCCTTAAAACCGCAGTCATGGTATGCTTTCATGATAGCGAGCACGCCCGTATCACCGTCACAGTCACGGTGTGAAGTCTCGGAAAAGTCACCGTTCGGATAATGCTTTACGTTTCTGACATGCGCAAATGCGATCCTGTCGCAATGCTTTCTTACTATGTCCGCAACATTGTTCTTCGGATTGGAGCTCATGGAGCCCGAGCACAGTGTAAGACAGTTATAAGGATCGTCCACCATCTTTAAAAATCTGTCAATGGAAGCCTCGTCCACCAGCAGCCTCGGAAGTCCGAATATATCCCAAGGCGGATCGTCCTGATGTATAGCCATCTTGATATCGGTCTCCTTACATACGGGCATCAGCTGTTCCAAAAAGTACTTTAAGTTGTCCCAGAGCTTTTCCTTGGTCACGGGCTTATATGCCTCAAAAAGCTCCTTTAGTCTGCCCATTCTCTCGGGCTCCCAGCCGGGCATCGTATATCCTTCACACTTCTCTAAGATATAGTCAGCCATCTTTACCGGGTCATCTATGATCTTTTCTTTTTCATAATACAGAGCTGTTGAACCGTCGGGAAGCGGATGGAACAGGTCAGTCCTAGTCCAGTCGAATACCGGCATGAAATTATAGCAGACAACCTTAACACCGAACTCCTTAAGGTTTCTTAAGGTCTGCTTGTAGTTCTCAATGTACTTGTCCCTGGTGGGAAGTCCGATCTTGATATCGTCATGTACGTTAACAGACTCTACCACATCCATGTTGAATCCGTGTGCATGAAGCTGATCGGCTACCTTCTGTATCTCTTCTTTTTCCCAGACTTCGCCCGGCATCTTGTCATGGAGTGCCCAGACTATGCCTTCCACGCCGGGGATCTGCCTGATCTGGTCGAGTGAAATGCTGTCATTTCCCTCGCCATACCATCTGAATGTCATCTGCATGGTTTTCGCTCCTTAGTCTTCTTTATAGGTGGTTTTACGCATGTTGCTCTCGAAAAGTCTCTGGAAACCGAGCCATTCCGCGTTCATGTCCGCACTTTCCAAAAGCTCTCTCATGGTCTCCATCTTGGCATCGAGATTATCTGCAAAATGGAGTGCTATAGCCTCTGCCAAGGCCGGTTTTTTGGGCGATCCGAATTCATACTCTCCGTGATGTGCAAGAACGCAATGTCTGAGCATTGAGCCGAGTGCATGCGGAAATCCCTCTATACGGGATATTCTTTCCCCCAAAAGCTCATAGCCCATCACGATATGTCCGAGCAGGTTGCCGTCATCGGTATAATCGTTGGCCGGCATATCGGATAATTCCTTGGTTTTACCTATGTCATGGCATATGGCAGCTGTGATCAGAAGATCCTTATTCAGATAACTGTACTGCTCGGCGAACTTCACGCACAGGCTGGTAACCGAGAGCGTATGTTCAAGTAGGCCTCCGACAAATCCGTGATGTACGGACTTTGCTGCAGAATGCTTTTTAAACTGTTTAACGAGTTCCTCATCATTTACAAACAGATCCTCTAAAAGAGCCCTTAAATGCTTTTCCTTTACCAGTCCTATGTACTCAAGCAGCTTTTTATACATCGCCTCGATATCGAATCTCGAATAAGGGAGATAATCCGAAGGTTCATATTCGCCCTCGCGGCACTTCCTTATCCTGCGGCATTTCAGCTGCATGGTACCCTGGAATATAGTAACCTCGCCCTCGACATAGATATAATCAAGTGCGTCAAAATCTTCAATACCGCCGCTTGTTATATCCCATACCTTTGCATCAAGCGTACCGGTCTTATCCTGAAGTATTATGGACAGATAACTTTTACCTGTTTTTGCCACAAGTGTCTGCACCTGTTTACACAGGTATATATCATGAGTTATCTCTCCCTCACGCAATTCACTAATATACTTCATCTTTACTCCTTCTGCTACCTATTTATTTCTGTCTTTATAATTAATTATTGCGATTTATCGGTCTTACCGTTACCGTGATATGATTGTCCGAAGCCTTTGTGCTCCTGTAAAGATCTACATTTATCGATGTGTTTTCCGTCGCATTCATAAGGAAATCGGTATATTCCTTCACATCACTTATCTTAACATCGTTTATCGCGGTAATGATATCGCCCTTACGTATACCGGCATCGGATGCAGGTGAGGATGCTTCCACACTGTTGACATATATGCCGTTTTCAAGTTCATTCTCCCTCAATACCCATGAAGGGATATTCTCTAAGTTGATACCGCAATATACCATATTACCGCCGTTACAGAGCTTCTCGGCTATCTTTATAATGCTGTTTACCTTCATGCATTTATTGATATCCGCCTTTACCGAGCCGCCTAAGACTCTGGTGATGATACCGATGACCCTGCCGTCCGTATCTGCCACTATACCCTCTTCCGTATGTGAATGAAGAAGGCTGGTGGTAAAGAGTTCTATGGAGGAATCCGTCAGGTATTCAACATAGCCGTCACTGGTAATATACCCGTAATCAACCATTTTATTGGAACCGTCTATACTTCCGACACCCACTATCGGCATACCGGGATATACCGCATCCGAATCACCAATCTCGGGGATAACGATACCGTTTATATCATCAAGCTTTAACGACTGCTTGTTGATGGAAAGCACGGCTAAGTTATAGTTTTCATCGTGGTTGTATATGGTCACGACATTGGTATTTCCGCTGGGGAAAGCTATCTCTATCCTGTCTGCCGAGCTTATCTTGTCATAATATGTAAGAATGAAAAGCTCCGCGGGATTCTCCGCTATAGCCACGCCTACGGTTGATTCGGACTGCTCTATATTGTCACCGAGCCAGTTTACCACTCGGGTTACGGAATTGACCGTTACAAGACTCTTGCTCAAAGCATCGGATACACGGTTTAAGTTTTCAACTGTAGCCACATAAGTTGCAGGATCGGTCTGATCTCCCGTATTCACGGGTTCTCCCTGCTTTTCGCCCGGATTCCCCGGGTTCTGTCCTATTTTTACACCGTTCGGATCCTGTGTATTTCCGGGATTATCGGGCATATCGGGACCTTTACCGGTCGGCTGGGGCTGGGAGGAGTCAGGCGGGGGACCCACTACATTATCGTACTGGACACTGAGCCCGAATATCTTGCTTATGATACCGTCAGAATATTTAAATACAAATCTGGCGGCTATACCGAACAGTATTCCGGCAAGGAGCGACAGACCGATAACACTCATGATTTTTTTGAATTTCCTTTTGTGCCACGGCTTTATCTGCTCACTTATCACCGAATCCTTTTTTTCAAGATCTTCTTCCAACTCGGGATTATCAATTATTTCATTATTCACGTTTTCAGTTTCTGTCAGCTTTTTATGCTTATCCATACTCTTTACCCGTTTATAATTTTTTATGATACAGGCAGCGTGAAGAAGAACTCCGTGCCTGCGCCTTCATTGCTCAATACCTTTATCTCTTCGTCGTGAGCTGTTATGATCTCTTTTACTATGGAAAGTCCGAGACCTGTGCCCTTCTTATCCTTGCCTCTCGAAGGATCGCTCTTGTAAAATCTTTCAAATACCCTGTTGATGCTCTCCTTGGGTATACCGAGTCCGAAGTCCTTTACGCTTATCACGGCCTTGGCACCCTTGAGCCTTACGCTCAATATGATCTCGGAGTTTTTATTTGAGAACTTGATGGCGTTATCCGTCAGATTGTAGATAACCTGCTCGATCCTTGCCTGATCGGCATCCACAAATATCTTAGGCTCGTCAAATTTTAGTCTGAGCAGGATCTTCTTCTCCCTGCATATACCCTCAAAAGCATCAGCGATATTTCTGATAGTCGTGGTAATATCAAAGCTCTTGATATCGAGGGACAATCCGCCGCTGTCAATGCTTGAGAGTTGCAGCAGGCTCGATGTCAGCTTATGCAGACGTTCCGCCTCGAATTGGATGACATCCAGATACTTGTCCTTGTTCTCATAAGGGATGGTCCCGTCCTTTATGGCTTCGGCATATCCCTTTATGGAGGTAAGCGGTGATCTGAAATCGTGTGAGATATTTGCTATGAATTTTCTCTGTTTTTCCTCGTTTGATTTAAGCTCCGATACCATGTAGGAGATAGTGTCCGAAAGTTCCTTAAACTCATCACGGCTCTTGATCTTCATCTCCTGATCGTAATTGCCCTTTGCGTACTCTCCGGCAGCCGTTTTTATGGTCCTTATGGGGATGACCGTATAGAAATAAATGGCTGCGAATATCACGAACAATGCCAGGAAGATAAGTATCATTCCGATATTCATGATCTCCATATAACCGGAAGCCTCTTCCTTCATCCTGCTCATAGGCGTAAAGGCGCAGATAAAACCTGCGATCCGGTAGTTATGCATGAACGGCTCCGAGCATACCAGCATTGGCTCGGAAAAATACGAATCCACAAGCACGTTTTCACTGATATTCTGCTCCAATATACCGTTGTCATAATCATTACCGGATATACCCGGCTCCCCGTTCGGATCGGATGAATCGGCTATGACATTATGCTCTGCATTGACAAGCCATATCCTTACGCCCATAGCTCTTTCCATAGCCCAGAGCTCATGCCTGATCCTTACTATCGTCCCTTCCCCTTCATAATACTCCGAAACCGTAGTATCGGAAAGGTTGGTGACCGCATTACGGAGCTGAAGCTTGATATTCTGTTCCGCCATATTGTTGCATTTGCTTTTTCCCCAGAAATTGACCAGGACAAAAAGAGCTGCTATGGCAAAAAGATAACTTAGTCCTAATTTATACGATACTCTCATTTTGTCTTATCACTTCGAATTTGTAACCTACGCCCCAAACAGTAGCTAAACTCCAGTTTTCAGTATCCTTTATCTTTTCCCTCAGTCTCTTTACATGTACATCGACCGTTCTGGTATCGCCTATATAGTCATATCCCCAGATATGATCCAAAAGCTGCTCACGCGTAAATACCTTATTGGGATTGGTCATAAGGAAATACAGAAGCTCAAGCTCTTTAGGAGGCATCTCTATATTCTTATCTTTATAAAGTACCGTGTAATTATCCTTGTTGACCACAAGCTCGGGATATCTTACGATATCTCCCGTCTCCTCGATCTTAACGGTCGGGATCTTCTCCGGGAGTCCCGAATTCTGCTGGCGGCGTAGCACCGCACGTACACGCGCCACGAGCTCTTTGGAGTCAAAGGGCTTAACCATATAGTCGTCCGCACCGAGCTCTAAGCCCAATACCTTGTCAAATGTCTCACCCTTAGCGGAAAGCATGATAACGGGCACTCTCGAGGTCTTTCTTATCTCCCTGCAGACCTCATATCCGTCTATGCCCGGGAGCATGAGATCAAGCAGGATGAGATCCGGCTGGAAGCTGTCAAACTTTTCCAGGGCGTCTTCCCCGTCCTCCGCTATACATGTATCAAAGCACTCTTTCATAAGATAGAGGGATATCAGTTCGGCTATGTTCCCGTCGTCATCCACTATCAATATTTTCTGTTTGTACGCCATTTTCCTCCTCCTATATTAAAAGCTGTTATATTTCTACACCTCATCAGTCGGCTGCGCCGACAGCTTCCCTTGGGGAAGCCTTGGTTCATTTCTCTTTGAATACCACAATAGTTACGCCCTGGTCACCCTCTCCGAAGTTACCGAGGCGGTATTCCTTTACATATTTCAACTTTTTAAGATGTGCATGTACCGCAGTCTTCAATGCTCCGGTGCCGCGTCCGTGTATAACCGTGCACTGCGGCAGGTGAGCCAGATATGCATCATCCAAGTACTTATCGACTATCGGCATGGCTTCATCCACACGCATGCCTATGATGTTGCACTCCGGACTGATGCTCATCTGCTTTGACATCTTGATGCCGTCGGCTCCGGTTTTCAGCTTAGGCTGTTCTTCTTCCTTCTTTTCTATAAGCTCTATGTCCTTTAAGGCTACCTGAGTTCTCATGGCACCTATCTGTACATAGATTTCACCTTTCTGGTTGGGCAGTGTCAGGACTTTAGCGTCCACATCAAAGGATAATACATGTACATCATCCCCGACCTTGACCTCTTCAGGAGTACGTGCAGCCTTTTTCTTCTTTACGGTGTTGCCGGAAAGACCTTTATTTTTCTCGTTAAGCATATCTCTTAAGCTGCTGCGTTCATGCTCCATGTCCCTCATGTTCTGACCGGATGCGGCGAGCTTATTCAGCTTTCTTATGCTCTCATCCGCATAGTCTTTTGTTTCCTGAAGGATCTTTGCAGCCTTTTCATTGGCCTCGGCAAGTACTCTGTCCCTTGCCGCGTCAAGCTTACGCTGCTTTTCTTCCCATTTGGCCTTTAGTTCCGCAGCTTCTTTTCTGATCGCTTCGGCTTCTGAGAGTGCCTTTTCGGTATCGCGTCTGCTCTTTTCAAGTCCGCCGATGATATCCTCAAAGCTCTTATCCCTGGTACCGATATAGCTCTCCGCCATGGAGATGACTTCATCGGAAAGCCCGAGCTTCTTCGATATCGCGAATGCGTTACTTTTGCCGGGAATACCGATGAGGAGCCTGTAAGTAGGACTTAAGGTCTCCACATCAAACTCACAGCATGCGTTCGACACACCGGGTGTTGAAAGCGCGTAGAGCTTAAGCTCCGCATAGTGTGTGGTAGCCATGACCCTTATATCCCTGTTGTGCAGGAAATTAAGTATACTCATGGCAAGTGCCGCACCCTCGGTCGGATCCGTACCTGCACCTAACTCATCAAAAAGCACCAGTGACTTTTCGTCGGCTTCCTTTAAGATAGATACCGTATTTTTCATATGTGATGAGAAGGTGGATAAGCTCTGCTCTATGCTCTGCTCATCACCTATATCCGCATATACCTCATCAAATACCGCAAGCTCCGAACCGTCAAATGCAGGAATATGAAGTCCCGCCTGCCCCATAAGGGTAAACAGGCCGATGGTCTTAAGCGATACTGTTTTACCGCCGGTATTGGGACCTGTTATCACAAGAAGCGAGAAGTCCCCGCCCAAGGTGATATCTATCGGCACTACCTTCTTTGCATCTATAAGCGGATGCCTTGCCTTTTTGATATTGATATAGCCCTTATCATTAAACTTCGGCTCAGAGGCCTTCATGCTCTTGGCAAGCGTACCTCTGGCAAATATAAAGTCAAACTCGGCTATGGTATCGATGTTGTACTTTAATTCCGCTGTCTCGTTAAAGAGCATCTGTGATAGGGTCTCAAGTACCTTCTCTATCTCTTCCTGCTCGCGGATAGCCAGCTCCTTTAACTCGTTGTTGAGCTTTACTACCGCCATGGGCTCGATAAATACGGTCGAGCCGCTTGAGGACTGGTCATGTATCATGCCGGAAAAGCTGTTTTTATACTCGGACTTGACCGGTATACAGTACCTGCCGTCCCTCATGGTGATAAGATTATCCTGAAGGATAAGCTTGTTGTCCTGTGAATTGATGATGGAATTAAGCTGATCCCTTATCTTATCGTTTGCGACCTTGATGCTCCGCCTCACACTTTTTAGTCCGGGACTTGCATCATCCGCCATCTCGTCCTCAGAGAGTATACAGCGCAGTATCTCACGGTTAACGCTTTTAAGCGGTTCTATCAGTCTGAAGCGTTCGGATAATGCATCCTCTGCCTCACCCTCTGACTGTTCACCGTACTGTTTTACATGCTCGGATGCCGTAAGCACTGAGCTGATATGCATGAGTTCACCCATGCCTAAGGTGGACCTTATCTCAAGTCTTTTTATGGACGGCCTGATATCATGGATACCGGAAAAGGAAAGGCTTCCTTTCCTGTATATCCTGTTGAGAGCCGCAGCCGTCTCTGACTGCAGTGTCCTTATCTCTTCTAAATCGGAGATAGGTTTAAGCTCCACGCATTTTTCTTTTCCTATTGCAGAGCCCGCAAGCTCACGGAGCTTGTCGATAATTTTATTAAATTCTAATGTTTTTAAAACTTTCTCATTCATAACTTTCAAACTTTCATTTCCAAGAAAGCCTGTGAAGTTCTCCTTGTCTGTTAAGTTCTCCGAAGCTATTCTGTCTCAATGCTTCGTACAAAATAACTGCCACGGAATTGCCTAAGTTCAGCGACCTTATGTCGCCCCACATAGGGATGCGGATACAGGTGGGTTCATTATCCACAAGTATCTCCTCCGGTATCCCGGCACTTTCCTTTCCGAACATGATGAAATCATCAGGTCCGAAACTTACATCCGAATAGCATCTCTTAGCCTTTGTGGTGGCATAAAAGATCTTTGCATTCGGATTTTTCGCAAGGAAATCCTCATAGCTTTCGTATACAAAATATTTTAACTTTGGCCAATAATCAAGCCCCGCACGTTTCAGATGCTTGTCATCTATCACAAATCCCAGGGGCTTTATAAGATGGAGGACCGAATCTGTCGCCACACAGGTCCGCCCTATATTACCTGTATTCTCCGGTATCTCCGGTTCATGTAATACTATGTTCATTATCCCTTACGCATCCTGCTTCTGATATTTTTTAACAAAACGCTCTATCCTCTCAAGTGCTTCCTTGATCTTCTCTATGGAATACGCATAAGAAATACGTAAATAACCTTCACCGCTGTCTCCGAATGCGGTACCGGGTACCACTGCTACCTTTTCCTCCTTTAAGAGCCTGGTGGCAAACTCTTCAGAGGTCATACCCGTACCCTTTATGCACGGGAATACATAAAATGCTCCCCTTGCCTCAAAGGTGGGCAGACCCATACGCCTCAACTCATGTATAAGCAATCTTCTTCTCTGGTCATATGCCTCGGTCATCATCTCCACATCGGCATCACCGTTTTTAAGAGCCTCTATGGCTGCGTGCTGGCTGAAGCTGGCTGCGCACATGATGGAAAACTGATGAAGCTTTATCATCTGCTTGATGATAACTTCGGGACCAGCCGCATACCCGAGTCTCCATCCGGTCATGGCATATGCCTTTGAAAAACCGTTGATGACTATGGTCCTCTCCATCATCCCCGGAAGTGAAGCAATGGATGTATGCTTCTCTCCGTAGGTAAGCTCTGCATATATCTCGTCTGAGATTACAAACAGGTCCTTTTCTATGATAACGTCTACTATCTTTTCCAGTTCGTCCTTGGACATGACCGAACCTGTAGGGTTGTTCGGGAAGGGAAGGATCAGTATCTTTGTCTTCTCGGTGCAGGCATCCAGTATCTCCTGTGCTGTCAGTTTAAAGTCATCCTCGCCCTTAAGCTCGATGATCACCGGCTTTCCGCCTGCCATGATGACGCACGGCTCGTAGGATACATAGCTCGGCTGGGGCAGAAGCACCTCATCCCCCGGCTCAAGCATGACACGGAGTGCCACATCTATAGCCTCGCTGCCGCCTATGGTTACAAGTACCTGCTTCATCGGATCGTACTTTAAGTTAAAACGTCTGTTAAGATAATTGCATATCTCCTGCCTAAGTTCCTTAAGACCTGCATTGGATGTGTAATGTGTCTTTCCTTTTTCAAGTGAGTAGATACCCTCCTCACGGATGTGCCAGGGAGTCTCAAAATCAGGCTCACCGACACCTAAAGAGATAGCATCTTTCATCTCGGAAACTATATCAAAAAACTTTCTTATGCCCGAGGGTTTTATCTCGGTAATTGTTTTATTTAACGGGTTTCTCATTTTTGTCCTCTGATCTATTACTCTTTTATTGTCTGTCAAATACTGCTATACAGCATCCGGTATTAAAAATTCATCTGGATCCTCTCGTCATCACTTTCAAACTGCATGATGAGACCCTGATCCTTGTATTTTTTAAGCACGAAGTGTGTAGCTGTGCTCTGGATGGATTCCATGGGTGCAAGCTTCTCGAATACGAAACGTGATACTTCCTTCATGCTCTTGCCGCGGATGATGACTGTCAGGTCAAAGCCTCCGGACATGAGATATACTGACTCCACTTCGTCAAACTTATATATTCTCTCAGCTATCTTGTCAAAGCCCTGTCCCCTCTGGGGAGTAACCTTAAGCTCTATGAGCGCGGTAACCTTCTCATCCGAGACCTTGTCCCAGTCTATAAGTGTGGGATAACCGCAGATGACTTTATCCGCTTCCATCTCCGCTATGGCTGTTACCAGCTCTTCCTTTGTGCATCCGAGCCTGATCGCCAGCTCCTCCGCCGCTATCTTAGAATCCTTCGCTATCGCTCGTAATATTTTTTCTTTTAATTCGTTCATTTCTTATCTCCTGTTTTTTATTTTTCCATCTCTTTTGATCCCGGATATATAAGATCCTTCGGAGTCAAATACTACTCGGGGTCAAGTGCCGCCCGGGGTCAGGTATCTTTCCGTGTCGGCTTCTACGATCCTTGCATTTGCGGATGTAGTATAACCCAGTACTTTAAGCCCGATACCGAGATGACCGGCATGCTCCGCTGCCTTGCCCGCATCTTTTACCGCCAGTACGATGCTTCCGGTGCTGTCCGACTCATACGGGTTTATGTCAGTTAAGTCGCAGAATTCTATAGCCGCCTGTTCTATAGGTATGCTTTTAAGCTGTACCTTTAAACCACATTCCAGTTTTTCTCCAAGCATGTAAAGAGCACCGAATACGCCGTCTTTTCCGCATGGAAAAAAAGCTTCGGGAGCAATCCCTTTTATGAGCTCCTCCGTGTCCTGACCCTCGAGGATGCCTTTTTTTAATTTCTCCCCGGCAAACTCCAGGTAATTACGTGAGTATCTTTTTTTCAGTTTATCTTCTTTTGAATATAGGATATCAAGGGCCGCCCGGCACGCAGCCGACCCCGCCATCACTATGGTATATTCTTTTGTCTGCGACATATACGTTTGAAATCCTGTCTGTATTATGCTATACTTGTATTAAACCAATGCCGCCACAAGTGAGATAACGAGTGCTGCCACAAGTACGAGCACGATGGTAACGGTAATGATCCTTCTGGTTTTTTTGTTGTAGAAATTCATGGTTGTTTATCTCCGTTTCTTTTTTGTATATAAGATTCTTCGGGCTGTGCCCTCAGAATGACATAACTTGTTATTATTTAACTGTAAAACCATTAATTTATAAATTGCATCAGCATATATAAAGAGGTACCAATATGAAAATACCCGTATTCGGTCTGGTAATGATATTTGTGATCTGGCTCACCTACGAGCTTAAAAAGCATACAAAGCAAGAAGTAAAAACCCGTAAGGACTTTTGGGAACGCGAGCGTAAAGCCGGCTTTGTTCCCAGGAAAAGTACGAACGACATACACTATATCACCGTCACCGAACAGTTCCTGCCTGATGACAGGGGCAGTGAGGACAGCGAGCTTTATGCCGTATGCAGCAGGATCCTCCAGTTTAAGGATAAGCCTGTTGCAGACCTGTCCGAGTACTCAAACACGGAACTAAAGGAAAAATACGGTACTGCCAACTTTACCAAACTAAGTGAAGCTGACGGCAACTTTACATTTCTCGTCCCGTATTTCGGAGACCTTTGCAGGCTTCTTTACGAAGACGGACGTCTGGCTGAAGCCGAAAAAGCCGCTCTTTTCTTTGTCGAAAACGGTATCTATACTTACCAGATAGTGACTATCTTAGGAGAGATATATGCTCTCATCAATGATACCGAAAAGCTGTCTGCTCTCATTGATACCGTAAGCGCCAGTCCCAAGACTCAGGAGAGGACGATTATTTATCTTAGGAGTCTCATGCCGGATGATGCGAATAAATGACACCTCATCCGCCCCTTCGGGGCACCTTCCCCTCGAGGGGAAGGCTATATAGTCTTCCCTACTGTATGCCTTACAATCCTTCAATGTGAAGCCTTATAGTGAGGACATACGGTCTTTAACCGGCAGATCTCACATTTCGGTCTGCCCGAGATGCAGATATTCCTGCCATGGTCTATAAGCTGGAGATTGATCCTTATCCAGTGGTCCTTAGGGATTATCTCCATCAGCCTGAACTCTGCCTTTACCGGGTCATCCGTATCGGTGAGCCCCAACAGCCTCGATATCCTTTTTACATGCGTATCGACCACTATGCTCGGCTCGTTGTATATATGGCTTCTTATGACATTGGCCGTCTTTCTTCCGACACCGGGTAAAGCCGTCAGTTCTTCTATACTCTTAGGTACTTTCCCGTCGTGGACTTTTAAAAGCATGGCCGCACATTCTTTTATGTGCTTAGCCTTGCTCCTGAAATACCCGGCAGGTCTTACATCTTCCTCAAGCTCCGATATATCCGCTTTTGCAAAGTCCTTTAGGGACTTATATTTTTTATAAAGATCCTTTGTTATCAGATTTACTCTGGCATCGGTGCACTGTGCACTTAGGATCGTGGCAAAGAGCAGCTGCCAGTCGGTTTCATATTCCAGATAACATCTTTCGTCCGGATACATTTCATCCAGGATGGTAAGAATAGTATTGATACGTTTTTTTTCTTTGGGAGTCATAAATTAATTATTTACACCTCATTCACCGCTTCGCGGTCCCCTTCCCTTCGCCAGGGAGGGCATCCCAACACTTCGTGTTGCGATATATCCCCTCAAGGGGAAGGCTTTATATGGGTTAACTCTTAATGTTTTTCATGTTTATTCGGGCCACTGTTATAACAGGTAGTCCGGCAGGTTCTTGATGCATATACCCGAATGGGGCTTAAGTCTCAGTACTATCACGCCGTGTTCTGATCTGTATATGACTGCCTCAAAGTTGTATCCTTCGTCGGATGTCTCAACCAGGCGCACCATGGCTCTGGTATCAAGGGTTCCGAGTTCCCATACCGGTATCTCTATCGTCTCCTGCGTGTCGTTGTTGTTTATCGCTATAACAAATCTGTGCTCACTGTCGAAACGTCCGTAGCTGATGATACCGTGCCTGCCGGCTAAGAACTTGAGTGAGCCTGTTTTTAAGGTATCATATGACCTGTGAAGTCCTATCAGTTCCTTATGGAATCTTAATAAGTCCTTATCCTCGTGTCCCCAAGGGTATGTACGGCGGCTGTCCGGATCTGTCCAACCGGTCAGTCCCGCTTCATCGCCGTAATATATGGTAGGAGCTCCGGGCCAGGTCATCTGTATAAGCACCGCTTCACGCATGACTGCCGGCTTTATGCCTTCGGATGCCGCTGCACTACCCGCTGTGGCAAGCCGACCGCATCTGCCGTTAGTCCTCGTCAGGAATCTCGAGTGGTCATGGTTGGACAGCTCATTCATAGCAACCTGGAGCGACTGGGTATTCATCCTCGACATATGATAGAGCATAGCTCCGAAAAATGCCTCATGGTTGTTCAAAAGATCGCCTCTAAATTGGTCGCTGTGCTTCTCAAGTCCCGTAAGGAACCACGTGACAGGCTCCATAAATGCCTCGTAGTTCATTATGGTATCCCATTCGCCCCCCTGCAGCCATTTCCAGGATGACTCATAGTTTTCCGCAAGTATTATGGCATTAGGATTAGCATCCTTTACTTCTGCTCTGAAGCGTTTCCAGAACTTATGGTTATATTCCTCGGAAAAACCGAGGTCGGCTGCCACATCAAGTCTCCATCCGTCCGCATTAAAAGGAGGGGATACCCATTTTCTGCCAATACCTATGATATAGTCCTCTAAGACTTTAGAACCCTCATAGTTCAGCTTCGGCAGGGTATCATGTCCCCACCATCCGTCATAATCCCCGTTATCGGGCCAGTTTTCCGAATAGAACTTAAAGAAATCCCTGTAAGGACTCTCAGCGGAGATGTATGCTCCGGGTGCATATCCGCGTTCCTCGGTGTATATCTTCTGTCTGTCCAGCCATTTATTATATGAACCGCAATGATTGAACACTCCGTCGAGTATCACCTTCATGCCGCGGCGGTGTATCTCTGCTACCAGTGCAGCAAAAAACTCATTGCTGGCTTCAAGATTCCTTATGTCGGTTACCCTGTTTATATAGCGCGTGGCGTGGGTATTATCCAGATCACCCTCATGCAGTACCTCTCCCTCGTCATAAGGGATCACCGTAAAGTGAGGGTCTATATAATCATAATCCTGTATATCGTATTTGTGATTGGAGGGAGAGACAAACAGCGGATTAAAGTAGATAACCTCAACGCCTAAATTCTGCAGATAATCCAGTTTGCTCTTTACTCCGTTTAAGTCTCCTCCGTAAAACCTTCTGATATCATCTGTCTTGGGAAGATCATCCCACCGTAAAACTCTCTCCACGTGCTTACCCAGATATGCATACTCATGGTCAGCCACTTCATTTATGCCGTTGCCGTTGCAGAAGCGGTCTACGAATATCTGGTACATGACGGCACCCTTTGCCCAGTCCGGCGTCTTAAAGCCCGGCATGATCTTAAAATCATAGGTGTGGTCAGGCTCTTCCGTCACTCCCACCTGATTGTAATAGTAGTATTTCTCACCGCTCCAGATCAGGAAATAGTATTCTACGGGCTCCTCACCAACTGTAAGGGATGCCTCATAATAATCAAAAAGTGCATCGGACTCTGTTACAGACATCTGTATCCTTTGCTCTCCCGTGACAAGTACAGCTGCAAAAGCATTGCCTCTGGCGGTCCGAAGTCTTATACGTACCGTCTCCCCGGCCTCCGGTTCCGGTGGTATACGGTAATCCTTTGTCCCGTCGGAAAACACGGCACGTCTTATAAACTCACGCATCATGAATTCGGTGCTTGAGCCGGCCATACTTTCTATAGGAGCATAGCTCTGTTCATTTTTTGTATTATGGCTTATTTCCATAATCCGATATCCGCCTTATCTTCGGTTATACCAACCCGAATTCTAATTTTTTCCGGTAAATCTCGTATAACAGGTCACTTACTTTTCTCTCTATGGCAAAATCCACCAGGAATCTCTCCCCGTAATACTTTTTGATCTTATCCATCAGTTCCGTACCACTCGCATAGTTAAACTCTTTAGCCAGATTTTCATAATATGCCTCAAGCTCTTCCTTGCTAAAAGATATGCCAGTCTTATATGCCACACTTGCACAAAACGCTGCCCTGTTTGACTTATAATCCGATGTAGGGCTTACTATCCTGTTTTTTTCGTCCTGATTTCTCTGAGGATTATTGGCACCGTACAGTTCCTGAAGAAAGTATGTCCCGCCGGATTCGGCAGCTCCGTAATACGCAGTCAGATTATTCTTTATCTCTTCATCTGTTATAGCGTATGTATTTTTGTATATCGCCATATCAAGCAACGCCGACTTTATGTCGCAGACTCCGGGCTCAGGCTCGGGCTCGGGCAGCTTCTTTTTAGCTTCCTCGGCCAAATATGCCTCGCATGCTTCTAATGATTCATATCCGAGCTTATCCACTATAAACCTTTCGGACCACTCAGGCCCGAATGTCTTTTCTATCTTTGTGACCGTGATCCTGAAGGTCCCCGTAAAACCGGCAAAACTCCCGTATCTTTCATCGAGAGTCAGTTCTATATCCTTTGAATCCCCGGCTTTCATACCGAGGAGCTTGTCATCTATCCCGGCACCGTATTCGTATCTGCCTATCACTGCGGTATTATCGGAATACGAATAGCTGTCAACCGCTTTGCCAAATACTACAAGAGCCGCATCAAAAGTGATCTTATCACCTTTTTCTATAACATCTGAAGGGCCTGCTGCGTAACTGTAGGTCTCGTCAGCATATTGCAAAAGAAGTGTTTTTTTTTCCGTTTCAACATCCGGTTCTATGATCTCGGGCTTCTTAAAATGATCATATACCTCAAATGACATGTTGTCATACGAAACATCCGTATCCTTCAATACATCCCAAGAGTATACCAACTTCCCGTTTTCCTCTTTGGGAGCTTCCGTAGCACTCGCATAATTATATGGCTCAGGAAGGCCTAATGCCTTCCTGAGTGCTTTCTTTATGGAATTGTTAGCTGCATCTGCCGCACCGGAATCAATGAGAGTCCTTAACTCTTCTATGCTCATTCCGCTGCTCTTTAATGCGCGGTCGATGAAGTTGTTAAGTCCCGGATCGTTTATCTCGTCAAGCTTCATAAGCAGCAGCCTGCCGAATAGCGTTGCATCGATATAGTCCGAATCAGGAACATCATATATGTCTATAACCTTAGATGTGCTGATATCTACCGGCATATTGGCCTTACCGTATGTGATATTGCAGTCGATTACTATCGAAGCCATCGCATCGGTTTTATTCAGAACGGAAATGCTGAAGCTGCTGTCCTCGGTATCAGCATCCTTCTTTTCGCTTTTCGTGATAATGGAAATTGAGTAATTTCCGATGCCGGGTGCTACCGCCTCTGCTGCCGATGCCACGAATGCACCGGGTTTAATGCTGATATTATTGGATACAAGGCTGTCCGTCTTTACGATATCGTTGGTGATGGTTGCGATAACAAAGCCTTCAAACTGGATATCAGCCGCAAAGACCGACCCGGTATCATCCTTCTCATCAGGCAGTGTCAGCCATGAGATGACCAAAGGATATCTGCCCACAGTTACTTTCAGGCTTCCGCCTGCGATATTTCCCTTGTTGTCAACATAAGCCTTAACATCCACTGTGGCTGTAAGCTTTTCTATAGCCTTATCTATCCTGTCCTTGACGTTCTTAAGTGAATCCTTGGATATATTTCCCATGGACGGATCGTTCTTTGCCATATCGGCGAGACTGTCATAGGATGCATCCAGGATCTTACCTGCATAATCCTTAAGGATATTCTGGACATCTGTCTTACTGATCTTGCCCGTGATGACATTAAATTCACCCTCAAGCTTTCCTACATGTACGTTTTCACCCTTTTTAAGCTCAACATCCTTTGTCCTTTCAAGGATCACGTTTACAAGCTCATCAAGCTTATCGCCGTTAAAGTATTCCCTGAACTGCTGTATCATGCCGGAGATATTCTCACTGCTTATATCAGCCTTCTCAAACTGCTTCTTAAACTCCTCGATCTTATCCTTGTTGGCTTCGATCAGCTTCTCTAAGCCTATGACCTCGGGCTTATACGAAGGAATGGTGATATATGCCTTTTTCCCTGCAATATCAACCGCTCCGCCTAAGGATATGATATCCGTATTTTTATAGAAAGGAGTAACAAGCACGCCCGCAGTGTTTGAGTTTTCTACAGCCATCTCAAAACGGAGTCCCGCATTGTCTATCCCGGTAAAGCTCTTGCCAAGCACCATCTGTCCGAGCTCTGATGACAATGAGAAACTTAAGTTCCCGCTTGCCGTAAGGGTATCCGGTATCTCATTTACCTGTACCCCGTCAAGCCTTGTAAGCATAGCCGACTTGGTATTCTGTGTCTTTTTCTCAACTACCCATTTAAAGTAATCTTCGTCGTTTTTGGTAAGAAGAGCCCACTTGTTCTGTACGTACTCCTTGTTGGTAGTGTACAGGATCACAAAGGCGATGCCCAGTATCAGAACGACTGCCGCTATGGCAATGAGGGCTATCTTTAATCCCTTATGTTTTTTCTTGGGCGGCTCGGTATTGCCTGTGTCTGCCCCGTATCCTCCGTATACATCTCCCGGTAAAACTCCAGCAGGAGCCTCAGGTGTGTATACCGGTGCCTGCTGTACCTCCGTGCTTGCTGTCTCTGTCTTTAGTGTGGCTGCTGTATTAACGGTATCTACTACCTCATTTACTCCATTGATATTTTCTTCACTCATAATATGCCTCATTTCTTTCAAAGTGACAAACATCCACTATCCGTAATAGTATACACTTTTTTCGCTCTATCGTCAATCAATTGTTGGGATTTCGCCTTCTGTTTTGTGAAGAACCGGGTTTCCTTCGTGGTCGTAGAGCGTCCAACTGCCCGGGAGACTGTAATTTTCAGGATATCCGTCCGCTCCCACAGGCACTGCCCGGCCTTTTATGTCAAAGAAATAGCGGTTGCCTTCATCATCAAAATACAAGGGTTTTCCCTCTATATCATAATCGGCATCATCAGTGATATCATCGTTTAAGATGATATTGCTCCCGTCGTCACCTATGTATAGGATATGTCCCTTTATGCCTTCATCCGTTTCGCCGGTATAAAGTTCTCCGTCTGCATCCGGATCCGTCATATCATCATTTCCCGCTTCCGGAGGATTTTTTTCGGAATCGGGCCTGTTATCCTCGTACGGTTCAAAGTCCTTATCGGGAAGTCCCTCATGTATCTTCTCCATGAAGTTCTGCCAGATATATCCCGGATAGGTGTTGCCCATAAGCTCCTTCATCTCTCTCGGATAATCATACCCTACCCATATGACTGTGGTATAGTACGCGGTATACCCTGCAAACCATCCGTCCCTCTGATTCTCCGTAGTGCCTGTCTTGCCGGCACTGGTATGTCCGGGGAGCGCCAGACGCCTGCCGGTACCTGAAGTCATAACGGTCTTTAAGGTATCCGTCATCATCCTGGCTGCATTTGCCTCATATATACGGATGCGGTCATTTTCATTGCCGTAGCCGGCAGCCACCGTATTGCCGTCAGCGTCGGATATACGCTGTATACATGTAGGGGTGCGGAATACACCGTCATTAAAAAGCGCAGCATAGGCTCCGCTCATCTCAAGAGCGGTCACACCGTATGTGAGCCCGCCTAAGGATGCGGCAGGTACATAATCCCTGTTCACCAGGTGAGAAAATCCCATCCTTTTCAGATATGAAAGTCCCACCTTGGGTGTCAGCTCTTCAAAAAGCTTCCATGCCACAGTATTTTTAGATACCGATACGGCATATCTTATATCTATCTCTCCGGAGTATACTCCTCCCGAGTTACGCGGACCTCCTTCAAACTTCTCATCCACCACCTTGGAATCAGGATAAAGTCCCCTCTCAAATGCGGGAGTGTATACCACAAGCGGCTTTATGGAGCTGCCGGGCTGGCGCGGGCTCTGATAAGCACGGTTTAAGGTATAGCCGTCAAACTCCTGCTCCCTTCCGCCTATCACGGCCACCACGTATCCGGTATCGTTATCTATACATACCCCTGCTGCCTGCAGGGCATATATCCCGTTCTCATATTTCTCGCCAAAATCCTGTAGCCCGATGTCGATCGAAGTCTGCAGAGCCTCCTGTTTCTCCCGGTTAAGTGAGGTATATATCCTGTAACCGCGGGTATACAGGCTTCTCTTTAATCGGTAATACTCCTCCTCGTAGAGTTCTTCATACTCCTCTTTATCCGAGTCAGAATAAAAATCATTTCTTAAGCTAAAGCCCTCCTGCTTCATAAGTGCAAGTATCGCAGAATGGTAGGTGAAGGTCTCCGCGTAGTTGTATCTTTCACGTTTCGGTGAAGAAGTCAGTACTATCTGCTCCTTTACAGCCGCCTCATACTCCTCCTGCGTGATATCCTTATTGTCCTTCATCTGCTTTAATACGCTGTTCCGTCTCTCTATGGTATTATCAAAACGTTTTAAGGGATTGTAGTCGGAAGGGCTGTTGGGTATACCGCACAGGAAAGCTGCTTCAGACAGGGTAAGCTCGCCCGCCGGCTTTCCGAAGTAGCCGATGGACGCCGCCTGTATACCGTAATAACCGTTCGCAAAATAAATATTATTTATATAAAACTCCAATATCTCGTTCTTGGTGTATTTTTTCTCCAGTCCAACCGCGAGAAATATCTCTTTAACCTTTCTCTCTACGGTCTTTTCATTGGTCAGATACACTGTACGTGCCAGCTGCTGGGTGATGGTGCTGCCGCCCTGGCGTATCTCACCTTCGTGGTCTATATAAGCCTTGGCCGCACGGATTATAGCGTATATATCATATCCCGAGTGCTCATAGAACTTTCTGTCCTCGGTCGCAAGCATCGCACTGACACAGTACTTGGGGATAGCATCATACTCGAGGTAATATACATCTTTTTCACCTTTAAGTACCGACATGACACTTCCGTCAGCCCAGTAGCATACGGAGGTCTCATTAGCTCTAAAATCCTCTTTTTTCGAGCGGACCGCTATGGCATTTGCCTCAGCTTTTAAGGCTTTAAGCTTATCCCCGTATTTTGACCAGATAATAACAGAACCTGTAAGAAGGCCCAAAAAAAACAATAAGAACAGAAATAGGAGAGACCTTTTTACGATCTTTCCTACTCTGCTCTTATTCTTCTTTTCCTTCTTAACCGAAGCCATCAGCTTCAGGCCTTATTTTTCTCAAGGAAGTTGTTGATCTCGGCTACAAGCTCATCAGCATCAATGCCGTGTACGAGTGCAGCATCACCGATGGACTCAGCCTGGGATGCGGGACAGCCTAAGCAGTGCATGCCTGCGCTAAGCAGCACGGGAGCTACATCAGGAACTTCCTTTAAGAGCTCGCCGATAGTGATATCCTTTGTTACCATATCTTTACACCTACTTTCTATACTTTTAAGTCGTACTCATAATACACGAAACGGGTGGTAATGTCAAGTAGGTGCATCAATCATTAACATTCATAATTCACTCAGGTAAGTACCGTACTATTTGAATACAACATCGTATTCTAAAGGAATGGAAAGCTCTGTTGCGTTATAATTGGAGATTAATACATTAGAGTACCTGCCCCCTTATATTTTGTCACGTATTGCGTTATATTGAGCCTCGTCTATGGAAAATATGCCATGATAAGGTTGCTCTATAAAAAAACTGCCTTCCTTCTTAAAAACATAAACTATATTTGAACTTATTCCTCCGGAGACACTAAAAACTATTTTCAGATAATCATCCGTCTCCGGGGTGTCGTTATAGCTCTCTCCCGACTTATTATTTACTGATGACAATTCGGTAAACAGGTCATCAATTTTACTATCATCAGTAATTGTCATGTTTATATCACTTCCTGATATACTTACCAAAGTCACATCAGACCTATCGGGAAGCATAAGCGAAGCAATTTTATCATTTCCACAAGCTGATAAGACAACAACTTGTAAAATCAACAAAGCATATGTTATTTTTTTCATAGACCTAATTTGCAGTATCTTCTGTTTCTCCATAATTTTTTTGTAAAAAGACTTCCTTCAATACAATATATATTATATCATAGTATCAACATTTGTGTAATACTAAGCAGGAGCATTTTGCACATTTATTAAATCTCGCGATTTTTGTCTCATTCTCCTATATCAGTGACTGTACCGATAAAAAACGGGGTATTGCTTTTATCTGGAGTTTGGCTGGTCAAGAAAACAGATTAATGTTTAACTTCTTGCTATTGTCAATGAATAGGTTGTTGATGAAGATGCATTTGTACTTGCAAACATAACACATCCTTTAACATAAGACCCACTAATATTTGTTGAGTAAGTAACCAAAGAACTCGAAGGAGTAAAGCTCCAATCTGTTATCGCTCCGGAAGCTCCTGTCATCAGTACTTTACCTGAAAATGTTGAATAATTTGATATAAGGCTTGCTGTAATATCTAAATGGTACGGTGCCGAAGGTACCGCAAATTCCCTATAATGTGCCGCTATAGGGTTGATGCTACCACCGGACAGATTGGTCGGATAGCTGTTAATCCCGTAATCTGCAGACAAATATGCATGATCATTCCATGAACTTAGATTGGGGTTAAATAAACTTTTAGGTTTATATAGAGTGTGTGAAAGTTTTTCTGTAAATTAGATTCCCTAAGATAATTATTGAGTCAAACAATAGCATTATTGCTACTGTTTGGCTCTTTTTTAAAATACATAAATTATTGGTCCTTGTCAAGAATTTTTATACTGAATTTT
>JAFRSU010000002.1 GCA_017427415.1 Lachnospiraceae bacterium | reverse complement strand
GGCGGATGGTAAAAGCGAAATATTCACAAATCTTCAAAGAAAAACAAATAAAAATGATCGTCTTGCTGCAACTTGGACTTTATCACAGTATGAACAAGCTTATGCAAAAGCATTTGTGTCAGCTGCAAAAAATGCAGATCCAAACTGGAACTATGGGAAACCAGTTCCCCAAGGAGCATTTGAGGGAATAACCCGTGAATCGATTGAGGCTAATATGAGCAAGTCAACTCGGGGTACTATAGATTTAAGACTATAGTTGAAGTTTAACTAGTTAATATGATATAAAAATAGCAGGTTTTCTATTGTAGTAGAATGCCTGCTATTTTACGTTACACGATGTTTAAAAGAATAAAATATCGCTTAAAGGCTGAGATCATTTCTTTTTCTGACAGTTCTCTGGTCTTTGTCGGAAATACCAAGATATGAGGTAAGGCTGTCGTAGGTATTTTTACAAGTAGTGTGTTCAGCTTCCATAGATCTGTATGTAGTATATAGGGTATCTTTTTTTTCTAAAAGCTGGTTATAATGTTCATTTATGGATTTCAGGCTTAAAGTTTTAAGGTCAATATTATGGTTTTTTAGGACATTTACAGCCGCTTCATATAAGCCAAGCTGTGTATAATAGGTATTGTAGTATTTGTCTCGGGCTTTAGGTTTAAGGGCGTTATATTCTGAATTATACTTTTTGTATTTGAAATAGTATTCGGCATACCTCAAGACCTCAGAGTATTCCTTGATTTCCTTTTCAATATTTACTACTTCTTTCTTGGCTTTGTGCGTCTCAATACGCAGGTCATGCTCTTTGTCTCCAAGTTCTGCTATTGAATGAACTCCGAATTTATCTAGATGTTGAGCGACGAATTGTGAGCGGCACTGACGACGGCTTTATTTCAGCTATTCCAGCTTGACTAACGACGATTTTTATAAGGCACGACAAGGAAATGCCTGCAAGGACGACGGACTGTTGTCGTCTTTTCAAAACCCCTGTGATGACGGAGGTTTTGAAAAGGCCATGACAAAGCCATGACCTTTATGGTAATCGGTATTTTTATGTGAGCATCTGCTCATTGACAGCGGAAAGGATCACTTCGGAATCGATACAGTTCCTTCCAAGTTCTGCACCAAGGATCAGCGCATCTGTCATTACATTATCTATGACGCGTGGATTGCCATGACAGTAGCCGTTTATGGCGGAGAGGGCATCTTCTCCGATGATCATATCGGCTCCGCCGGCAAGGTGTATCTTATGGCGTATGTAAGAAGTGATCTCTTCGGGCTTTAACCCCTGGAAAGAGTAGTGTACTGTAATCCTTTGGCGGAGAGCTTCATGGACAGGCTTTTCGAGAGTATTGTTAAGATAGGGCTCACCGCTGAGGATAAGGGTAAAGCAGTTAACGGAATCGTAACTGAAGTTCATAAGCATCTTGAGATCCTTGAGAATAGGATTCCCAAGATACTGTGCCTCGTCTATCGCAAGGATAAAGGGCTGCTTCTTCTCCTTGTAGAGATATATGATCCGATCCTGTATCGCCTTGAACATGATGGTCTTGCCGCCTTTTGTCTCAAGTCCGAGCTCTTCGCAGAGCAGCTTGTAGAACTCACCAACGGAAACAGTGGACAGGCAGATGTAATGCATGTCATAGAGATTATCGTTCAGGGAAGCTTCGAAGCAGCGCAGGCAATGGGACTTGCCCATCCCGGGAGATGCGGTGAACACACCGATACCCCGTACATCCTTAAGGTAAGAGAGGCGGTTCATCATGGCTTTCTGGTCCTCGGATTGAAAGGTATCTTTTACAGTCAGTGACTGCTTGTCGAAAGGATTGCATGAGAGTCCGTAGAAGGTCTTGAAATTCATCTGTTACCACCTTCTTCCATGGAATAGTTAATGGAAGGGAAGCTGTTGTTACGCCTGGTGCGGGCATTCTCTTCTCTGTTTGTCTGTCTTATGGGAAAACGTGTGTTACCGTAAAGTATATATGCTTCTTCCATACGGTCAGGGAGATACCTGACATCGACCTTCATCCCAATGAACTGGGGAGGAACGTCATACCAGATCCCGTCGATAGTGATGCATGAGTCGTTATTCACTTTACGTGTTGTACGGTTTGTAAAGCATTCATCCAGCCATTCCTTTGACTTGGGGACGCGGACGTGGTCTTTGGTGCGCATGAACCTGTCGACCGGAGTCTCACCGGTACCGGAATGTACTGTGGTGTTATGGCGCCTTATATAGTCTGCGAGCAGGCGGTTGAATTCCTCGAGGGAATGTATCACGGATGCATCAAGTGTTGCAAGCCAGCGGCTGCGCACAGTTCTGAAGTTGCGCTCAACCTTCCCTTTGGCAGCGCCGTCACGCACGGGCGCGTGGGATTCGACCGTGCCGAGGGAATCAAGGATAAGGGTGAGCTGTTCGTTTTCAAACGAGCTTCCGTGATCCATGTATATCTTGTCCGGTATGCCGTAGGTTGATACAGCCTGCTTTAAGACCTTCTGATAGTTATAGGCGTTATCATTATAAAATATCTCACCGCCGACTATCATCCTTGAATGGTCGTCGATTATCATTATAAGGTATGTACGGCGGGAACGCCCATTCTCGGTGATGTATGGAAGGTAAGCGGTATCCGCCTGCCACATGCACCCGAATTCGGGCATCTCATAAGCCTTGCGGTCTTTTATGAGGGGATTCCTTGCAGACTTAAGGTCGTTCTCCTTAAGGTAACGCTGTACGGCCCGCACGGAAACCTTGGCATCAAGGAAACCGCCATGTATCAGTGCCTGATGTATCATGACGCCGTTGATACGCGGATACTTTTCGCGCAGCCTGAAGATCTCATTTATGGCATCTCCGGAAAGCGAACGGGAAACACCTTTGTCTTTTCTGTGCCCGGGTATGAGTGCATCCATCCCATACTTGCGGTACAGACCGGTCCAGCGTTCCAGGGTATCAGGACTGTATTTGTAGGGCGTGCCGTCAGGGCGTATGATAGGTTCCGTGGTGACCCTGCGGTAGTAAGCTGCTTCACTGGCATCAGGATAAAGCCCCTGTATGACCGGTGCGATGAGAGCAAAGCGGAAGTGGGCTACTTTTAACGGTTCAGCTGTTGAAGTCATGTTTTTTCCTCCGATTCGGGTTTATAGTTTCTTGTCATTGATGACAGGAACAGCATAAATCATGGGGAAAGGAATGTACATTCCGAAATCATGTGGGACCTGCCCGAAACCGCCGGTCTGGTAAAGGAACCGGTCCGGAAGGCGTCGCTGTCCGCCCTCGGAGGAATGAGAAACCAAAACGCATCAGGAAGCTGGAAGGGAAAGCGGGGGTGCTGGAAACAGAGTTCAGGGCAGCACTGCTGACCCAGAGTATCCGGTCAAGGATGCTGCACCATGCATTGTACTGATTGACAAAGAGGTGTATCCATTCATAAAGTGTCGAGACAGCAATGTTCCACTGCTCGCAGAATTTCACTACAGGACATGAACGTTTAAGATAACAGAGGAGTACGGTCAGGATGAACCTGAGGGAATAGGAACCATAAGGAATCAACACATCCGGGAGGAGAGCATGGGTATGCCCACAGGATTCACACTGGAAGCGGTGTATAGACAGTGTGGATTCAACTCTGAATGAGCCGTTTGCAGAGATCATATATCTTTCATAGGAGTCTATTTCCCTGAAACGACCGACTGCCCCACATACAGGACATGCCTGCTTTGCTGGTTTAAAACAGGAGACAGCATGGTCATAAAGTTCCTGGTCTGTTGATTTTAGAAATTTTAACTTGATAAATATCGCTTTTTCTAGTATCATAGCATTGTACACATCCACTATGGGAGATGCAATATACGCTTAAGAGATTGGCACCCCATATGGTCTGTATGGGATTGAGAAAGAGCGAAACTTTGGTCGGTGGCGCTCTTTCTTGTTTTTAAGGCAACACCAAGATAGTATACCATCAGGCAGAATAAAGCAATAAAAAATGTCGCTTTAGGCGACAGGGTGTAATAGATTATAAAGTTTATCTAGGAAAGGAAAGTGACGTTTTATTGTCGTCGGCAGTGATACATGCACGTCACTTAACACTAGATCAGCATACATGGTAGCAATAAGTTTGAAATTTTGTTTATCAGCCCATTTGGTTAAGCCTATGCTTTGCGCAAATTTTTCGCTGGAAGTGTCTATCAATTTAGTAGCCATTCCGGTAGAATACGGGTCGGAATACATGCTGTTTTGAGCCTTCTTTGATAAGGATTCTGAAACAATCTGTTCTGCCCGGCGGTATATCCTTTCGTCGATGCGTTCGCGGATCCTTTCTTTAGTATAATCTTCACCCAGGGATTGTGCCCGGCCTCTTATGAATCGTTCTTTTCCTAATGGACGGAAAGCGATATATTTGGCAGAGCCTTCT
>JAFRSU010000024.1 GCA_017427415.1 Lachnospiraceae bacterium | reverse complement strand
GCTTCCTTTGTGGTCTCAGCGGTCTTCTCAGCAAGTACAAGTGCCTTCTGCAAGGTCTTCTCGATGGACTTGTAATACTGGATACCCTCATTAAGTACCGCAACCTTGTCCTTAAGCTCCATGTTCTCTCTGTACAGGATCTCATAGCTGCGGGTAACTTCACGCATAAATGATTCTACATCCTTTTTGTCATACCCCAGACCACCTGACTTAAATGTTTTTGCTTGTATTTCTACAGGTGTTAACATGTTTTTCTCCTCTTAATAATATGTATCGCCCCCTCACATCCGTTCGGCGGCACATTTTAAAGAACCGACAAAGCATTAACCCGCCGTATCAGGGATTGAGTACGGGTACATCAAATCCCGTCTGTTCGGCTATCTCTGCGTAATCGCCCGATATATCAACGCTGTCGGGTGCAATGATAAATATGTAATTGGAAATATTGTAAAGCTTTCCGTTAAGAGCATAAACAGACCCCGAAAGGAAATCGATGATCCTCTGAGCAAGAGGAAGCTCTGTATCCTCAAGGTTAACTACTGCTATCCTTGAGGAAAGAAGTACATCACAGATATCCTGCGAATCATTGAAGCTTAAAGGCTTCATGATACATACTTCGTTTCCGAGTCTGGTCGTGCTGATGGGTATAAACTTGCTGCCGTAAGGGCGGTCGATCTTCAGGCTCTTCTCATTGGTAGTCCTGTCTATATAAGCTGAAGCATTATTATTGGTCTTGGGCTTGTATCCGCCGTAATTCTGACCCTGAGTACCCTGTACGTCATAGTTGTTCCTTGAGACGCTGTTGTTTCTGAACTGCTCTTTTTTAGCTTCTTCGGCACGTCTGGTCTCTTCCTCTTCGAAATCCTCAAAAGCCTCATCGTCATCATCAAAGTTAAAAGCTTTTTTTACCTTATCCAAAAAACCCATAATGCTTACGTCCTCCTGTTCTATATTGCATAATTTCTTCTGCCGAATATACCGGTGCCGACTCTTACCATCGTCGCACCTTCCTCTATGGCAACGCAATAATCACCCGTCATTCCCATAGACAACTCACACATACTAACATTATCGATGTTTTTGTCCGCTATGTCAACACTTAATTTCTTTATTTTCTTAAAAAATTTCCTGTTGTCCTCGGGATCCTCTGTATAGGGAGCTATGCACATAAGACCCTTTACCCTGATGTTAGGATATTTTGCTATTGTTTTTACGAGTTCTAAGGTCTCAGAAGCATCTATACCGAACTTGCTGTCCTCGTTACCGATGTTGATCTCCACAAGGATATCGGATATGACACCCTTCTTTTTGGATTCAGAATCTATGACTGCGGCCAGCTTCTCCGAATCAACTGAATGGATGAGTTTTACCTTACCGACTATGTATTTCACTTTATTGGTCTGTAAGTGTCCGATCAGATGCCACTCCGGCTGCTCATCATGATGTTCCGCAAAATACTCTATCTTACCGGTCAGCTCCTGCACCTTATTCTCGCCGAACACCCTTACTCCGAGTCCGTATGCTTCTTCAAGTACCTCATTGGGATTGGTCTTGCTGACGCTTATCAGTTTTACGCTATCGCGGTCCCTTCCAGCTCTTTTACATGCTTCTTCTATATTTTTCTCAACCGAAGCTAGGTTTTCCTTTAATTCTTCCGTAGTTATCATCAATAAATAATCGCCTGATCCTTGGCCACTGAAGCATCAAGTGCTATATGGTCATACAGGTTTAACCCGTCCTTTGTATTCTTTTTTACTATGGCATACTCATTATTCTGCCTTAAACGTTCGATCTTTACAAACTGGTAATAGCCCTTATTTACGTTATATACGCCTTCTATGGTATTCTTAAGTCCGACCTTAAATGATTCACCTGTATCCGGATTGTCCAGTACATCTCCCTCACTAAGCAAGTTCATATCTATATATGCATAATTGGCATCAGAGAAATACTTGGGCGGATATACAGGTATGTACATGGGATTTCCTGTCTCGGAACTGTAACCTTCCTTAAGAAGTACCTGGCCTGTATACTGTTCATTTTCAACAAAAAGCGTTAACGGTACCAGATAAAACTCTTTTTTGGCAATGGCTGAAAGAGGAACCTTAAGTCCGCCCTCAACACTTGACTCAAACTCTACGCTCAGGACTCTCTCATCTATATACATGGGCATGTACTTATCAAGTGAGAGCAGTGCATAATAACTTGAGCCGCGCTGTACCGTAGTCAGTCCGCACTCTACAGGAAGGTAATAATCGTTGATGTATACGGATACGGTATCCTCTTCGAGCAGGCTTATATAAAGTTTCTCAGGGATCTTTACGGCTATCTGCCAGTTTTCATCGGTCACGATCCTGCATATGGGCTCTCCTGCAAGTACAAGTCCGTTTGAACGGAGATTCGTACTCTTAAGATCATAACCGCTTTCAAACATCTCGTCTTTTATATTATCAAAGCTTACACCGCATAGTCCGTCATTCTTATAAGAGATAACGCCTGCGGTATCCGCACGTCTGACATGGAACGAAGAAGTAGAGCCCTGGCTGGCTATTATCTTCATATTCTCGATGCTGGTATCATTGACAAGCTCATATATGGTATCGCTTATCTCCTGCTTAAACTCGGCGACCTCATCAAATCTGAAGCCCGAGTAATCATCCAGATACCCGTATATGACATTTTTAATGGATTTGATGTCGTTGTCCTGAAGCTGGTCAACGCCGGTCCTGTCCGTTATCTCATTGTACAGCGAGCTTCCTTCATCTATGCTGAATATCACACCGTTCTTGGCCGAACGTTTTCCGTTCTGGATATAATAATTGATATATCCCGCATAATCTGAGCTTACGATATTCTCCGTCCTTAATGCTATACCGGTGTACTTACTCTCTGTACTGATGTTATCCCCCTGTACCTCGTATATGGATACCTTATTTTTTCCGGCATATACCAGGAAGTTTATGATAATATAGATAAAAATGATCACAAAAATAACAGCACAGAAATATTCTGCACGCATATGGTTGAGCAGGCTCCTTTTGTGCAGCTTTGTGATCTTGCTGCCGGTCCTGCCCCTCTTTATTCTGTTCTGTCTGTCATTTCTTGCCGGACTCATTTTATCCTTCCCTTACCTTTTGTTTCATAAAACAACAACTTCTTACTACGAAAAGAAACTGCTGCAAATATAATCCATATACTATGCAGCAGTTTTGATCTCCACTAAAGAGCTACAATAACTTAAAGAGCTACAATAACTCTCTCAGCCACATACTCTGAAAGCTGGCTCTTATCCCTTGACATGCTGATCACAAAATCAACATTGAACTTAGCAGATAACATATCTATTTTTTCGATGATCGGAGTAATATCGATATCGGTATTTTCAACGCACGCAAGACTTAAGAAACTATCAAGATAAACTGTTTCAAGATCGTGATCCTGTGATATCATACCGCACAGGAAACCAATGAATTCGCTGTAATTGGTAACGCAATAATCATTAACATTTATGAGACGTACTTTTCTGTCAAGCTCGTACATATGCTTGGAATTCTTATCAAGATATACTAAAGTACCCGAACTCTCCTTTACTTTAGTATTGACCTTGTCCAAAAGAATTTTGGTCTTACCTTTACCCTTACTTCCGGCTATAATCTGAACCATATATATCGCCCCTTTCTGTTTTTGAGGATGTCGTCCTCTGATGATTATTATAAAACAATTTAAGATATTTATCAAGCAATTTCTGATTATTTACATAACTTTAATAGTTCATTCATATCAGCATAAAGCTGGTCATACGAAGTACTCTTAAATACGCATGTAATGTACTGTTTTCCGGCCTCATCCTCGCTTAAAATGATAAGGCAGTATCCTGCAGCTACCGTCACACCGGTCTTACCGGACAATACGGTTATACCCTCGGGCGCCTGCTTCTTACCCGAAAAGTACTGATTGGTCGCTTCCATATCAAATACCTTGTCCTGGCCGTACGCATCTTTAAATGTACATGTATAATTCTTGGTGGAGATGATCTCGGTAAGCTGCTTGTTCTTTAAGCACTCGTTGAATATCAGATATATATCAAACGGTGTGGTATAGTGGTCAAGTGCATGAAGACCGTTGGGATTGGACATATGCGTATCCTTTGCACCGATGCTTGCTGCTTCTTCGTTCATCTTAGCTACAAAATCCTTTACAGAGCCCGATACGCACTCTGCGACAGCTACTGCCGCGTCATTTCCCGAATATATCATAAGACAGTACAGGAGCTGCTCTAACGTCAGCTTATCGCCTGCCTTAAATCCGCACAGCTGGGCTCCCGGAGTGGTAACCCCGCAGTTATCCTCCTGCACGGTATACACATCATCCATCTTACCGTACTTAAATGCGGTAAGCGCCGTAAGAAGCTTGGTAGTACTTGCAGGGTATACCTTTTTATAGATGTTTTTCGAATATAATACGCTTCTGTCGGTCACGCAAAATGCACCGGCTGCTTCTCCGACTACCTGGGACGCATCCGGATTGTCTACATTGTCCACCTCAAAGCATATATCCTCGTATAAAAACTCTCCTGCAGAAAGCTTTTGTACGTGTTTAAGCGCCAAGTCCTCTACCTCTTCGGTAATGGTCTCCTGATTTATATCAGGGATAAAAAAAGAAGAGGATACTTTCTGATGCTGTTCACAGCCGCATAAAAATAAACATATGCAGATAAACAAAGTCAAAATCCTCTTCATAATATTGCCCGGCGGAAATCCCGCCCATCCTTTCATTATTTGTACAGATCTCTCCAGTCAAGGTCACCTCGGTCCAAAGCCTTTATCAGAAGCTCTGCCGTAGCGACATTGGTGGCATATGGGATATTATGTGTATCACAAAGCTTGGCCAGATTGAAAAGATTGGGCTCATGGGACTTTGGATTAAGCGGATCCTGCAAGAAGATCAGCATATCCATTTCGTTATGCTCTATAAGAGCTCCCATCTGCTGAACCCCACCCAGGTGACCGGCCAAAAACTTATGTATCTGAAGATTGGTCGCCTCTTCTATAAGTCTTCCGGTCGTAGCCGTGGCATAAAGCGTGTGTTTACATATGATCCCCCTGTATGCTATACAGAAATTCTGCATAAGCATCTTTTTAGCATCATGTGCTACAAACCCGATATTCATACCATCCTCCTGTTACCCGGTTATTTTATATAACCGAGTTCATCTTCTTCTTTTGTTTTATCCGTTCTCTTCGGCTGCATACTGATATTGAGCAATATGCCTATCATCAGCAGGTTTACCAGAAGTGAGCTTAACCCCGAGCTCATGAACGGAAGTGCTATGCCCGTATTGGGCAACAACGAAGTAACAACCCCGATATTTATAAAAATCTGAAACATCAGCATAGATCCGAATCCGACGGCGATCATTCTCCCCAGATAGTCACTCGCCTTCCTTGCTATCCTTATAATAAGAAGTATAAGGAAAAAATACATAAGGACTATGATTATCGAACCTATAAAACCAAACTCCTCGGCTGCGGCGGCAAATATAAAATCGCTCTCCCTTACTGGTACCGAACGTGACGCTCTGTCCGCCTCGATACCATTAAGGAACTTACCCGTAAGCTTTCCGAGTTTTATGGCTACCTCGGCATTCTGCTGCTGGTATGTGAGCTCCGGATAATCTTCCGGATGCAGTGCAGCCAGCACACGCTCCTGTTGCCATGATGTTAGCAGTGTCTGATAATCCTGCTGTATATACCAGAACAGTACGATGGCCGTAGGTACAAATATTACAAGAAACGTTACTATGTACTTATATGATACTCCCGATATAAAGACCATGGTCGAGAACACCACAAGTAAAAGGATGGTGGTCGACAGGTCCGGCTGCATAAAGATAAATAGGACCGGTATCGCAGTAAGCAATATCGCAAGCATTAATACCCAGAGCTTTTTGATATTTTTGTGCAGCTTATAAAAGAACATGGCGAGCGTTACCACCAGCGCTACCTTTACTATCTCGGATGGCTGGAACTCGAAACCCGGATTGTTTATACCGAGTGACGGATCACCGCCGATCTTGATCCACCGTCTTGCATCATAATGCTTCCACCCGTATATCGGGGGATTATTTACAAAAGCACATATAAGCAGCAGCCCCAATCCGGCCAGATACAGCACCGGGGCCATTTTGGCTATAAAATGGTAATCTATGAGGGCAACAAACGCTATCAGAAATATACCGATCACAAAAGCCTGTATCTGTTTTTCATACAAGCCCTGTTTTATAGCCTGTTTTTCATATATATCCAGTACATATATAAGATATACTCCGACAAATCCTATGATATAAACGATCAGAAACAGCGGATAGCTGCAGCTTTTAAAATCATAGTTATGTAACGGAAATATTTTATTCTTTAGAAACTTTATCATTATTTGATGCTCTCTTTACGCCCTTGATGGGTATATTGGCACAAAGTGCAGGCGTAAGCTCTCCGCCCTCCGAAGGAGCCTTGGTGATATTGAAATCAAGTTCCTTGGTGTCGATATCCACATACTTTGAAAGGACGCTTATGATATCATTCTTTATCTTCTCCAGTGTCTCAGGCGGAAGTCCTGACCTGTCTGACTGAAGGACAAATTTGATCCTGTTTACGGCGTTATTTGCCGAATCAGATTTTTTCTTGAAAAAATTATCCCAAAAAGCCATTTATCGGTCACCTACTTTCTGCCAAATATTCTGCTGAAGAATCCCTTCTTGGCATTTAAGTCAAGGAAAGGAACCTCCTCACCGATGATACGCTTGCAGATATTCATATATGCCTGACCGGCCTTGGTATCATTTCCTACCAGAGGCTCACCGTTATTGGTGGCAACAATGATGCCCTCATCATCAGGTACTATACCGATAAGATTGATCGCAAGTATCTCTACTACATCCTCGCTTGACATCATATCGCCGGTTTTTACCATATCCATACGGAGTCTGTTGACGATCAGATCGGTCTTCTTCATCTCATGTGCCTCAAGAAGTCCTATGATCCTGTCAGCATCTCTTACGGCAGATACCTCGGGAGTGGTAACCACAAGTGCCCTGTCAGCTCCTGCTACGGCATTTTCAAAGCCCTGCTCTATACCTGCCGGGCAGTCGATGATGATATAATCAAATTCAGGCTTAAGCTGCTCACAGAGCTGCTTCATCTCTTCAGGCTTTACAGCCGATTTGTCTCTCGTCTGTGCTGAAGGGAGCAGATAAAGGGTAGGATATCTCTTATCCTTTATAAGTGCCTGCTTGATCTTACAATTTCCTTCTATAACATCAACAAGGTTATATACGATCCTGTTTTCAAGTCCCATAACAACATCAAGGTTTCTAAGACCTATATCGGTATCGATCAGTACTACCTTCTTGTCAAGCTTGGCAAGACCGGTACCCACATTGGCTGTAGTCGTAGTTTTGCCTACGCCTCCCTTGCCTGATGTTACTACTATTACTTCACCCATTTCAATAATCCTCCGTTACGTGTTACGTATTACTGAAGCAAATAAATACTTCCGGGTTTCTATCTTACAGTATAAAATACCATAATTATAAAATACCCTAATATATATAATACTAAATTTGGTAAAATATTCAAGACCTTTTTTTGTTATACTAAAAGCCCTCCCCGGCGAAGGGAAGGTGTCACGCTTTAGCGTGACGGATGAGGTGTAACACAATACAAGTCCTGATATAATTTCTTTACTGAGCGGTGATATCACTATCGACTCCTTCTCTAAGTATGCGATCTTAATATCCCTTACATCCTTTTTATCCTTATGATCGGGAGATCTTGCTATGATATCGGCTATCCTTATCTGCATAGGCACCATATCTGAGCATATGACAAAACAGTTTTCGTTGCCGCCTGCACCCGCCCATGCAGTACCTCTGAGCGAACCGAGCACGATGATATTGCCTTTTGAGATAAGTCCGGCACCGGGATTGACATCGCCGAGCACTATAAGTCCGGCATCACTCTCAAGAGACTGCCCGGATCTTAAGTTCCCCTTATATATCCTGGCATTGGCGCCTGTCATCTCGTTTATCTTTTTTTCTACGGCTTCGGCAAACTTTGCATTGCCCTCTTCCGAGCCGTCTATGACACAGACTATCTCAAGTTCGGTGTTTTCGGAGATGATCTTTATCATCTCCTCCTTCTGTTCTTCGGTAAGCTTTCTGCCTTCAAAAGAAATGGCAGTCTTGGCATTACCGAGGAACTTCGCGCTGTCCTTAAACTTCTTCTCCACCTTGCTCTTTAGTACATCGTACTCCTCTGTCTCAGACAGAACAAGCGTTATACCGTTTTTAGATCCTTTTATCATTACTGAACCGTTCATAAAGATACCGTCCTTATAATATTTTTTAGTCTGATACGTTGATATTCGTTACCGTAGTGGTCTTAAGATCACCGGAAAGCAGTGCTTCCTTGTTCTCATCATTAAAATACAGTCCGTATACTTCTCTTGCAAGCTTTGCCGCATTTGCCGAGGCATAACCGTTAGGAAGTACTACCGTAACACTTATCTCGGGATCCTCATACGGTGCAAACGAGATAAACAGACCGTGGCTGGGATGAGTTAAGCTTACCTGTGCCGTACCTGTTTTACCTGCTACACTGAATCCTAAGTCCCCATACAGTGTATTAAGCGAATTGGCTGAAGTATTTACTACGTTGTACATACCGAGCTGAACCGCATTCCACTGTGATGAAGAATATATATCGACCTTATTGTAGACAGATGCCTGATTGTCTACGATGGTGTTTCTTTCCTTGTTGTTTATCCTGTCAACAAGTGTCAGATCGTATACCGTACCTCTGTTGGCTATCGCAGTTACATACTTTGATATCTGTATAGGTGCAAAACTGTGGTAATAACCGATGGAAGTACGTACCGCATCGATGCTGGATATAGCAGGCATGCTTTCCGGGAGCTCTACTCCCGATTTGCTCGCAAGTCCGAACATCGTGGCATATTTCTTTATTGTAGCCAGACCCTGATTATCACTGTATTCTCCGTTAGCGTCAAGTGACATCTCATATCCGACCTTATAGAAGAAATAGTTGCATGAATGCTGTATAGCCTGTGTAACGTTTATCTTACCGTGGTTGTCGGGATATTTCCAACACTTAGGTGAGGGATCTACCTCCTCAAACACACCCTTATCCTCGATAAGAGTCGAGGTTGTGATAATCCCCTCTCCGAGGCCTGCCAATGCCATAAGAGGCTTAAAAGTCGAACCGGTGGTGGTCATCTGCTGAGTGGTCCTGTTAAGCAAAGGTGCCGCCTTATTGTTCAACAGCTTTTGATAATATTCCCAGTCGATCTTATTGGCCAGCATGTTGGCATCATATGTGGGATAGGTTACAAGTGCTCTTATATCGCCCGTATTTACATCGGTTATGACTATCGAACCGCTGCAGGGCTCCAATGCCAGCATACCCGGAGTGATCTCAAGGTCCCTTATCTTTTCTATGACAAAGTTGTAAGGAGTGACATTTCCGTTAAGCAGCCTGTAATAATCGTTGTTGTTATACTTTAAAAAGCCCTGGTCGTACAGTAACAGACAGCAGTCCCTGCCGGATATCTTATGATTGAAGATAAGCTGCCTGTACACAAGCTTTTCAAATTCGGTATTGTCTTTGAGACCTTCTATCGCGAAATTATATACTCTTCTGTATATCTCTTTATTGGTGTTATAATCATCATGTATGCCGAGCAATTCGAGATTGATCCATCCCATATCTATCGCATATCTTAAGTACTCTGCGAGAGACATCCTGCCGTCAGCAAATTTCTTATAGGTCTCGTCATTGCTGTCCACCTTGTTTTTCAGCACTACATCCTCACGCTTAAGATACTGATAGATGTAATCAAGGTAGCCCTGCATTTCATCGGAAAGGCTGTTGTTGCTTTCCTTCGACTCAAAAGCCATGACTGTTTCCAGCCTGCTGTATATAAGGTCCATCCTGTCACAGAATGTCTTATATGTTCTCTGTTCGACTGATGTGGCATCCTCACTTGACAGGTGTGCGATATCTATCATGCCATTGTCAAAGAAAGCATTGTATACTTCATATATGGGAATGGTGATCTTACTTGCGGAAGTACCCCTTCCGCCGTAATCATCCGAATTAACTATCTTTGATATTAGGATCGCGGCGATATTGTTCTCCAATATATGATAACATGCGATCTGCATTTCACGGTCGATGGTAAGGTATACATCATTTCCGGCCTTGGGATCTTTTTTTACAAGTGTGTCAAGCACCTTTCCGCCCGAATTGACTGTCAGCTGGACCTCACCCTTCGTTCCTCTGAGTATGCTGTCATATTCCTTTTCAAGTCCGGTCTTACCTATCACATCGGATGTGGAATATATAGGGGTATCATACCCCGCATTCATCTCCTCTGCTTCATCTTCATTCATCATACCCGTATATCCGAGTATATGCGCAAAGTAAGTACTGTCATTATATACACGTGATGTCTGCTGCTTTATCTCTACTCCGGGAAGCTCACCGGCATTCTCCATGAGTATGGCTATAAGCCTTTCATCCACATTGTTGCATACCGTAAACTGAGAATACTGCGGATACAGATTAAAAAGCGTATATCTGAACATCATGACCTTTAAGGCAAGATCTGTCGGATATTCGTCCGGTATACCGAACATTGAAACGTTTTTGGTTCCGTTTTTTAAGAAATCATATACTTCTTCAGCGGTTGCATTCTTCTGTTCATCGCTTAAGTCCGAGATACGCTGCAGACCGTAAGCATTCTTTTTAAATCTGAGTTCAGCGTTACCTGATACATTAAACCTGAATTTCCCGTATTCGTCCTGCTCTATGGCAAATGTCATTTCGGGCTCATATCCGTGCTCATCAAGGATATTTAACAGTTTAACGATCATCTCGTTTTTCTGGGCATTAGTAGTTAAAAGAGCGCTGTTGGTCATGACCACGGAATAACTCTGTACATTATATGCCAGTATATTTCCGTTCCTGTCATATATCTCGCCTCTGGCACTTTCCATATATCTTGACTGTATGGTCTTTACCTGCGAACCCGAAGCCACATAATCTTCCTGGGCCTTTAATACCTGAAGATTATAAAGCCTTATGAGAAGCACGACAAAAAGCAGCACAGCCAGGATGTTTAAGAATACCAGACGAATTTTCAGCATCTCTTTTATCCTGCCGGGTATTTTTTTTATTCTGCTTAGTAAATATTTATATACTTTTTTCAAAACTCTTACCTGTCATCATCCGTATCAAAGCCTTTAAACACAGTAACAACCCTCTTCTTTTTCATCCCGTCGGAAAGCTTATAAAACAAAGCATTGTCCAAATTGATCAGCCGGTATAAAAGTATCGAGATAAGCACTGTATATATCACTCTCGGGAAAAGATATCTGACCAGAAAATGTCCGAAATCCAGATCCCCTCTTAAAAAATAAAACAATACATAGTACATCACGTTGATGAGAAATTCGGCACCTCCGACTATAAAATACGAAATAGTATAATCATTCTCATCATATACCCTATGTGCATAACCGGCCATATAACCGACCACGGTATACAAAAGCGCATAAAGGCCGATCAGCGAACCGTATGTACAGTCTATAAGCATACCGCATATAAATCCGGTAAGCGAACCTGTCTTTTTACCGAATATGTAAGCAAGCGATGCGGTAAGGATCATAAGTATATCCGGCACCACGTCCGCCAGCCTCAGTTCGGTAAAAACACTGGTCTGAAGAAGATATGCGATTATTATCTCTATCAATACGATAATTGCTTTAATAACTATCATCATTCAAAGCCTTCCAGATTTTCCCTTAAGGTCTTAACTATAAGTACAGCTTCAAGATGCTCAAAGTCAACAACAGGTGTTAGATATGCTCTCTTGTTGAGCTCTGAGGGATCCTTTCTTATATTGGTGACATATCCTATAAGGATACCGGGCAGATATTTATCGCTTATGTAAGAAGTAAGCACCTCATAGTTGTCATATACTTCAGCGTTTAAGTTGATCATCTCGACATCTATATACCCGTCATCCATTCGTCTCATATTGCCCTTTACGATACAGGTATCCGAAGTAGGCTGGAATCTGCCGCTGACGCTTGAATCATCGGCTATGATCGTCCTGACCTTTGCCCAGTTGCTGCCGACATCGGTGATGATCCCCACCAGGCCTCCCCCGGCAAGTACGTTCATGTCAACCTCTATTCCGTCTTCTTTGCCTTTATCTATGACAAACATATCGCATGCACCGTTAGGATTACGGCTGATGATCCTTGCTGCCACTTTCTCTGCATTCTGATATACGGAATCATTTTCGTACAGGTCACGATACCATTTGAGCTCATACTCCTGATGGATAAGTATCTGCATCTCGGTCTTAAGATCGTTTATTTCGGATGTAAGCTTATCGTTCTCATCTATCAGCTTCTGTTTGTCGGAGAAAATCCTCAAAGTCTCTGATATACCGCCGCTCACCGTAGAGATACCCTTCTGCATCGGTACGAAAAAGTTACCCACCGCAGTTCTCACAGGAGAAAGCAGATCGGCAAAAAGATATGAAACTATGATCAATCCGACACAGATTATCACCAGGAAAGTGAATATCATTTTGGAAGTGATAGTAATGTTCTTTTTTAACCTTCCCATAAAACTGTCCTTTAATCTTCTATCTTTAACATACTGTATTTCTCGGCAAGGAAATCATAATCGGGGTCTTCCGCTATTTTTCCGAGCCCTAAAGCTACCGTCTCGGAACCGTTATCACACTTATGTACTTTCAGTCCCGTAATCTCCGATATGACCTTATCCAGATCCTTGATACCGGCAACTCCTCCGGTAAGGATCACACCTGATTCCATGATATCCGCAGACATCTCCGGAGGGATGTGTAAGAGCAGGTTGAGTATCACTTCGGTGATCTTTTCTATATGATCCTTTATGGCTAAATATACAAACAGAGAATCCACTGCTATGCTGCCCGGAAGGCCGCTTACCACATCTCTGCCGAATACCTTTTTATTTACTGTATTTTCCTCTTCGGGGCGTATGGCAGTTCCAAGTGCGATCTTTATCTGCTCTGCCGTTTTCCTGCCTATGGCAAAATTATAATATTTTCTCACAGAACTTATGATACTGTCATCCAGTCTGTATCCGCCGAAATCAAGCATCTTACCGGCTACCGTACCGCCTAAAGACAGCACGGCGATCTCTGTAGTATCGGCACCTATATCAACTACCATGGTGCCGTAGCATTCCCGTAAGTTTACCCCGGCACCCAGAGCTGCAGCCAGCGGGCTGTCCACCACTCTTATACGTCTGGGTTTTATATCACATGCGGCGATCAGATCGACCAAAGCCTTTTTCTCCACCTCAGTCGCATACGAAGGACACGCTACCAGAAAATCCTGTCCGTTAAGTCTTCCGTGCTCCTCACCTATCTTGTCAAAAATAATATTGAGCTGCGCCAGCATGTTTTTAACCTGGGCAAGCACACCGGAACGCACGGGATACAGAACTTCTATATTTGCCGGAGTTCTGCCCTCCATCTCCCAGGCCGCATCACCGGTTGCTATGATCTTTTCATTGTTGATCATGGCAAGTGCGTTTTTCTGGTTATATATTATACCTGTTCCCTTTTGATATATTTTAAGCGTACAAGTGCCCGGGTCGATTCCGTAAACCCTTGCCATATAGTTACCTCCACAGTGCAGGCTTTATAGACTCTCTTTTCATTTTACGGTATATAAGATCACATAAGCCCTTTGTCTTTAAGGCTTACATATCTGTTATCACCTATGATTATATGGTCTTTCAGTCTTATCCCGACAGCATTGCCTGCTTCCTTTACACGCTTTGTCGTATTTATATCGGCATCACTCGGGGTCGGATCGCCTGACGGATGATTATGCAGCAACATAAAGTATACCGCATCCGCCAAAAGCGCCTCTCTTAGAATCTCCCGGGGCTCCATGGGTGCCATACCCACCGTCCCGGTAAATACGACTTTATCGGATATCATCTTCAGTCTCGAATCAAGAAATACCGCTCTTGTTTCTTCTCTTTCCAGATGCCTCATCCGTTCCATAAAAAATCCCGCTACCGATTCGGAGTTTTCAAAGCTTATGCCTTCTCTTTTGATATCTTCCGACATCCTTTTGGATAGCTCCGCAACCGCCAAAAGCTGTATCGCCTTAACACGGCCCACTCCCTTTATGGATGTCAGTTCTCCGAATGAAACATGATTAAGCACGCTTACACCGTATCTGCCTTCTTTCATCTGCAATACCCTGTAAGCGAGCTCCGTCGATCTTTCGTTTTTATTTCCCGATTTGATTATAATGGCCAGAAGTTCACTGTCGGACAGAACCTGAGGCCCGTATTTTTCACACTTTTCGTAAGGTCTCTCATTTTCGGGAAGTTCTTTTATAGTAAGATATTTCATATACTTTCCTTCCCACTTATGATAACTTTACACACACTGTATTATTTTACCACAATTCTGATATTATGTAAAGAAATTGTAATATCTCTCTCACAACTTCAATACTCTGTCAAGTGCGGACAATATACCGAGCTTAGCATGATACCAGGTAAGTCCTCCCTGGAAATATACGGCATAAGGCTCCGTGATGGGACCGTCTGCCGAAAGCTCTATGGACGAACCCTGTATAAAGTTACCGGCAGCCATGATAACATCGCTTGTATATCCAGGCATAGCCCATCCTTCAGGTACTACAAAGCTGTCCACAGGGGATGCTGCCTGGATACCGCCGCAAAATGCTATAAGCTTTTCCGCAGAGCCGAGTGTCACAGCCTGGATGATATCATATCTTTCCTCAGTGCCGTTCGGTATACAGGGGTATCCCAGATTTTCAAATATCCTTGCTGCAAATATCGCCCCCTTTAGAGCCGAAGCGACTACTGTAGGTGCTAAGAAAAGTCCCTGGAACATACTCTGATTGATACCGAGTGTAGCTCCGACTTCTTTTCCTAGTCCGGGAGCCGTAAGCCTGTATGCACACTTTTCTATATATTCCTTTTTACCTGCAATATATCCTCCCGAAGCCACAAGTCCGCCTCCGGGATTTTTTATAAGAGAACCCACGCACATATCGGCACCGACATCGGAAGGCTCGATCTTCTCGACAAACTCACCGTAACAGTTGTCAACCATAACTGCGACACCGGGCTTGATACTCTTTATAAAGGATATAAGCTCACCTATCCTTTCAACAGATAAGGTCGGTCTGGTCTGATAGCCCTTTGAACGCTGTATAGTCACAAGCTTTGTTTTCTCATTAATGGCAGCTTTTATACCCTCATAGTCAAATCCTCCGTCCGGGAGCAGATTCACCTGACGGTATGTAATACCGAACTCTGCCAAAGATCCTGTCGAAGGATGTATGCCAATAACTCCCTCTAATGTATCATAAGGCTTTCCCACCGGTGAAAGCAGCTCATCCCCGGGTCTTAGGATAGCCGATAATGCTATGGTAAGCGCATGTGTACCGCAGGTGATCTGAGGTCTTACAAGTGCATCCTCAGTGTTAAATATGGATGCATATACACTCTCTAAGGTCTCTCTTCCGATATCGTTATATCCGTAACCGGTGGATGATGCAAAATGGATATCGCTCAGCCTGTTATCCTGCATGGCTTTTATAACTTTCAGTTGATTGTACTCAGCTGTCTCGTCTATCTTTTTAAATCTTTCTTCAAGCTCTTTTTCGTACTTTTCCCCGAGCTCTATGGCTTTTTCGGAAAGTCCGAACTTTTTTAAAAAATCATGTGTGTCGTTCATTTACGTTTCCTCAGATAATAATATTTTTTAGCTCAGGATGACATGCTTTAAACATCTGTATCAGATAAGCCCCCTGAGCTGTGCGGAAAACAGGATATGCTCCAATATCTTATCATCACTTCCGAGCACTTCCCTGTTTAATTCGACCGTCACCCTCTCACGTTTAAACCATGTGAGCTGTTTTTTTGCAAAATGCCTGGTATCTCTTTTTATTATCTCTACAGCCTCGTCATAAGGACATTCCCCGTACAGATAATCGGCCATTTCTTTATATCCGAGCCCCTGCATGGACTGTAAATCTCTGGAGTATCCGGCTTCTAAAAGCCCTCTTACCTCATCTGCCAAGCCGTCACGGAGCATCTCGTCCACCCTTTTATTTATACGGCCGTATACCTTTGCCCTGTCATCATTAAGTACAAAGTATAAGAAATTATAAGGGCTTGTTCTCTCTCGCTGTTCCTCGTTATGTTCGGAAAGCCTGTTCCCTGTCATGATATTGTACTCAAGGCCGTGAAGTACACGTCTTATATTGTTTTTATGGATCACTTCCGCATATTTGGGATCAACCTCTTTTAATCTTTCATACATAAAGTCGATACCTTTTTCCTCTAAGGTATCCTCTAAAAGCATCCTTACTTCGCTTCTTTTATCCTCATCATAATCCGTAAAATCCACATCATACAGTACGGACTGGATATAGAACCCTGTACCTCCGGCTATGATCGGTATCTTTCCGCGTGATGCGATATCATCTATGCACTTCTTAGCCATATCCTTAAAAATTGTCACATTAAACTCTTCATCAGGATTGATGATATCTATAAGATGATGCGGCACGCCTTTTTTCTCTTCCTCTTTTATCTTGGCGGTACCGATATCCATACCTCTGTATACCTGCATCGAATCAGCAGATATTATCTCGCCGCCCAGCTTTAGGGCTGTCTCTACAGAGAGTGCGGTTTTCCCGACAGCAGTCGGTCCGGTTATTATTATAAGCGGTTGTTTTTCATTCATTTACGTTACCTGTTCACACAATACGTTTAAACTTCTTTTCTACTTCCCTCTTGGTCATATCTATTATAACAGGGCGGCCGTGAGGACAGTTAAAGGGATTCTCCAGTTTAAGCAGGTCTGTTATCAGTTGGACCGCTTCCTCATATGTCATGTCCGTATTACCCTTTACCGCTGCTTTGCAGGCACAAGTGGCTATCTTCTCCTTGATGCTCTTTATCACATTGCCCTTGATATCCTTCATGAGCTCTTCCAAAAGCTCCAAAAGCATATTTTTAGGATCGATACCGTACAGATTAAGCGGTATCTCGGATAATGCATACTCATGTCCTCCGAAATGCTCTAACACAAACCCGTTCTGTGCTAGCACATCCTTATATTTTTCTGCCGCAGCTTCTTCGGTCGAAGAAAGTGATATGATCATTGGCGGTGAAAGCAGCTGTGTAGCTTCATCCTTACCCACATTCTCCATGAATTTTTCATACAGTATCTTCTCATGGGCTGCATGCTGGTCGATCATGTATACACAGCCTTCACATTCTATGATCCAGTATGTGGCAAATATCTGTCCGACTATGCGGTATCCCCGGCTGAATACATTATTGAACTCTGTTCTCGTCTCAAGGTGCTTGTCAGGTACATCAAATAATGTCGGCTGGGTATATGTCCCCTTGCTCTCCTGAATCGACTCTTTAACAGACTCTATAACAGATTCTTTTACAGCCTCCTCTACAGACTCTTTTGCAAACTCTTTTACATCATTTTTCTCTACCGTTTTACTTGCGTTTCCATACTCTGCTTCCGGTTCGGCTGCAAATGATATCGGCACCTTATCTGTAACAGAAGTTTCTTCGACATCGAAGGTCTTCTCATCAGTAGGTCCCTTTTCTGCGATATCTGTCTTCTCAATATCAACCGTTTTCCCCGCAACCGGTCTTTTCTCCTCAATCTTTTTCTTTACCTCATAAGGCTCCGGGATATATTTTGCATTTTCCTTTTTTTCTTCCTTCTTATCGGTAACTGCAGGCTCTGCCCTGTGTATCAGGGCTTTTCCGGATAATGCCTCGGATACGGCTGTAAACACGGTATTATATACAGCCTCGGGATTCTCAAATCTTACCTCCTGCTTTGACGGATGTACATTTACATCCATGGATGCCGGATCGATAGTTATAAATATATCCGTAAAAGGATACTTATGCTGCATAAGGAACGGCTGGTAAGCATCCTCTATAGCCTTGAATAATATCTGGCTTCTGATAAAACGTCCGTTTACAAAATAATTCTCCGTGTTTCTGTTGCTTCTGACCACTGCAGGCCTGCATATACAGCCCGATATCTTTATGTTTTTTACACCTGTATAGTCAAGTTCTATGATCTCTGAAGCTATATCCCTGCCGTATATGCCGAACAGCACATCCTTCATCTTGCCGCTGCCGTTGGTAAAGAGCACATTT
>JAFRSU010000023.1 GCA_017427415.1 Lachnospiraceae bacterium | reverse complement strand
GATAGTGTAAAGTTATTGTTGGTTGGGAGCTAAAAAAAGAATACCTTAGATTGATTCTTAGAATACAATGATTTACATCCAACCTGTATTTTAATGCTTTTACGCTTTCTTGTCAATTGCCGCTATCAAATGTCTGACAGATGTGTTCTTATCGTGGCTATCTTCCGTGCTGTACTATAAGGGATATGTGCCTGAATACGTTCGATATAACTCTTGGCCTGATCATAGTGCTCCAACATAATCTCTCTTAAGGATATTCGTTCAACACTTATTCCTTCTGTTCCTGTGGCTGACATTTTTCGCTGTTCACGGCTATATCTAACTAGTTTGATAAGATCTCCCCTGCTGCAGTTACGCTCATAGCAGCGTAACCTGCTCATCCTATCTGCCCCTGTCTGACTCCAGCCCATAGGTCGTGAACTGAGACGGTCTGACAATACATGGCTCACGTGGCTTTCAGCACTGCATCCATCGACCAGATCATTGCGCAAGGTACGCCTTACCGCCGCCCAGTTCCCCAGCACATATTTCCTGAATGTATCAACTTTATCCGGAGATTTCGCGGTTTTCATCATGACTTCTGTATATCCTTCAAACCTGCGTCTTACATTTGGTCCTTTTGAATACAGCAGATGCCAGAGTTCTCCCTTTACGCTTTCCTTTTCTTCCTGCATCTGTGCTGCTGCAGCATTAAGGTATTGCATAAGGTGGTATTTATCGGCACAGAATACAGATTTTTCAACATACTCTGTCCCTGCCTTTATCCACGCTGCTCCGTCTCCACTGATAAAAACACGTTTAAGTGCTTCGTCGTCATAATTTCTGCTTATAAAAGTCTGTACTCTTGTCCAAAGCTTACTGTTACCTTCAGTCCCGGGATAAAGTCCGCTGAAGTAGTACCTGCCGACAAGCTCTTTTCTTCCTGCAACACGGCTGTCTTTCTTGTATTCATAGATGTATACCAGTTTTGATACGAAGCCCTGATTGTTTTCCACATCACCCAAACGCCCATGCTGCTCTGATACATGATCTTCATCTGCCTCTATATACAGATATGGTACTGCCTTAGATTCCGGGTTCACTGAGTCAGGAATCTCTTCTGCTATGCCATGCACTTTGTTCATTACCGTAGTCTTAGTTATTTCCTGCTTCGAAGGAAGAACCTTTGCCGCTTCTGCATAACTGGTTTTTAAGGCCTCGCACAGAAGCGCTACTTCGGCTCCTTCTGTAAAGCGCTCATTACGTTCAAGTCCTATCAGTTCTTCCGTGAGATGACAGAATCCGTTATGTTCACCTATGCCTTTGTAGTAGGTGCAGTCGAATGATATATCCCCTACAGAACTTATAAGGGTTCGTCTGTCTTTTCTTTGTACTGCATAGCGTCCATCCCTCCACGCACACTTATATATGGCATGGTCAAGTTCTGAAAGGATTTCACCTAAAAAACCCGCAGCAAAAGCATCCGTTGAAGCTTTGACCGAAGCTTCAAAAGAATACATATCTTTCGGATTATCAAAAAATTTCTGTTCCGCAGAAAAAATACCTTTTAATAATGTGTCGATTAGTGATATAATGGCCATGAGAGTAATCCTCCTTTGTGTTATTGATTTTTTGGTCGAAACCATTATATCAAAGATCAGGCTATTACTCTCATTTATTTTTTTTATTGACCAACTAATTCTTTACTCTATTATGCTCTTTTTCATAAAAAGAACCGGTACCGAATCCATCTCTGAACTCCTTACCGGTTCTTCGCAATGCCTGCTTAAAAAAACTTCATGATCACTGATAGTTTTCGTCCCTTTCCCAATCACCGCTGAGATTATCGGACAGATACCAGTCCGTCTCCTCAGTATCGTATCCAAAAACTGTCTGAGCCACTACGTCGAGAGAACCGGCAGAATCGGCAGTGCACAGGGCAAGACCAAACCAGGAATCAACACCCATATCTTCACCGGTAAAGAGGTAGTAATACTGATCACTGTCCGCATAGTCATAATACTTCATCCTGTCAATTGTATGAGAGTACAGCGTATAGGCATAATCTGCCGCATACCACATCAGACGTGTGTTGTAAACATATTCTGACTCATCATCAAATTCAGGGCACCCGTGTACTTCGCAGAACGAATCCGACATCAGTATTTCTCCGGGAAGTGTAGGCATGTTACTGCGATTTTCAAATGTCCAGCAGACATCTACTTTGTCCTCTCCGTAGCAGCTGATAATAACAGTCAGAGCTCCATATTCTTCATATCCTTCCAGAACTCCTGAATATACATATGCGGGCCAGCCCACATCGATGGAAATCACATTCCGGTAGGTAATTCCCACAGACTCCAGCGCTTTGACAAATTCTTTGATCTCCGGTGCAAATATACCGTCATAAAAATCGTATAAATCCTGCTCGATCATGTCATAATAACTCAGACGACTGATGTTGCCGTACATTTCTGTACCGTCCGTTTCTCCCAGAAGATCTACGCGGAGTGAATATGCGATGTCTTCATATACGGTATCACGGCCGACTCTCTGAGCGATCGGATTAGAACCGGTAACCGTATGATCGTCGGATGTGCCGTTATTTGTGCCATTACCGTCTATATAGCTGTCAAATCCGGACTTGTGAGGATCATCGTCTGACAGAATGTAAGCGGAATCTCCGGTCTGCAGCGTATTGCTGCCGGTGTAGGTCAGCTTCATATAGTACGAAGCATCAGGATTGTAAAGTTCAACTCCGAGCAGATATCCGTCGGGACTCAGCACGGATATTACACCCTTGCGGACAGGCTCACCGTATGCCGCACCGATCCATACTCCGTTCTCATAGATCACAAACCTGTCGCATTCCGGTACTTCCATTCCGGCTTCCTGCAGATCCCAGATCCCGACAAGAAGACCGGTGTAGTCAGTTTTATTGTCATTGCCGCCGGGCACTACAGGTTCCGGAGTCACTGTCGCACCGGATGTAGGGGCTGTTGTGGGAACAGGTCTTTCAATGTCAGAAACTTTTTCTTCCGAAACTTCCGGAGGCGCCGGCGCATTGGAAACATAATCCGGAATGTCCATATCAAGAACCTGGCAGTAAGCCTCAAAGACAGATGTTATACCGGCACCGAGCTGTGAGCTTTCGGGAGGGTTACTGTAATACCACTTCTCAAGGACTTCCTCGACCTGATCTATACCGTCATAGGCGAGCCAGTCATTGGAAATATCGACTTTATATTCGTTATAACGCAGGATCGCATTGATATTGGCAAGAACAAGGAATTTGTACTCGTCCGCGAAGAAAGTGCCACCCATTTCTGATTTGAACCATGTTTCGGCAGTGGTAGCGACTGCCTTGTAATCATCATAATCTTTGTACCAGAGTACGACATTTTCGACGGAATCGCTCATCCAGTCAGTATTCTGCGGCAACTCATGTTTGACCGGTTCCGCGACTATAGGGGTCGCAGCAGGCTTGTCCGTAATGACGGGAACCGGTGTGGGAGTTGCTGTTGCTTCCGGCACATCGGGGGAGTCGGTAATAACGGGAGTCGGAGCCGCGGTGGGAACCGGCGTGATACCTGCAATCACCTGTGCTTCAGCTACTTTTTCGGCCACTTTTGCGGTTCGGATGTCTTTTTCCACCCTGTCAGCCAGTGTTACCGCCTTAGCCTTTTCCTCAAACCGGATACTCATGCGATTCCAGGTATTCTGATAAGCTGTGGCGGCATTCGGATAAGTCATTTCAAGAAGGCACGAATAATGCGCTCCGAGACATCCGATGTTAAGGCCGTTCTGATTGTGCCACTTAACGATATTGTTGCCTACAGCGATATCCTCGTCGTCCGCAACAACCTCGAACATGTCGAAAATATCCCCGGTATCGGTTGCGGCTGTCAATTCCACGAATTCAACGGTCATTTCCATGTCATTGAAGCTGTCCCGGTAATAATAGCTGTCACCGGAGTTTCCCGTACGACGGAACTGGAGCGGTACCATGATATAGCAGTTATATTTTGAAAAATAGATATCCTGCATTTCGATACTGCTTATATCTTCGCCGGGAAGTGCAACAGACAAATCGTTAGCGGATTTTGAATACAGTTCTTCATACTGCTTTGATACATACATCGTTGCATGGTATTCATAACCGTCACGAATCGCAACATAGTGGTACTCCGTCCCGCTTGAGGTATCAAGCGAGCCTCTTACCGAATATTCGCCGTCAATATCATAGTCAAAGAAATCATATTTTGAAGTTATATCGTTAAGAGTTCCTTCAAATCCGGAACGTCTCATCTCAATATATGCACCGGTAACAGGATCCGTAAAATACTCACAGCCGTTATCTCCGCTATAGGCCTTGATAAATACATCGGGATAGTACATAACGCAATCCCAGTTGCCGAAATACCAGGATGTACGGTTCCAGCTCAGACCGTTGGCATACTTATTCTGCAAAAACGGAACTTTCTTTCCTGTTGTATTTACGCGTGCGTTGCTGACCCAGATACCGTCTTCGATGAATTTGCATTTGATCAGCTTGCGAAGCTCCTCAAAAACAAAGCTGTATTTGTTTTCATAGGTAAGGCTGACATTGACGGCAAACAGCTGTCCAAGTCCCGTTACGGTAAATTCAGTCTTATCCTTGTTGCTGTATTCGCAGGAATACCAGTCGGTACCGGAAGCCAGAACATGGTTATATTCCGTATTTGCGATAAACGATTCGACATCGTCCATACACGAATAATTGTTTTCGTCGAGTGTAACGCGAAGATACGCTTCGCTCATCGTATCCTTAAACAGAAGGGAGTTGTCTTCGTATACAGCGCTTATCTTCAGCTGGGAAGGATAGTAAACCAGACATCTGGCAACCTCTACATACCAGATCGAATAGTTGTGGTCATAATTGTCTGTGCCTTTTTTGTACCCGGTATTCACAACCTTGGCAACCGCTGCCGCTGCTTTTCCGGTATCCGCCTTATCCTTCGATCCGGTTTTGGAATCAGCCTTTGCGTTAACCTTCGCGCTTACAGGCTTGCCGTTCAAATTCATATGGATGGGCGCAGTTCCGTCCTTCTTTGAAGATGACCATTGTATGCCATCCTCGGTCACGCCGGTGATCTTATCCTCCGGATGCAGTACGGACGGATTCTCGTTTGCATCAAGTTTGCCGGCATCATCCGGTTCGATTGATATCGAAGCATAGCCGGTATCCAAAGATATCTTATTATCTTCCGTCTGCAGGCCTTCAACATTATTAACATCAATAAAGCTGCTGTCGATCAGTGAACGGGGCTGTTCTGTGGGAACAGGTTTGTTATTATCGTCCGTATTGTCGTCAAAAACGATTAAGAAAAGACCGAAAAGCATAAATACAGCTCCGACAGCGATCGCAGCGATACCGAGTATTTTCTTCATTTTAATAAACAGGAATAATCCCCCACATACGGCCAAAATGCCGATGATCATTATTAATACCATTAGACTTTCTCTCCACCTCTTTGATTCGAATGACAACAGCTCTTACCGGCTGTCTCCGTATGTTAATATTTTGTCTTAAAATCTCACATTACGGCGTATAGATCTCGCGAAGTACAGACAGCGCGCCGGTCGCATAGCCTGCCTCGTCGCGCTCCAGCTCGATCTGATAGCATACATCCGGGTAAACCTTGATATCGCTGCGCTCCTCGTAGCTTCCTTCTTCTCTCAGCTTTAAGTATTCGCAGCCGGGCATAGCGTAGTCGTATCCATATATTTCAGGATCGTAGTACGCAGGATAAGCCAGCGTTTCATCGGTAACCACGAAATTAACGCCTGACAGGACAATGCAGGTCAAAGGAACATAGCAGTCGTCCCATGCCCAGTCGCAATAAGCGTCAAAGGTCTCACCTTCATCAAATGAAACAAAACCGAACTCGGCGTTCTCAGGATTCTCATCCATACCGCTCTCGGCGATCGCTTCCTCCGTGTAGAAATCATGAATGTCTTCAGGCATTACGATAACCCTGCAGCCCTCAACATAGCTTTCATGTTCGATAGTGTAGTTATAGTCAGAATCCATGGAAAGGATCTTTGTCACGGTAACAGGCTTGCCATCAAGAGTCAGAACATCTCCGACCGAAGCACCCATTATCTCCTCGGGGTCTCCGGCGTACCGGCCCAGAACATCGAACATGACTAAGTAATGATCATCATAGTCGAAGGCATTAACAATGCGCAGCTTGAAATTCTCATAGTTCCAATCATATACGGAAGGATCGTTTCCGAGCGCATCCATAACAGGATAATCATCCTCACCGGGATCCTCCGCAGGCTCAACATACTCAAAGCATCCGCCGCCTACGCCGTCCACCCATGCCTTATCAACATAAGCAAACCATGAGGTCTCAGGTCCGATCGTAACGCCGATGTCCGCGAATCCGTCGCCATTGATATCCTCAGCAACGATATCATCATTGCCGGTCACGCCGTCCACTGTCAGAGTGCCGACCCTGTCGCCGTTACTGCTGTCATATGCCGCATATCCGCTCCCGTCATCGAGTGCCGAGAAGCATACACTGAAGCCGCCGCCGATCGCAAAATCATCGGTATAGCTTCTCCAGGTCCTCCAGTCGGCGCCGTCTTCTCCTCCGACATCTGCAGGGTCGTCCGTGGGAACATCCACAGGCTCATCCGCAGGCGCCGCAGTGGGCTCCTTCGCCTCAGGAGTCACTGCCTGTGTCACATCATCCCTGCCGTTGTCCGCAGGTTCGGTTTTCTTGCCGCATGCGGTCAGCGCCGCAAGGACAAAAACAAACAGTAATATCAATAATCTCTTTTTCATACATACCTCCCACGCTGCATTTCTTTTTTCAGACAGCATATATTATACAACCAAACTCAGAAAAAAAAGTAACTTTTGGTTACTTGTACTCTTATGAGCGTAAGTTTAAAATCCATTCTTACTTTCAGATCCATGAGAAATACCCTATGCTACCCCCTATTTTTTCAATGTTTTCTTAATTTCTCATGTGTACAATATTTGTGCTACCCTCTTTAGAATAAACGGTGGGGCTCTTAAAGTCAAGAAATAGTCAAGTGTTTTTTGTTACATTCGTAAGACAACCAAGTCAATCAAAATAACTCTCCTTTTTCTATAAATGAGATAATATTTTTGTGATGAATTCCACTACGTTTCTGCAATAATCTATCCAATGTCATCACATATTTTGGATATGAATCCCGAATCTGTTCAAGAGGTCGATACTCTCTCTCTTCAGTGATATTTTTACCATTCTCATCAATATTCCCATTATCAATATACCTTGCAACTTGGACATAAGAATAATTCATATCCATATCCCGTAAAATGAAATCCACCTCAAGTTTCCCGATTCTCCCGACACTAATGTCATACCCACGGCTTTTCGCATAATTATAGATTATATTTTCCAAAACCGGACCATATTCAATACGATTATCCGTATTTTGGGTAAAATAGAAGCTAAGATCCGACAAGTAGTATTTTTCTTCTCCTCTAAGACTCTTTTTGCTTTTCATATCAAATCTAGTACATTTACGGATTATTTTAGCGTTCTCAAGGATTGATAGGTAATTATATACTGTTTCTTTCCTAATAACCGTCTTAGTGGTATTGGCCAAATATTCACATAATCCCTTAATAGACATTGTTGACCCAAAGTTATTTATTATAAATCTTTGAATAGTTTCAAACATCTGCCTATTTTTTATTCTTTTATTTTTTCTGATATCTTTTTCAAAGATTTCATCAATTACGTTTTTTGAGTAAAGGCGCTTATCAGCAAAAGTTTCGAGCCTAACAGTATATGGAAATCCGCCTTCAAGCATATATCTATCAAATTCATCTTCCAAGTTCGCCGAAGCCTCTTTTCCATAAAACTTCTTCATCCCAATATACTCATCAAAAGAAAGTGTTGACATTTCAAATTCAATATATCTGCCGGTAAGTTTTGTGGCAAGCTCGCCCGATAAAAGATAGCTGTTACTACCTGTGATAAAAATCGAGTAGTCCCCTTCTTCTCGGTATGCATTAATTGTCTCCTCAAAACCCTTTACATTTTGAATTTCATCAATGAATAAATATTTTAATCCTTTTATATCTTTACTCTTATCATCAATAATCTTTTCCAAATCTGCTGCAACCTTAATTGATTTATAGGGCTTTTTGTCAAGGTGAATCATTATTATATTGTTATCCGGAACTTTACGTTTTTGAAGTTCTTCTATAATCATTTCTAATAAGGATGATTTACCACATCGCCTAACGCCAGTAATCACCTTTATTATTTCATCTTCATCATAAAATCCCCGTATTTTCTTAAGATATGTCTCTCGTGGATATAATTTCTTCATTCTAATCCTCCAAGCATAAATGATATATCCATTATAGCATATTAAACCGAACTTTCAAGACTTTTTTGTATGTGAAGTTCGGTTTAGGCCTGCGTTTTGCTTAACAATTGAGTAATCAATAACACCCATTCCCACGGTATCACACATAAGTGCCTTTATCGGATTCACACCCTTTGCCATGGCATGAGCCAGATCAGAATCAGATGAAGGGGATAGAACACATAAAACAGCCACTTATTTGCTATGGTCTTCATATGGTATTTCCAACATATCAAGCAGCCTTACAAATGTATCCTGTCCATCCAGACATGTATCCGTAAGCCAGCCTTTTTCATTTCTCCATTCAGAGAGACCTCTGTAATAGAAATTCTTTTTTGCATCCTCTATGATAAAAGGAATCACATTATGTCGTAAGCACTCTTTTAACGCGATAAGCCTGCCTACTCTCCCGTTACCATCCTGAAACGGATGTATATACTCGAACTCAGCGTGTAATGCAATGATATCCTCTACTGTTACATTATCCTTTGCATTGTACTGTGAAAGCAGTGCCTGCATATGCTTATGCACTTCGGACGGTTTGGATGTCTCTCTTCCGCCAACTACATTCGCACGCTTCTTATAATCACCTACCGCAAACCATGCAAGCGTTGAATCCTTTGTATCATGCTTCAAAATATAATGCAGATGCTTGATGATTTCTTCTGTAAGCTCATCCTCCGCTGTATCGATCACATAATCAATCGCCCGGAAATGATGAACCGTTTCCAGCACATCATCCACTGGTATCCCATCACCTACATCAAGTGTATTAGTCTCAAAGATCAGCCTTGTCTGATCCTCGGAGAGCTTGCTTCCCTCGATATGGTTTGAATTATATGTCATTCTGACCTGAAGCTCATGATAGAGCCCCCCGGACAGCTTCATCTCTTTTTCTTCACGAAGCACCTGAAGGATTTTATTGTCGGATACCTCTCTCATAAGAAGCTCCGGCTTAACTCCGAGATAATCAGCTATCTTTGTCAGACTCCTATTGGAAAGCTTTTCACCTTTTCCAATCTTTGCAATGGTTCTGGTTGACAGCCCGAGCTGCTTAGACAGTTCCGTCTTACCGATACCTTTTTCCTTTAGCGCATTTTCAAGCCCCTCATATGAAATCATTTAGCTTTGCACCTCCAATCTTTACTTATTTTAGCACAAAGGCGTCAAAAAGTAAAGTTTTTGATAATTCATGCTCTAAAAAGTAAAGATACCCCCACGTCATCCATTTCGCGATTTTACACGCGTGACCCCCGCGCCGTTCCCTGGAATCACTCTTCTTCCATATGCTTCTCCTTAAATATAAAAGGCACAGGGATATGATCACTCATAAACCTGTGCCTCGCACTGTTTTTACTATTTCCTAAAAACGGATCACGTTAAACTCCAGACTGCCCCCACTTAACTTTGGGAAACCCCACTAAACTTTGGATATCCCACCACATCCCAGCATATCGGCAACCATCAACCGCGCCGGTTATAATCCTTATACCACTCCGCAAACTTCCGGAGTCCTTCCCGAATCCCTATCTTCGGGACAAATCCATAATCCTCTTCCAACCCTTTACTGTCCGCATAAGTCACCGGTACATCTCCGGGCTGCATACCTACAAGCTCCCTGTGACCTTCAAAGTCATAATCCTTGGGCAGCACACCGGCTCTTACCAGTTCTTCCTGCAGAGTACTTACGTAATCCAACAGGTTCTCCGGCTGGCCTCCGCCGATATTGTACAGAGCATACGGAGGTACCGGAAGCCCGTCCTCACCTGTAGACTTTAATGGTGCCCCCTGCATTACACGGATAATACCTTCAACTATATCGTCAACATAGGTAAAGTCACGCTTCATATTGCCGTAATTGAAGATCTTAATAGTCTCGCCACGTACAAGCTTCTCTGTAGCAGAATAATAGAACATATCCGGACGGCCGGCAGGACCATATACCGTAAAGAATCGCAATCCCGTAGACGGAATGTTGTACAACTTTGAGTATGAATGTGCTAATAATTCATTACTCTTTTTGGTAGCCGCATAAAGGCTTACAGGGTTATCAACCTTGTCGTCAGTACTGAACGGTACCTTCTTATTACCCCCATATACTGAGGATGAGCTTGCATAAACAAGATGCTGAACCCCCTTATATGCTGCACCGTCATCGCCTTCAGCCACCATATCATACGAATGTCTGCAGGCTTCAAGAATATTGTAAAAACCTATCAGGTTCGACTCTATATAAACATCGGGGTGGTCGATACTGTAACGAACTCCAGCCTGAGCTGCCAGATTAACGACTATATCAGGCTTATACTCCGTAAATATCTTATCAACTAATGCCTTATCAGCTATTGAACCTTTGATAAACTTATGATCAACCGAACTCTTTTCGGTTACTGATTCTATGATGGATAAGCGATACTCCTTCAGCTTAGGATCATAGTAATCATTCATATTGTCAAGGGATATGACAGTACCACCCGTCATAAGTCCCTTATCAGTCAATAACCTCATCACCAGGTTCGATCCGATAAATCCGGGGCAACCGGTGACAAGGATAGTTTTGCCATTTAACATAATGTTTGTTTTCATGCTGTAAAATCCTATCTATGCTGAGTGTTTTTTCGTTTTGCCTGCAACTCTCTTCGATATTTTCTGCTTGCGACCGGCATTTTCTTTTATATGAGAATTATTAGATATTTAGACGACCAACTATACCTCCATCTTCTCAAAGAGATCATCTAAAGTTACCTGTTTTTGCACTATACCACTATATATGTTCTTTTTTACTCCATACGTAGTTATATAGATTATCTGTATAGCCTTCCTGGTTTTTGTATTCCTGCGAAATGATTCCATTCTGTTTCTGATCTTGGTATCCTCATCGATATCTATAACATACTCATCGCCATAAAACTTGATCTCGCACAAATTTATCACTCTGTCTTTTCTGTCAATGAGCAGGTCTATCTGTGCCCCCTCAATGCCAAGTTCTTTATTTTCTCTGGAAAACCACGAAAACTGTTCAGACAGTATGCCTGAAATGCCGATTTTATGCTTTATCTGCCTGATATGATCTTTACATACCTGTTCAAATGTAAGACCTGCCCAACTTTTTCTCGAATGAGCATCCAGCGTATTGCTCCAGTAATGCTCATCTCTCTCTTTGTGGTTTTTGATGTAGTGAAAATAGAAGCAGGAGTAATAGTCAGCCAGCTGATATAGCGTATCTTTTTTATCTTTACCGAAAAACTGGTTTTCTCTAACAAATCCTGAATCCACCAGATTCTTTAGTATTTTTGTCAAAGCTCCATTATTGGATATTCCGGTATTGTCACATATTTCACTTCTTGTAAGCCCTATACGTTTTTTACTGAGTTCTTCCGCTACTGCAATATAGTTCTCACCATGTGAAAACAGGGTGTTATATAAATGGTCAAACTCATCCCATAATTCTGCCTTCTTCCTGAAAAACAGATAATCAATGTTCTGAAGGTATGACATTTCTTTATCCAACAAACTAAGATAGTACGGAATTCCTCCCATGATCATATAGCATTCTGTAATATCATATCTGGACCACTGTATCCCCTTACTTATCAGATACTCCTCTGTCTCATGTAAAGTAAACGGTTCTATAAATAATTTACACGTCTGACGATTAAATAATCCACCTTTATTATGCTCTATATTATCAACCAGCCATGAAGTTGCTGAACCGCATACTATAAAGACAAGATTATCAATGGCAGAGCCATAATCGTTCCAAAAAAATTCAAACGCAGGTAAAAACCCTGACTTATGAGTATCCAGCCACGGCATTTCATCAAAAAATACCACTATTTTTTCTTTTGAAACTCTTCCATCAATATAGTCCCTTAACATCTCAAATGCCTGTGTCCAGTCGGCAGGGACTGTATTTTTCTTACGAGTTCTACGATTAAGTTCAGAAGCAAATGCCTGTAACTGAACGGGTTTAGGCTTATTAAACGATCCGGTCAATTTAAAGTCAAAAGAGTTATTATAGTATTGGTTTATTAGGAATGTCTTCCCGACTCTTCTACGACCATAAACAAGAACAAGCTGAGCTGTATCTTCACGCATGCATTTATTAAGCCGTTCATATTCTTTTAGTCTTCCAATTATATTTTTTTTCATGTCTTTTATCTTACACTATTAATATGTTTTTGTCAATATTACTCGTCTAAATCTCGTAAAAAATGCGACTTTTAGACGTGTAATTTTAATATCTGTGCCTTCTATTTACATGAAATTTATGGCTTCACATAGATTTTTAAACCTTTTGCTCAAAATTAATCGTCTAAATCTCGTAAAAAAAGTGACATTTAGACGATTAATAAAAGGGGGCAGACGCTGTTTGTCAAGTTAGTTGTCAGTAAAAATTGCTTTTGTTCTCCTGGTATTTTTTTGTATATCACAAGCTCACCCCGGGCATCAGAAGCCAGATATACCTCCGATCTGCTCCCTTCCGATATCCGGGTAATGATAGTGATGGTGTCTATCAGATTATACATTATGCAGCCACTTGAATCTTATCAAAAATCCTCATCCCGGTATCCGAATCACTTTTACCGGTTGAAGCGAAACGCTCACACCGTTAAAGCAAAATTGCGCTAAATCACTGTGCAGCGTGCTCCAACTGGTCGGTATATACTCCTATTACATATCCTCAAAAAATGGTCCGAGAATCTTACTGATTGACCTGTCACTCGTATAGTATTCCGCTATCTTACCCTTATCATACCTATATGGCTTCTTCTGAGTCCTCGCAACCAGCAAACTCGCAAAAAACTGCTCCCAACTGAAATACTTCTCCGACTCTATAAAATCATACGGACGAGACATAATATCCGCAATATCGCTATCACTTACTATCCCCGAATTAAGTATCAGCCACTCAAAACTCTCCGGAAGGAAAAGCTTAGCCGAAACATTTCTCGCCATACTATATACATTTTCCATCTCAGGACCGAATGCAGCTCCATCCGCTACAACAAGTGCATTCTCACCGTCATACTCTTTTAGTGACGTAAGCATATTACTCTTACCCAGTGCAGACTTGCAGGCCATGCCATTCCTATCACATACCGCCTTAAAGAACTGATACCCTGACTTCGAATCCTCAGTGATAACCATATCATGCTTACCAAACTCCGTATCCCGAACAACCGGCTCAGAATACATACGTCTAAAACAATTATATACAGTCTTAAGTTTCCCGTACCTGCCGGATTCCTTAAGTTCATAGATAGCATCTACACTGTAAGGGATATAATACAGATTATCCCTGGTAGCTATGACATAATAATTATCCGTACCACTAATGTGCTCCGCAAACTCCACAGTCCTTACATACGGCTCACCTTCATCTATAAAGACAATACTTGAATGAATACTATCCAGAAAAGCTTTCCAGTTACTACCCTGATTGATCATGGCTACGCAGTTAACATCACATATTACAGTAACCCCGCTGGCCTTACCAAGATTATGGTAGTCCACGATCATATTAATAAGCGTTGTTTTACCTGTAGCGCTATTTCCGCGGATAATACTCACATTACGGTCAATCTCGAAATCAAAGCGCACCAGTTTGTTTTGTACCCTTACCTTATACTTTCCCTTCATTCCGCTTCCCTACAATACTTATCAGAATACATAATGTAATCTTCATAGTTGTCAACTACTGCATCCGCATTAACAATATATGCCTTAAAATTCTTCTCCGAAAAATGCATAGTATGATACAAGCATATTACAAAATCCTTCTCTTTGGCGAACTTCTCAATCCACTTGGCACAATTATCACCGCAGGTAGATGCATTGAAAATCATCTCCGGATTGTTGTATATAAGTATCAGCGTCTTTACTCCACCTGATAATTTCGAAGGTGACATATTGCCAAAAATTGGGCTGTATATGGTATTTTCATTAACCACATCAGATTTATCTACCGCTTTAACAGCCTTTTTGATCAAATCATTATTGAGCCATTTTTCAGATCCAACAAATGAATTTTTAAAGAACACATCCGTATTATATATGTATTCTCCGATATCATCAAAACCGTGATATTCTCCAAAGGCTATATTAATAACAGGCAATGGCGCCCCCTTTTTTAAATAATACGCTTTCAACAAATCCAAAATAGTTTTAAAAGCAGAATTATCCTGATAACGGATAAGCCAGATCTTAAACCTGTTAATGCTGGTAAACACAATAGACTCGGAATCCTTATTCTTTAAAAACTGCATTCTGACTTTGCATTTTTTATCAAAATACTGATCCATCATCTGAATCATGTTTTTTAAACTTGCTTTGGCTTCTGCACATATATCGGCATCCCCGTTCTTTACAATACATGTGGCCGCATCAATTATTACCGACTTATAAATAATAAGCTCGTTCTCTTTTTCTTGTAATATATCAAACATATTATGATCCTACCTCAATGCTACAAATCCTATCCTACAGCATTATAATACCATCTCACCCTTAATAATGCAATCATTTGTTCGCGGTTCAATAATTGTTATAATAACCCTACTCCCCTAATAGCTTTGCCATCTTCTTTCTTCTCCTATACTCCCTTATCCTCTCCGCATTCCGGCTGCACTCCTTAGCATTATATACGCCCTTCTTATACGGCAGATAAGCCTGGACGGTAGCCTTGCTAACATGCAGCTTCTTCTGTATCTCGGCAACTGTCTTCCCGGAATTATATAATATATTTATATCTCTGCATATGTCAGAATCATACACCCCACCGGTAATCAGCAGCTTGATCACCTTGGACACGGACAAATCCAATTCCAAAGCAATACGCCTATATGAATATGATTTCTCATAAAGCTCCTTTGTAATACCGATAAGCTCCTTCAATACCCTTTCCGGATCATAATCCGGGTGAATACTTTTACGTCCCATGGCTCTATCCTCTTAATACTCTCCGTTTCTATCTATAAAAATAATTCAATGCTTGTATCTCGATTAACATAATGATTATTTTCATTTTAATCCAAACACTAGTTTATATAACAGGGGGCCCAATATCCGATTCCATCAACTCATCATTCCTTTCCCCCTCCCACTAAACTTTGGATATCCCATTTCTTTATTTTTATATCACCGCTTTCAACCGATTTAGAATAAATACGTTTAAAAAAGGTTATAAATCGTCTTCGGCTTCCCTTACTTGGCAGATTACTTAAGCTTATATATAGCATCTACCCTTTACGGGATATAATAAACATTATCTATAATAGCTATGACCTAATATATATCCGCACCATCTAATCACTCTGCATATTCCATAGACCTTACATACGAATCAGCTTCATCAATAAAAACGATTTTTGAAGAATACTATTTAGATACACTTACCAGTTCATATCAGCCATTCCTTCTAGTAATTCTTCTTTGTTTCCTACCACATATTCAAAAGAATGATCCCAAACCATACGATTCAGCGTATCCACATTTATCTTATTATCAAGTTCCTTTTCTCCTCTCTCTCCATTGATAATCACACCATTCTCCGGACTCAGAGGATACCACAAAACGAATTCGGCGGGCGCTTCTTTTCCAACCTTGGCTTTCATATTTATCACGGGCTGATCAGAAGTTATGAATGGAAGTCCTGTTTTATTCCTAACAATCTGTAATTCTGCTTTTGTAAGTCCTGCTGAGCATTTTGCCTGCATAATCCAAATAAAATGAGGAAGAATGTGCTCAGGATTGACATTGTTAGGATTAAAGTTTACATGCCTCTTACCTTCTATCGTATCCATATGGTCAATGATCAGTTTCAACATATCCTGTATGTTCTCCGCTATGATTTTTCTCATACCATCCGTTCTGAAATACTGGATACAGACGAAATTCAGGAACTCATGCTTCTCGAAATTCTGTATTTCTATCCCTGCCTCTGTCCTGCTCGGCGAATCATAGTAAAACGCAGTATTCCCAGCCATGAGTTGTAAGCGGTACATAATGAGTACCACCTGAAAATCAAGCCGCCTTGCGCGGCCACGTTTATTTTTTCCTTTTGCATTCCTCGGGCAGGTTATCTGACCAGGGAAGCAGCTCCTCACAGAAATCCAGATTCTTATCATCCATG
>JAFRSU010000022.1 GCA_017427415.1 Lachnospiraceae bacterium | reverse complement strand
GCAGTGAAAATCCGGTCATCACGGGATTGCTTAAGATAGCAGCAGTTGAGCGCCATAAGAATACAGGTAAGATAGGCGTGGCACTGGCTAAAGGATACGGACTGAAAGGCGGTGCAGTAGCTTCATCGGTATCACATGATTCTCATAATATCATAGCGATAGGTGACAGCGACCGCGATATCGCCATTGCAGTCAATGCACTTAAAAGCTCAGAAGGCGGATACGTATTGGTTGAGGACGGAAAAGTCTTCGAAGTCCTGCCTCTTCCGATCATGGGACTTATGTCCGATGCAGGATTCGCAAACGTAAATGAAAAGCTCCAGCGTATGAAGAAAAAGGCATATGAAATGGGAGTGGATAAGGATATTGATCCTTTTATCACACTTTCGTTCCTGGCACTTCCCGTAATACCCGAGATAAGGATAACTCCGAGAGGCTTATGTAAGCTCGATGACAGCGGATTAAATTTGATATAATAAATAGAATTGTCTTTGTTACGATTTACCGCACAAGGTGACGCAATAAAGGCAATTTATGGATTGTATTTTTTTGTAAATTCTGCTATAAATATAATAAACAGGCGTGGTATAACGATTTACTAATTGGTTTTGAAGAAGGTGGTTCAGTGTGAGAAAGCAGTTATTTAGAAAAACATGCGGCATAGCGGCTTTCATATTGTGTTTATCTTTAGCAGGGTGTTCGGGTGATACGGCTGAAAATGACCCGGGACATAAGCCGGATAATACTGTCACAGATGAAACGTCTGACAATATCAGTATATCACCTGCCGCTTCGGATATACCGGATGTAAGCGATATTCCCGGGGATACCGATATTAATGACAATTTGGAGGAGAAGAGTATGGATTACGCTGAGGTTTTTAAGGACATCACACTTGCAAAAAGCTATAAGGGCAATTTAAACACCAATCCCATTATCGAGCAGCATTACGGAGCAGATCCTTTTGCGCTTGTGTACGATGATACCGTGTATTTTTATATGACTGCCGATGCATATGAGTATGATGCTAAGGGAGAGATAAAGGAGAATTCTTATTCCCAGATAAGATCGCTGTATGTTGTATCCACCAAGGATATGATCAACTTTACCGATCACGGTGAGATCACCATCGCCGGAGCAAACGGTGCGACCAAATGGGCTCATAATTCATGGGCACCCGCAGCAGCATGGAAGATGGTGGACGGAAAGCCCAAGTTTTTCCTGTATTTTGCAGACAACGGCGGCGGCATAGGGGTAGTTACATCCGACAGCCCCGTAGGACCTTTTGTTGACGAGCTCGGACACGGTCTTATCAGACGTGATATGGAGAACTGCGGTAATGTAGAGTGGCTGTTCGACCCGGCGGTACTTGTGGATGATGACGGAAGAGCATATATATACTTCGGCGGCGGCGTTCCTTTTGACAGGGAGGCAGGAAAGCCCAAGGCAGCACATCCTATGACAGGCAGATGCGTAGAACTCGGCGATGATATGATGAGCTTAAAAGATGTACCCGTAACTGTCGATGCTCCTTATCTTTTCGAGGATTCGGGTATACATAAGTACGGAGATACATACTATTATACATATTGCAGTAACTTTAACGTAGAGTCCGACGGTGAGAACGAGTACGGATTCGAGAACGGTGAGATCTGCGTCATGGAAAGCAAGAATCCTTTAGGACCTTTCACATTTAAGGAGAGGATACTTAAGAACCCCGGACATTTCTACGGCTTAGGCGGAAATAACCATCATGCAATATTCAAGTTCAAGGATAAATGGTATATCACATATCATGCACGTATCTTAGAGCAGGCAAAGGGTATACTTCACGGCTATCGCTCCACATGTATCGAAGAGTTCACCATGGGCGAAGACGGCACCATAGGTGATATCAAGATGACAAAGAACGGCGGAAGAGAGCAGGTAGGCACTCTTAATCCTTATGAGAAGATAAACGGAGCCACATTCGCAGTAATGGGCGGTGTAGATACCGCACCTGCAGATGAGGTAAGCAAAAAGTACGGATGCGGAAATTTGCTTCTTACATCCATAAATGACGGTGATTATGTAAAATTAGAGGGAGTTGATTTCGGCGAGAAGGGAGCTAAGACTGTAAAAGCTACAGTCAAGACCAACGGAAAAGAAGGCGTGATCCGTGTGACCACAAAGTACCCGAACGGTGATGTAGCAGGATATATCCCCGTAAAGGCCGATGCTGCAGAGACCACAGTCATCACTGCAGAGCTTGATACCGTTATCACCGGACTGCAGGATGTATTCTTCACCTTTGCAGGCGAGGGGTACGAGATCATAGACTGGATATTTGAATAAAAAGTAAGGGGCTGTCGTTTATTGAACGGCGGCCCCTTTTACTATCTTGCGTCGCCCATGAAGGTGAGTACTACTAGACTGGCACCGGTATGCGTGCCGATCATGGGTCCTACATTGCTTGTGATGAAGTTTTTGTAGCCGTATTTTTCGGTTACGAGTTTTTGTACTAAGGCTGCATCTTCAGGTACGTTTCCGTGGCATATCATTATCACATCTTTGTTTCCGTCAAATTCACTTGCCTTATGTTCTTCCATATAGTCTACAAGTGCATTCAGAGCCTTTTTGCGGCCTCTTAACTTCTTAGAGACTACCAGCTTTCCTTCTTTGTCTACTACAAGGAAGGGCTTGATGCTTATCAGCGTACCAATGATGGCGCTTGCTTTTGATACACGGCCGCCGCGCCAGAGGTCGAAGAGATTATCCACGGTAAAGCCTATCAGGAAATGCTGGATATTGTCATTCAGCCATTTGGCTGTTTCTTCCATGGATTTTCCTTCGTTTCTCATTTTTACGGCATACCATACAAGAAGTCCTTCGCCGAGGGAACCGGTCAGAGAGTCGACTATCTCTATCTTTTTTGAAGGGTATTTTTCAAGTATCTCGCTTGCTCCGAGCTTTACGCTGCTTACAGTACCGGAGAGACCTGAGGAAAGTCCGATATAGAGAAATTCGTCAGCTTTGCCGATATTTTCCTGAAAATACAGATAGGCCTGATCGGGATTAATCTGGGAAGTGGAAGGTTTTGCGCCTTCAGAGAGCATCTTGTAAAAATCCTCGGCTGAAAGCTCGACATCTTTTCCGGCTATGATCTTATCATTAAGTATCGTACTTAAATATATGCAATCAACATCATTTTCTTTAAGCCAGCTTTTGGGTAAGTCAGCACCGTTATCGGTTATAATTTTAAACATGCATCTATACCTCATTACTCTTATATGCGGTTTTTAAAACCACATCAATAGTATCATATTTGGAATATCATGTCTATACTTTTTTTGATATTTAAGACATTTTTAACGTTTTAACAATAAAAAACAGGGATTGGGGGTGGAAAAATCCTAAAAACACCCGAAAAATCGAAAAAAAACTTAAAAAAACATAAAAAAATTAAAAAAAACAGTGGATTTTTATATCAATATATAGTATACTATTGATTATACAGAAGGCGGTAAAAACCGCTTATGTAGAAGACAAACAACGAAAGGGGTTTAGATTATGAACAAAACTGAATTAGTAGCTGCAGTAGCAGAGAAGACTGCTTTAAAGAAGAAAGATGCAGCAGCAGCTATCGAGGCTGTATTCGGTGTAATTGGTGACGCACTTCAGAAGAAGGAGAAAGTACAGCTTATCGGCTTCGGTACTTTCCAGACAAGCGAGAGAAAGGCTCGTACAGGAAAGAATCCTCGTACAGGTGAGGCTGTTAAGATCGCAGCTGCTACAGTTCCCGCATTTAAGGCAGGAAAGGCTCTTAAGGAAAAGGTTAACACCAAGCCCGCTAAGAAGGCTGCTAAGAAGAAATAATTTAATCATGATTAAATAAAGAAATCACCCGGTTCCGGGTGATTTCTTTTTCATCGTATCCAACTGTTATTCTTGACATATTCACTGTTATACTGAGCATTTTTGCTGTCATTCTGAGCGAATCGAAGAATCTTACTTTGTATACTTAAATATAAAAGGGAAATTGATAAAGAGCTTACAGTCTGCTTTTAAGCTGCTGTCCTTAAACAGATCCTTATGTTCCTTATATAATTCCTTCGCTTTTGCATGGATTTCCTTTTTTATCATTGGTGAATCGGGAGTCTCGACCAGATGGGTATATGTACGCATAAGTACCGTCATATATGTCTGGTATGTGTTGTCTAAGAACTCGTCAAGTCCGTTTTCTTTAAAGTATTCGATCCTGTTCTCG
>JAFRSU010000021.1 GCA_017427415.1 Lachnospiraceae bacterium | reverse complement strand
ATCCTTATCCACTCCCATTTCATATGCCTTTTTCTTCATACGCTGGAGCTTTTCATTTACGTTTGCGAATCCTGCATCGGACATAAGTCCCATGATCGGGAGAGGCAGGACTTCGAATACTTTTCCGTCCTCAACCAATACGTATCCGCCTTCTGAGCTTTTAAGTGCATTGACTGCAATGGCGATATCGCGGTCGCTGTCGCCTATCGCTATGATGTTATGAGAATCATGTGATACCGATGAAGCTACTGCACCGCCTTTAAGACCGTACCCTTTGGCCAGTGCCACGCCTATCTTACCTGTATTCTTATGGCGCTCAACTGCTGCTATCTTAAGCAAACCCGTGAGGACCGGATTTTCACTGCCGCATTCACAGCCTACATACCTGCAGGGTTCATAGTTGTCGGTTTTCTCAATCTCAAGGATAAAGTCGGTGGTAGTTATCTGCTTTTTATCTATCCCTATCACATGAGTCTTATCACTTAATATCTTAAGCCCGAAATCGGCAGGTGTTACATTTTTAAAATGCATTGTATGCTTCAACTTGTCCGGACAGGGCTTTATACTTATATCATCGGTCTTCTCTATTTTTTCACCTTTATAATGCACATCGATTACGCTGACGTTTTCAAGGTCACTCAATATCACAAGATCCGCCTGCATGCCGGGTGCTATGGCTCCTAAGTGTTTTAAGCCGTAAGTACGTGCGGTATTGATGGTAGCCATCTTGTATGCGTCTATGGGTGAAAGGCCCTCCTTTATGGCTATACGGATATTGGCACCGATATGCCCTTCCCTTAAAATATCCTCTATATGCTTGTCATCGGTACAGAACGAGAAACAGTCGGTACTTATGCCGTCCTTAACTATACCTCTTACTATATCTGCACAGTTATGAGCTGCGCTTCCCTCACGTATATGCACATGTATACCGCGCTCAGCTTCCTTTAGGGCATATTCGTAGCTTGATGCCTCATGGTCGGTGGATATACCGGCTAAAGCATATATGTCAAGCTCCCTATCGGGCAGGAACGGAGCATGTCCGTCTATATTTTTCTCTCTAAAGAGCTCCAGCTTATCATACATGGATTTATCCGCATATATGACAGCGGGGTCATCCATGACTTCACCCAAGCCCAATATCCTGTCATTATCAAGATATGCCTTCATATCCTCTGCGGTAAAGGTACATCCGTTATCATCTATGGGAGTGGCCGGTACGCACGAAGGCATCATCACATATACATTGGCTTTTGAGTCTGCAGTCTGGTCTAAGATATAGTCTATACCGTCTGCTCCCGATACATTTGCCGCCTCATGAGGATCCACGATAAATGCGGTAGTACCGTAACGTGAAGCCGTAGCTATGAGTTCGGCAGGGCTTACCATGGTGGACTCCAAGTGCAGGTGTGCATCCATAAATCCGGGTGATACATATGCATTTTTAAGGTCAATTACCTTTCCCGCCTCAGGGAAATTCTTCATATCCCTGTCATACGGATCGAATACGCTTAAGATCACTCCATCTTTTATCGCTATGGAACCTTCTACTATCCTGCCTGTCAGGACGTCTATGATACGTGCGTTATTAAGCACCAGATCGGCTTTACCTCCCCTTATGCTTTCCGATAAACCCTTATATGTGTTATAGTTCATGCTGCTCCTCCTATTTCTTTTTATTTTTCATGTATTACATATATTCTCCTGCGGGGTGGACATGCCCCTGGTTTATGATTTATTAACAAAACTCATATTATTGCGATATACATAATATGTATCATAGCCGTCACCTGCCGGTATATTGTCAGACCCTGTATCTGGTTTAGAACTGTCACTGAGTCCGCACCATATTTTAAGGTTCCTGCATACTGCCTCGGCACAATGGTAACTCCCGTCCATACTTTCAGGAATACTGCATACAGAATACAGAGTCAGGTAAGTTCCGTTATCATATCCGGTTTTCAGGCTGAAATACGGGTTTCGGTAGTACATCTCATCGCCTATCGCAAATGCATAGTACATGGCTTCGTTCCCGAATCCGAAAGCCTTAAACGAGCTATACACCGCTGCACCGTCATTAGGTACAGTATCTAAAATGGCTACATTTTCATCCTTTACACCGTATATACAGTAATTAAGCCCCTTCTGCTTAGAAAGTGCGAGGGTGAGTCCGCTTTTTGTTGTGATATAGCCGTCGGTATATCCTGCTTTTATCAGTTCCGCCCGCACCATTTCCAGCATATAGGCATCTTTTAACACGCCTAGATTAAGCGGTGCTGCATCCACCTCAAACGCCTCTAATGCAGCAAGATAATCCTCGCTTACGCTGAAACTCACAATATGCTCTGTATCATTTAAAAACTCCAGTTTAAAATGATCGGGATTATTAACCAGCTCTATGATACCTTCAAGTCGTGCTGCAGTATCGCTGTTTATGGCGGGATCGAATTCCTGCGGTTCGTTTAATATAAGTATCCCCGTTATATACCCGTACAGGTCTCCTGCAAACATATTAAAGTGCTCTTCCGTCAGGGTTCTCGCATATGCATCCTTAAGTGCATTATACAGTTCCTCCGGTACACTTACCTGAACCGTCCTGATACCTGAAGCATCCGAGCCAACAGCTGCCTGCTGCTGAGTATCCTGTGCAGCGTCTCCATCGGTCACTGCCTTATTGATCGAAGCTATATTTTTATATCCTGCATATTCGTTTTCCGCATCAAGCAGCTTATAAGCTCTCGACAGCGCATTGGAATATGCAGTGGTCACCTCTTTAACCTTATCCCTTATCTCACCGGATGTACCGGAAAAGTAATAGTTAAAAGTAAAGCCATTCGCATATAATGGTGCGTCTTCTGTCGGGTAAGCAGCTATAGTCTGATAGCCTTCCTTGTTTTTGGAAAGGCCGAGCAATGCCCGTGAAAACATTGTTGCCGCAAGTATAAGTGCGGCAACAAACAAAATAATACGAATGACTGTCTTTTTGTCTTTAAATAATTCTTTAATTTTCATTTAAATAACATTCTTGGCTCCGCCAAAACGGATTTCCTTGTATTTTTCTATTTCCTTAGCGTTACCGAATACCAGATGTCCGTTTCCGAGATCTGTAAGCTCGGGCTCGGACTCAGAGTAATCATGCATGGCCGGATCATATATAAGAAGCTTTTTCGACTTTTCGATCTTAGGATCCGGTACAGGTATAGCCGATATAAGCGACTTGGTATACGGATGGAGCGGATATGCGAAAAGCTCTTCGGATTCCGCTATCTCCATGATCCTGCCCTTATATATAACGACTATTCTGTCACTGATGAAACGCACGATGGAAAGGTCATGAGCGATGAAGAGGTATGTAAGTCCTCTCTCACGCTGGAACTTTTTAAGCAGGTTAAGTACCTGTGCACGTATGGAAACATCAAGTGCGGATATAGGCTCATCCGCTATGATGAATTCAGGCTCCATAACTATGGAACGTGCTAAGCCTACTCTTTGACGCTGTCCGCCGGAAAACTCGTGGGGATAACGTGTCAGATGCTCAGGCAGAAGTCCGACATCCTTAGTTATCTGCTCTACCTTAGCTATCCTTTCCTTATTGTCCTTAAACAGGTGGAAATTATATAAACCTTCGGAAATGATATACTCTATGGTAGCACGCTCATTCAGAGAAGCTGAAGGATCCTGGAATATCATCTGGATACGCCTTATAACTTCCCTGTCTTCCTTACGTGAGAGCTTGCCCGATATACGCTTGCCCTTATATATTATCTCGCCGGACGAGCAGGGATTTATCCTCATGATGGCACGTCCGATGGTGGTCTTGCCCGAACCGGACTCGCCTACGAGTGACAATGTCTCACCCTTATATATATCAAAACTTACATTGCTTACTGCCTTAAATTTCTTTTTGCCCTTACCAAAGACAACATCAAGGTTTTTTACGGACAGTATTACTTCTTTTTCAATATCAGCCATCTTGTGCCTCCTTGCTGAAATCCACGAAGCTCTTAAGCACTTTCTCATGCAGATTTCTGATATTTTCGGGTGCTTCCGTCTTAGGAGCCCTGGGGTCAAGCAGCCATGTCTTTGCATAATGGGTATCGCTTACCTTAAACATAGGCGGTTCCTTTACAAAGTCTATATCCATGGCATAATCGTTACGGGGTGCAAATGCATCTCCAATGATCTTGTTGTAAAGTGAAGGAGGTGTACCCTGTATCGAGAACAGGTCTCCGCCTTTTTCCGCAAGCTGCGGCAATGAAGAAAGCAGAGCCCAGGTGTAAGGATGCTTCGGATCATAGAATATTTCTTCTACAGAGCCTATCTCCACTATCTGGCCGCCGTAAAGCACTGCTACACGCTCGGCGATATTTGCTACGACACCTAAGTCATGTGTGATAAATACGATGGTAAATCCGAGTTCCTTCTGAAGATCCTTAATCAACCTTATGATCTGAGCCTGTATGGTAACATCAAGTGCCGTGGTAGGCTCATCACAGATAAGGATCTTAGGCTGGCATGAAAGTGCTATGGCTATAACTATACGCTGTCTCATGCCGCCTGAGTACTCAAAAGGATAATCGTTAAAACGCTTCTCAGGATTCGGTATACCTACCTTACTCATTATATCTATAGCTCTCTCTTTAGCCTCAGCCTGAGAACACTTTTGATGTTTCAATATATACATCATAATCTGTTTACCGATGGTTATGACAGGGTTAAGGCTCGTCATGGGGTCCTGGAATACGGTAGCTATCCTTCGGCCACGTATCTGCTGCCAGTCCTTGGTATACTTAACCTTTGCACAGTCTATGATAGCATATCCGTGCAGAGTCTTAGTTGCTTCATCATAGCTTTTGTATTCAACTCTGAAGGCAACCTTTTCAAATATCTTGTTTCTTACCTTCGGTTCACTTATATCCTCGCCTGTATACATGGCAAGTTTAAATGCTTTCTTAAGCTTATACCAGAATATCAGCTTGTCCTTACCCGGATATCGGCCTATAGAAAGCACTATCTCACGGGCTATCTCAGTATTTCTTTCTATTTTCGCATCTGAAAGTCCGAAAGGATTTCCATCATTTTCAGATTTTGCTACCTTTTCTGCCCGGGTCTTTTTAAGTGCTTCTACCTGTTCTCTCTTTTTTTGCAGTCCTGAAGTATCAGCCAAAGCCTCTGCTTTTCTATTTTTTTTGAACTCTTCATGCTCCTGCTGTATCTGCTTTAACTCTGCCTGAAAAGCAGCAATCTTTTGCTCCGTAGCCTGTATCTCTGGAACATCTTCCTTGATCTTCTTATCCAGAGTCCAGAGATAGTTTCTGGCATCTATGATGTCATCTTCTTTTTCTTTTATCTTACGGTTATATTCATCTATCTCTTTAGGATCAAGAGCTCCGGCATATTTAATTTCCTTTTCAAGCTGCTTTATCTTAACATACTCTGCGGCACCGCGCTCGTATGTAGAAAACTTATTCAGGTTTTTTATAGCACTGCGGTATATATTAAGATTAAGTCCTGTAAGCTTTGCATCGGTCTTAGACAGATCATCATCACTGAAAATGATGGAGCCGTGAGGTATGAAACCATTGGAATCCAGCATTCCGGCGAAGGTCTTGGTAAGTACCGACTTACCCGAACCCGACTCTCCTACTATCGCCAGACATTCATTCTCATATACGTCAAGTGAAACATTACGTATAGCCTGTAATGTACGGCCACGTACATTGAATTTAACGTCCACATCTTTTAACGAAAGTAAAATCTTTTTATCGTTATTTTCACTCATTTTGAAATCCTTCCTGATTACAGCATATGCGTACGAGGATCTGAAGCATCAGCAAGATTCTGTCCAAGTACATATAATATAATTGTTATTAACGCTGCTACAAATACCGGAGGCCAAAAAGCCCAAGGATAATTTAAAAATGCGGGCTGACCTTGTTGGATCATACGTCCAAGTGAAGGAACCTGTGCACTTAAACCTATACCCAGATATGAAAGAAATACTTCCGATGAAATATAGGCAGGAAGCTCCGAGGCAAGCAGTGTTACTATAACAGATGTAAGGAAAGGAAGAATATTCTTCGAAACCATACGGGTAATAGGAGTACCCAAACATCTTGATGCAAGCGAGTACTCTCGATCACGAATGACCATAACCTGATTTCTGAAGAAATAAGCTATACCAAGCCATCCTGTTATTGTAAGAGCAAAAACCAAACTCCAGAAACCCGATCCGACAATATATACAAGCACTGAAACAAGAAGTATACCGGGTATATTAGCAATAATCTGATAAATAACCAGCATTATTGCATCAACCTTCTTTGAATACCCCCATACAGCACCTATAATAATACCAATGGTCATGTTAATTGCCGCACAGATAAATGCAAGTGAAAGTGATGTTCTCGACGAAGAAACTATGCCATAAAGGATTGAATTGCCCATAGACCCGGTACCCAACAGATACTTAAATGAGAATCCGCCAAAATACTCCATAGCTGCTTTAGGGCTTAAACTGAAAGTCTGGGAATTAGTTACATTTTCCATAGGATCATATTCCCAAAATATCGGCATTATAAATGCTATTAAAGCTACAAGTATCATAAGAACGATCATAACTATATTGATCTTCTTACGGAAAAACACTCTAAATACCGATTTCCAATAGGAATAACGAGGGGCAATGATCTTTTCTGATTCAACAGCATCGGTTTTTTTAGCAAACCGGAATAACGCATCTTCATTCTCTGTAACTGTTTCAACAACACTATCGGAGGGAATAAGTTTTTTCTTTTTGCTCATCTTCCACCGCCTCCTTCCGAAGATAATGAGATTCTCGGATCAAACTTAGCAAGCAATAAATCACCTGCAATAATTGCTATGATCTCAAGGAATGTATAAAACACCGTACATGCAACAATGATACCGTTATCATGTTGATTGATAGCGGTAGTCAAAAGATTACCAACACCGGGCACAGAATAAACTCTTTCCGTAATGATCGCACCCGTCAAACAGAATATGATACTCGAAGGAATATTATGTACCAGGAATATCATAGCATTCTTTGATATATGCTTTTTATAAATTTCTTTTTCTGAAAGGCCTTCAGCCCGGGCAAACTTCACATAATCCGAGTTCATCTGGTCGATCATATAACGCCTCATCCACTTCATCAAACTTCCTATTTGAGGAAGCATAAGTGATATAGTAGGAAGTACATAAGCCAACATTTTTACTTCTGCATTGGCAAATTTATATGGAAGGTTAAACAAGGTTGTACCGATTGCAGCAAAAATAAAAATATAAGCCAGTGAAGGTACAGCCATGATAAATATGATATACATATTTCCTACTTTATCTGCTATACCGTCTTTATGTCTTGCCATAGAAATACCTAAAGGCAAACCTAAAACATAAGCCAATATTGTAGCAATAATACCAATGACAAATGAAGTCTCAATCATTGAAAGGCCTTCTCGTTTCATGGTATATACAGTATACTTGTCCGTAAACAGTTTTGCTTCATTCTCAGATAAATCCGCAGGATTATAGGTCACTGAATGGAAATCAATAGCAGTCTCAACATACTCATCTGTACCTATCATAGCAGGATACTGCTGTTTAGAGGCAATAACCTTACCGGTCGGGGAATTAATAACCGTAGTTATTTCCTGCCCTCTGTAGGTAGTATAACTGGTACCTAAGTTGATATGTATCCAGTTCCAATGCATAAAGGGGAATCTTGAATCGAAATAGATCAGATACTTATGCTGCGTACCCGATCCGACAAGTGCGAACGCACCGGAATAAGGATCCTTTTCAAAACGGATATACCTGTCCGTTAAGTTCGGGTCCTCTACCTGATTTTTTGTCTCTATTGTTATAAAGCCTTTTGCATAATCCCAGAGTCTTGAAAAAACACTCTTTTCATATGTAGCTATAAGATATCCGTTTCCGCCGGGCTTGATCTTTCCTGACTTATATCTTACAGGAGGAAGATATATGATCTTATATCCTTCACCCTGATATTTCTTTACAAACTCCTGAACAGATACATTTTCCTTAAAGGTGGTCTCATCCTGTATAGCCTTTTTATCATCCAGGTAATCTTTCTGTATATAATAATCCTCACCATAGACAGCGGTATACTTGTCTTTTATATATGAGGTGTAATCTTCATATTCAACATAACCGTACTTTTTATATTGAGTGTACTCATAGATGGTACGGTCATTGGAACTTTTCTTATTCCAAACATCGTCCGTCTGGAATATTACGTTCTTATTGATCAATGAGTATACAAGAAGCATTACTATCATTACAACAACAACTAATGAAAACAATGCAAACAGTATACGTTTCGCCAAATATTTTTTCATATCGGGATCTCTTTCATTTCAGTTAGGAAACTTTTAGATATTGATATTTAATAATGGTTTTTACACCAATTCACACAGGAAGTCCCGGAAAGGACTCCCTGTGTGGAAAGTATCTGCATTTTAGCAGTGTAAATCATATCATGTAAATATTATGATTAGAACAGACCAATAACCTTGGTCATGTATCCTGCACCTTCACCAAGGAAGGTATCAAGGTATGTGGAAGGATCACCGTAGTCAGGACCCCAGCCCGAACCATAGAACATATCATAGTTGCCGGCTTCGCCATTAGATGCACGGTATCCGCATGCGTAGTAGTCTTCCTTAGTGGTGGCTTCTACCATATTAACCTGTACATTCTCTTTTCCAAGAGTATCCTCAACTACCTGCTTATAAGCAGCAGCCTGAGCTACATAATAATCATCTGTTGAATTATAAACTACATCAATCTGAATAGGGAAAGTTACTGAAGAACCAAGTTCTTCCTTTGCCTTAGCAAGATACTCCTTAGCAGCCTCAGGCTGATACCAACCATCGATGCCGTCTGCAACCTTAACCTTGCATCCGAGCTTATCTACATAGTACTGAACCATATCACCGTAGAATGTACCTGCGGGGAATGTATGACCTTCATCATCTGCTGTTGCATTCTCAAGCTGTACGAACTGAGGATGTGTATACATGTTACGAAGGTTGGTGTACTTTAGATCCTCACCACGGCTTGTAGCATTCTGGGTACCCTTATCAAATGCATGCTGAAGAGCCTTACGGAAGTTCTTGTTTAAAAGAGCTGTCTGAGTATCAATCTTCTGCTGCTCATTCTTGGGGGAAGCTGCAGCGCCACTCTCAAGAGCGAAAGTACCACGGTTAACATTAAGACCGCCGAAATATGTAGTAGATGTAGTATCCGAGATGTAGGAATACTTATCAAAGTTTCCATCATCCTTTGCCTTCTGAAGGATACCGGTAGCTGATGTAAGTGCACAGCCTGCATATACACCCTTTAATACATCATTATAGAAAGCATCATAGTTGCTTCCATCATCAAATACCCATTTAATAGAATTGATCTTAACTTCATCATTCTTGTAGTAACCTTTGTTACGCTCTACAAGGATTTCTGAATCCTTCTGTAACTTCTTAAGAAGGAAAGGTCCGCAGTAAACCTGTGATGATACATCATCGGACTTACCAAATGTATACTTCTGTGTATCTGCTGAAGCTGCTGCATACTCATCTACACCGTATACACCGCCACGTGACTGGTAGAAGCTGTCACAGATAGGAAGGAAGCATGAGTAAGTAAGCATGGTCATAAAGTATGATGTAGGCTGCTCAAGTGTAACAGTAAGTGTATAGTCATCAGTAGCCTTATATCCTACTGCATCCCAGCTGCCGCCGTTTGCATAGTAGTCTGTACCGCCTACGATAATACCGTCGATAAGCCACTCAAGACCTGCCTGTGTATCAAGCATATGATGGAAGCCTGCCTCGAAGTCCTTAGCGGTTACTTCAGCATATTCCTGACCTTCAGCAGTATACCATTTAACACCCTTACGGATGTTGAAGGTATAGGTAAGTCCGTCATCTGATACTGACCAGCTCTCTGCAAGAGCGGGAACCATCTGACCTAAGTTGTTGTACTCTACAAGACCGTCTACACAGTTAACTGTGATTTCTGTATCAGACTGTGATGAAGTATTCAGCCAGTCGATAGTAACGGGAGCTGTAGAGAATGTAAGTGCGTAATCAGTTTTAATGGTATGTCCCTTAGATGTAAGATATGCAGCGGGATCGTAAGTGGTCTCGCCTGCTACTGCCTTAGCCCACTCAGCGAGCATGTCAGCACGCTCTTCGGGAGTACAGAACTCATCTGAAATGATAAGACCCTTAAGACGGTCATCATCATTACCCCACTGTACGTAAGGAACAGTTCTGGGAGCTACACGTGAAATAGTGTAAGCACCACCCTGTGTAGTGGTAGGGATCATAACTGCTGAATCAAGAAGATAAGCCTCTGCCTGTGCAAAGTAAACAAATCTCTTATCAACGCTGTCAGCTGCCTTAGCCTTATCACTGTACTCAGTGAAGCCGCCAAGTACCTGCTCATAGATATCTTCGTCATCAGCGCGAACATATACAGGAGCTTCAGTTACAACAGGCTCATCGCCTGTAGGTGCGGGCGCATCTGTTGCTGTAGGTACAGTTACGTCCTGTGTAGGTGCGGGAGTATCGGTAACACCGATCTGGATATCATCGATTCCGCCTCCGTTGTTGTCTTTTTCTTCGTCCTTATTGCCGCATGCTGTCATAGAAAGCACGAGTGCAAGGCAAAGAAGTAAACTGAGAAATTTCTTCATATTTCTCCTCCTTTTCCTAAATCCGGGAAATGCTTTTCCGCATCATCTGTTTATCACTTTACTTTGCTAATGTAGTAGCACAAAACAGCGTATTTACGGGCTTTCCCGCTATTTTTTAATTAT
>JAFRSU010000020.1 GCA_017427415.1 Lachnospiraceae bacterium | reverse complement strand
GCAGGAGAACCAAAAGTCCTCCTGCATACAATACATTATTATCTGCTATAAGTCAAGCACAAACAATAGATTTAATCAGATTTTAACCGATCAGTCTTCCTCGTCCTCAGTCATGTACTTAGCTGCTTCCTCAACAACCTTAGCCTGTACATCTGCAGGAGCCTGCTCATAACGGTCGATGGTATATGAGTAATCACCGATACCACCTGTCATGGAACGAAGGTCTGTAGAATATCCGTAAAGCTCTGCTAACGGAACATCAGCCATGATCTCCTGTTTGCCGCCGGCTACAGGGTTCATACCGAGTACACGGCCTCTACGCTTATTAAGGTCACCCATGATATCACCGGTGAACTTATCGGGAACGAGCACCTTCATGGAAACGATGGGCTCTAACAAGCAAGGATTGCAGTTTTCCTTAGGATCGGTAAATGCAGCCTTGAATGCAAGACGTGCAGCCTGCTTGAATGCCATTTCCGAAGAATCTACAGGATGGTATGAGCCGTAGAAAAGTGTAGCCTTAAGTCCTACAACGGGATATCCGGCCAAAGGTCCCTTAAGAACTGACTCAGCCAGTCCCTTTTCAACTGCAGGGAAGAAGTTCTTAGGAACTACGCCGCCTACGATCTCCTCTGCGAACTCATATGACTTCTCCATATCGCCTAAAGGCTCGAATCTCATATGAACATCACCGTACTGGCCGTGTCCGCCGGACTGCTTCTTATACTTGCCCTGCTTCTCTACCTTCTTACGGATGGTCTCTCTGTAAGGTACTCTGGGCTTAGAAAGCTCAACTTCTACCTTATAACGCTGTGAAAGCTTACTTACTACAATATCAAGCTGCTGTCCGCCGATACCGTAGATAAGTGTCTGGCGGTTCTCTTTGTCGAGAACCATCTTTAAGGTCTTATCCTCTTCACAGAGCTTAGCCATAGCCTGTGCGAACTTATCCTCATCACCCTTATTCTTAGTATCAACTTTCTTATACTCATAAGGAACGCTGTACTGGCATCTGGGGAATACAACAGGATTAGCCTTTGTGGAAAGGGTATCACCTGTCTGGGTATTTGAAAGCTTACCTATAGCACCGATATCACCGGGGTTAAGCTCCTTAACTTCGATAGTCTCTTTGCCGCGGAGAACATAAAGACGTGAAAGCTTTTCTTCTGTATCCTTATCTGCATTATATATAACTGCGTCGGATGTAAGAACACCAGAGCAAACCTTGATCATGGAATACTTACCGATGAAAGGATCTACGATGGTCTTAAATACCTTAGCGGTCATAGGCTTATTGATATCATAGTTAGCCGCAAACTCAGAATCATCCTTAGCACTCTTACCGATAACCTTATGGTTAAGAGGTGAAGGGAGGTATGACTTTATCGCATTAAGAAGCATTACGGTACCCTGCTGGTTGATAGCAGCACCTGCAAGTACCGGAACTGTACTTCCGTCAAATACTGTAGCATGAAGAGCTTTATCAATCTCTTCCTGAGTGAACTCTTCCTCTGCAAAATACTTCTCCATGAGCTCTTCGCTTGATTCAGCGATAGCTTCGATAAGATCGTGACGGCAAAGCTCAACATCATCCTTTACGGAATCCGGGATCTCACACTCTGTGTACTCACTGCCCTTGGTGAACTTTCTTCCGCCCATCTTAACTACGTTAACGAAACCTACGAATTTCTCGTTTTCAAAGAAAGGTGTATGGAAAGGAGCAATCTTGGTACCGAAGTTCTCGGTCAGCTGCTCAACTACTTTTGCAAAATTAGCATTGGGATCATCCATAGCTGTAACGAAGAACATACGGGGAAGCTTCTTCTTTTCACACATCTCCCAAGCCTTTATGGTACCTACTTCAACGCCTGCCTTAGCGTTAACTACAATTATTGCAGCTCCTGCTGCATCAAGTGCCTCCTCTACTTCTCCTACAAAGTCGAAATAACCGGGACAATCAAGGAAATTGATCTTAATCCCGTCATGCTCTACAGGAATCAAAGAAGTGCTGATAGAGAAGGTACGCTTAATCTCTTCTTTATCATAGTCACTAATGGTATTACCTTCTTCAACACGTCCCTGACGTGAGATAATACCCTTAGTCAGCGCGATAGCTTCAACGAGTGTTGTCTTTCCGCTGCCGCCATGCCCCAAAATAGCTACATTACGAATCGCTTCGCTCTTATAGGTGTTCATTTACAAAGTCCTCCAATACATTTTATAAAACTACTTTGTATATTTTACTAAATTTTTTCGATAATTACAACACTTTTTTGTTAAATTTTTATCAAAAAATATAATAATTCAGTCTTCCCCTTTATGTTCATACCTTTCGAACCCCGATGTCCTTTTTACACTGCCATCCTTATAGATAAACTCTGCCTCGAAATCTCCGACAATATCTTTATTTTGTAACTCTATTGTTTTATCGTAATCCAGATAATAACATACAGTACTCAATATATCAGCTTCGAACGATGAATCCGAAATTATCGATACAGAAGCCAGATCACTGTTACACGGATAACCTGTTTTGGTATCAATCAGGTGATGATAGGTAATACCATCTTTTTCAAAGCTTCT
>JAFRSU010000019.1 GCA_017427415.1 Lachnospiraceae bacterium | reverse complement strand
GTCATCCTGTCAAAGTCGAAATCCGTCGGCAGCAGGGCGAGAGCTTCTTCCCTTCTCATCCCGGTAAAGTATTCCACGAACAAGAACGCACGTTCCATATCGGGAAGATTGGCATTAAAAACCGCTTCCTTCTCGTCGGGAGTAAGGGCACGCTTCTCAGTGACCGGTAGCACCTTGGGCATGGCCAGATATTTATAATTTATACGGATGCTGGTAGCTCCGTCATCAAGAGCCATCTCGTGTATCTGCCGGAAAACGAGCCTGATCTTGACGCAGGTGTTCGGGTGTCGGAAATTCTGGTTGATGATCCCCTGAAGAGTTTCAAGCCCTATCTCCGATATGAGCCGCTCTCCTATATCGGGCAGGATATACCGGTCCAGGACATCGGCGTACATCTTCCTTGTATTTATGCTTTTGCCTGCCTTGGTCGCCAGCCACTTCTTGGCGTAGGTCTCAAATATGATATCCGTGCCGGGATTTGCGCTGTTGGCCATAGCCTCCTGCCTGAACTCAAATGTCTTGCGTTCCAGGTCATGCGGAGTCTTTGCACGGATAACCTTCCTGATGCGCTTCCCGGTTTCGGGATCCCGGCCAACATCTATGAATTTCTCATAATATCCGCTTGAAGTTTTTTTCATAACGCGCCTCCATATCTATTGACTAATGGATGCGGCTACTGTATAATAGAATATGCAGGTAGCCGCAAGCTATCTGTTCCTTTCAAAAAACAATACAAGTTAATGAGCTGAGAGATGACCGTGTGCAAGACGGTCATTTCTTTTATTTTGCTTGAATTATACAATTTATTTTGCAGAGTTGCACCGGTGCAACTATTTTATTCTGCCTTCTTTCCTTCTTCTAAAATAGGGGACATAATATGTTCCTTCTCTGATAGCCTTGGCAAGGTTTCGTTTTTATATATATCTTCCAGCTCCTTCGTGCTCATAGAGTCCAGATCATCATGCACGGTATCACCGGAAGCGTCAGCCATATCCGGACCGGCAGCAGGGGAGATACTGCTCTCCGCCATCTTCCGGCATATATTTTCAAGCACTACCCATTCATCCGTGGTAAGTTTGGCCAGACCTTCTATAAAAGCTTTCTTAAAATCATTATCCCCCAGCTCCACATCTTTGAAAAAATCTTCTATCCGCTTTTCACGGCTTCTTTCTACATAAGGCTCACCGTTCCCAGTACGGAGCCAAATTTCGTTTACGTTAAACTCCTTACACAAGGAGGTCATTATCCCTACGCTCGGAGAAGCGGAATCGATTTCATATACTGATATATTTCCTCGATTAGTGCCAATCCTTTTTGCAAACTCTTCCTGAGTAAGCTTGTGTTCTTTTCTTATTCGTTTTATGCGGTCTCCCATACTCTCCATATTATTTCACCTCTTATATTATTTTCCATTATATAGATTTGTAAAAAATACTATAACACAGAAAAATTTTTTTTACAAGAAAAAATGCAAAAAATTAGCAATTAGGGGTTGACAAATAAAAATAAATAGCGTATGATTGCAAACAGATAGCAAAACGATAATATAAAATGCAAATAATAAACATCTTATCCTTACCCTACGGGCAAGGATAGCATGTAAGGGTATTGACAAGCAATACCCTTACATAAAAAGACACCTATTGAGTAAAAAAAAGAGGAAAGAAATGCTGCACAAAAAGTTAAATGGAGTATGGCGTTGCATGAAATATAGGTGCCATTCTCAGAGTCCAAACAACCACTATGCAATACATTATAGGGACAAAGGCATCAAGGTTTGCGAAGAATGGAGAAATAGCTTCAGAGCATTCTACGATTGGGCTATGATCAATGGATATAAAGAGGGGCTTGTTATTGATAGGATTAACCCGGAAGGCGACTATGAGCCTGATAATTGCCAATGGATAACAGCCTCGGAAAATTCAAAGCGAATAAAGAGGGTGTCAACTACCAAGCCAGAGGGAAAAACCAAGAAAGAAAAAAGTCCATATGGAAAAGGAATATATGGTGTATCCCAGATTATCTATTCACCAAGAGACAATGGTTTTTATAGAAGCATATTTTCAGTAAAAAAGATTATTGAAAATATCAGGTTTTCAGATGCAAAACGGTTAGCAAAAGAATTAAATGAGAATAAAAAACCGTTATATATTGGAATAACAGAGTACGAGTATAAATATGATTATTTTCCAGAACACGGGAACGCCCTGAGAACCTTTTCTGAAGAACATAAAAAGCATTTAAGCGAAGGATGCAAGAGAAGATACCAAAGACAAAGGGAACAACAAAGGCAAAACGCATCCTTACCCTACGGGCAAGGATAGCATATGTGGCTATTGACAAGCAATAGCCACATATAAAAAGACACTTACGGAGGAAAGAATGAATATTGAACCCAGGACAATAGCAATAAGTAAAAGGATAGTAGAGGTCAATATTGATATGAATAGGGTTTTAAAGAAATCCTACTTTGCTCCTAAGGGCGACACAGAGATATTGATACATTACAATGCCGAGGAAAAAGTCGGGCATATGGAGATTATTTGGGAGGAAAAGGTTTGTCAGGAAGAAACTGCCAACAGTCTAAACCGTCTGGGGACTATCGGCAAGCAATAGTCCTTTGTAAAAAGACCTATCAAGGAGTTAAAAGATGAAAGAAAAACACACACTGATATATACCACGAGTGCTAAAACGGCCTGTTCCATAGTAACACTTATGAAGGAAGTCGGGAATGCTTTAGAGGATGCGTCACTTAATGGATGCGGATTCAGGATTGAGGGAAAATTCAAACTTATAAACGAAGAGTCAGTGATGAGAGTCAATGTTTATAAGTTTGAAAAAGAGGACGCTAAAGAAGTTTTGCCGGGGCAGGAAGTTTCAGAGAGTTTAGATTGAAGTCTTCCGGAACATAGAAGCAACCCTCACGAGTAGAAGGATTAAAAAAGAGATCGTTCCAAGAGATGTTTCGTATGTAGGATTCAATTTTGTCATACTCTTCATCAGAACATATCGGTATCTGGATGCACACTCTTTTTAAATTCATAACGCTCATCTCCTTTCTTGATTATCAGGCGGTGGTGACGCACCGCCTATGGAAGGAGTATAGCACAAGGGACTATCGGCAAGCAATAGTCCCATATAAAAAGACCTATGGAGATTGAAATGAAAGAAAGTAGTGGGTTCATAAGTGATTTCATTATTGAAAATATACCTTACGACTGCAATACGGTTATAACGGTGTTTGATAGAAGGTTTGCGGAACAGCTTAAAGAGGAAGGTTTTATTATGCTAGCGGCTGCAGATAACAATTTTTCAGGTCACCCTCTTCCTGCTGAGTATTGGCAGTTCTATAAGCCTGGGCACGATTTGATGTTTGATGTATCGGGAGCAAAGGAACTAACAGAAAAGGTCATTGCAATTCGGGAGCGGGCAACCGCAAATCTGAAATGTCAGGAAGGACAAAATCAGTTTCCTTCGTCCACCTGAATGTAAGGCAGACGAGATTTTCTCCAGGAAAGCGAATGTAGACTTCACCCCAACCAATAGAGGTGTATCGGCTACGGATCTCGTCTATCAAATCCGGTGTTAACAGCTGGCTACATTTCATAACGCATACACTCCTTTCACGTACTCGGGCGGTGGTGGTGCACCGCCCTGTGAATAGGAGTATAACAAAAATCTTCTTAAAAGGAAACTATGAAAATGAGAACATTATCTTTTATAAAAACAAAACTTAAGATGGATAAGCCTGCAGGTACCGGTAGGCTAACCATCTTTATTTTATGGAAAGGAGTGATGCAGTGATGGCGGACACAGAGAAGAACCTTGAGGCTCAGCTGATGGAGAGCTTTAAGGAGACGGTTCCAATACTGGACAGTAGCCAGAAGGGATATATCCTGGGGCTGATGCAGGGCATAAGCATGACGCATAAGGAAAGCCCAAAGGATCCTGATGAACAGAAAACGGCATAGTTGCACCGGCGCAACTGATTACAGATGAAAATCATTGGAAAGGAGAACAACATGGCAGAAGAGCAGAGAAAATATTATAAGCCGTCCGAGGCGGCAAAGATTCTCGGATTGTCTACCGCGAAGGTAAGGGACATGTGCCACATAAAGAACCAGCGCTTTGCATTCAGGACGATCAAGAACGGAAGGAAGGGGCATTTCCTTATAGACCTTGAGAAGATTAAGAATTATATAGAGAGACCGAGCGAGGATTCAAGGATAATGTACTCGTTCAACCAGCAGTTAGGGAAGGGGAGAAAGTACGGATGAAAACATTTTTGATGGCAGCAGCTGCCTATATGCTTACCTTTATGGTCGTGATGTTGGCAGGTGTCGGTGCTCTGAAGGCTGAAGAACAGAAGAAAGAAAAGGGCAAAGGCGGAAAGATTGAAGTGACCGAAGAGAAAACCGGGGAAGGCAGCAGGACAGAGGCAGCGGTAGGGAAACCGCTGGCAGGGTTTTCTAATCTTTTGGATAAGGCGTTAAAGAAAAATATAAAGGTGATAAAGATACTACTGGAAAACCATGAGAAAGAGCAGGAATGGAAGAAGCAGGAGCAGGAAAGAAGGGAGCGACTTCAGAAGGATATAAACCTGACTGCCGAGGTCATTTATTGGGAAAACTGGTACACGGATAAAAATAAGGAAGCTGCATATGATACGGGAGCGGTAGCGTGGAACCGTGTAAAGAGTCCTGAGTTCCCGGATACGTTGGAAGGAGTCCTTTACCAGAAGGGACAGTATAGCACCACAAAATATTTCTTTACGCAGGAGCTGCCAAAAGAATGTTATGAGATGGCAGAGGATATAGTGTTGAACGGCACGCCTGATGTGCCGGAGACGGTTTTGTTCCAAGCAACCTTTAAGCAGGGCAAGGTTTGGAAGGTTATCAATGGTGAATATTTTTGTTTTGGGTGAGGTAGAGATATGACTTGTAAGAATCCGGGAGAGTGGAGACTGTTCGGGCAGCCGATAGGTGAGAATGGCGAGTGGCTTTATATCGTAGGAAGGCAGAGGAATATGGGGCAGCCGCTCCACTCAGGGAACATTGAGTACAGAGGAAAGTACACTAATAAGGATGAGGCTGAGGAGCTGAAGCAGAAGCTATTGAGGGGTGAGGCCGAGTGATGGATCGGAGCACCGAGGAAATGAAGCTCGATATTATCAGCTGGCGGCTGGAAGATGCGGAACGGGTGGCAGAGCAGGAATATAAGGAGCTGTGCAGGGAAAAACCAAGGGAGTATGGGGACAAGCCCGGATGCAAAAGGCTGAATACCTACAAGGCAGAGTTCTACAGATGCCTTGTAGAAGATGTTTTATACATTATAGACGAAACCGGCAACCAGATACGGAAAGAATGGGAGCAGGAGGCTTTGAGAAGGAAAGAAAGGGAGGTCAGATATGCAGAATAATCATTACTATGGTATGCCCTATCAGTATAAGAAAAAGGAAAGAATATGCCTTGACGATATCCTGACAGCACTTGCACTTATCAGCATGGTGTTTTCAGTGGGCTATATGATAGGGATTGCCGGTGGAGTTGAAACGGATTCCTTGACAATAATGCAGGCGACAAAGAGATTTGTGGCCGCTCTGATAGTGCTGGCGATTGATGTGATCATATTTTCAAAGGTGGAGAAGGATGACGAAAGCGAGTTTGACAGGCTGTGAAATAAAAAAAGAGCCTGTAGGGATGTACAAGCTCAAATAATTGAGGGATACAGAATACACATGGGGATGTGTTTTTCTGTACTGAAATTATAATACCATATATTGTGGTAAAAGTCAAGCGAATTCTACAAGATAAAGTACATCGGAGTACTTTTTGAAAAGTTCATAAAGTCATTCATTTAAGGACAAGGGTAAATATTTTTACCTGAAACAATATGGATAGGGAAAAAGGATCCGGGATGGGATCCTGGAGGTAAAAAATCCATGAGGGATATTTTTAATATGGGGGGTGGGTGATAGTTGTATGTTGAAAGGGTGACAGTGGCAGGAGCTACTATCGAGATAGAGAGGTATTACACTAACAGGTACCATAAAAAATCCGAGAACAGGAAACCTAAAAGCAAGCTCTCCAGTGATCAGCAGAGGGAAGCAAATAACAGGAGGGCGGAAAGAAAGCTGAGACAGCTGATAAATGCAAATTTCTCTCCCGGGGATTACCACCTGATACTCTCCTACGAGAAGAAGCCCGGGGATCCTGAGAGAAGTCCCGAGGATATGCGTGAGGATATCAGGAAATTTCTCAGGGTGCTGCGGAAGGAGTACAAGCTTCAGGGGAAGGAGCTGAAATATATCCACGTTCCGGAAATAGGTTCGAAGGGTGCAAGGCATCATCATCTTGTGATAAACAGGATAGACTCCGAAGCTATACGCAAGGGATGGCAATATGGATTCATCCAGCTCTGTCCGCTGGACGGGAGCAGGAACTGGAGAAAGCTTGCGGCATATCTCTTGAAATACTCCTGCAGGGTGATAGGGACGGAGTTTGAGATATCGGGCAAACGGTGGAACGCTTCCAGGAACCTTGTGCATCCGGAGCCGGTAGTCACGGTGATAACCAAGAAGGATTATTTCAAATCCGTGCCAGTGGTGCCGAGGAAGTACAGGGGGCTGTACGAGGTGGACAAATCCACCATAGAAAGCGGAGAGACTGCAGATGAATATGGGGGATACAGATTCTTGAGGTATACGCTCATGCGTAGGGACTGAGGCACAATATGCCGATAAGAAGGAGGAAATATGGATAAAAAATGCTGGTCCTGCCGTTTTAACAGGTGGGATGTTGAAAATGCGGAGTGGGTATGCAGTAACGAGGACAGCGAGAATTATACATACCCGACATTCCCGGACGAGGGATGCGATGATCACTGTATAAAGAGCTCTATGAGAAGAATACAAAATTATGAAATAGCATAAAAGGAGGTTTATATGGCAAAAGGAACAGAAACAAAGGGTAACGGCATGGCGGAGAAGCTTTTCCCAAAGTTCGGGGAGTTTGGATCTGCCGAGGAGATCAACAGGGCAGCGGAAGCCCAGAAGAAGGAGGGAGACTTTGAGGCACTCAAGGCATTGGCCAAGGAGAACGGTATCGATGAGATGGACGCTCAGGATTATATGGATGATATCAGCACTGAACTCTGTACGGATTTCTCAGCGGCCATGGGGAAGATCCAGAGAGAGGTCGAATACCTGAAGCCTTCAATGACGCTCGAAGCGTGGAATACGTTCCTGTATGAGATGCTGGCCGGAGAGACTGCGGAAGCGGACGGTGAAAGCGTGAAGCTGTGCAGGGCGGTGAGATCCAAGGGCAGATACCTGGCAGAATTTTATGCGAGCGTTATAGTCGAATGCAGCAAGAACAGGGTGAACGTGCCTAAGGTGATAGTGGATGAAGCGAAGAAGCTTGATAAGAATATACCTGACACACTGCCGATGGGTGACATATCAAGACCGAGGCTGAAGGAGCTCATCCGAGAATACTATCTTGGCAAGTAAAAAACAAAAGTTGCACCGGTGCAACAAATGAACGGAGGGATACAGAAATGATCGCTTTTAAGGGCGTGGGAAAAGATAACGCAAACCGCCTGGGACAGGGAAGGATTGTCTATAAGGTGGGAGAAACATATGAGACGGATAAGTCCAAAACGGTAAACTGCGGTTTCCACTGCTGTGAAAATCCGTTTGAATGCCTGGGATATTACGATATCGAGACAGACAAGTTCTTAATGGTCGAGGCGAAGGGTAGTATAGATGAAGACGGAGATGAACGCATAGCCTGTACCGAGATGACTGTGCTTGAAGAGCTGACTACCGTTAGGTTCGCTTATGAGGGGATGAAGTATATGGTGCTGCATCCGGAGCGTGAGAAATGGGAGCAGAACCGCAGAAATGTACAGGTGGCCAGACACAGGGCAAAGGCAAATATCATAGCGATAGCAAGGGGGACAGATCCCAAGGCGGCAGCAGGGTTGGGAGGCTATATAGGGTTCCTGATCGGAGGACCGAAGCGCATAACGCAGGTAGGGCTTCATAAGGTGGACGAAGAGAATGTACTGCCGGATATCTTTTACCGCCTTAAGCCTAACGGAGTACTGGAGGTAGCGATATGAGAAAAAAGGCTATAGAGAAGCTGGCACCGGCTCCGCTGCCAAAGACGTGGAAATCCGAACGGGGAACAACTGTTCAGAGACTGAAAAATGATAAGCAGGATACGCTGATACTGAACTACTACAAGAAGGGAGAGCTGAGGGCAAGGCACTGCATAGAGCTGTCCACCGGAGAATATGCCACATGGTTCCCCGGAACATTTCCGGTTGCCGTCGGTCCGGCAGAGTATCCTATGACAGGATCCGAGCCTATGTGGACTGACAGGCGGATAAGCTATGTATATCAGGACGGCTATTATTATTCATACTACTATTGCGGGTTCCGGTCTGAAACGAAGTACGACAAGGTATGCGCATTGGCCGATGAGAAGTCAAAGCAGCTGATGAAAGAGATCCTTGATGAAAAGAGACAGGAAAGGGCGAAGGCTGAAGCCGAGGCAGGACACAGGATAGGATATCCGATATCCGACGATCCGAAGAAATGGAGATGCTTCTTTGATGACCTTGAGACGGAGTGCATGAGAAAGGCTAATACCGATAGGGAAGACAGGCGGCTTAAAAGAGTCAACGATGTCATGGACATGGTGCCGGAGATACCGGATGATTTCGGATCCTGGGCTTATGATCAGATGTTTGGCGGCGTACCGGGAGAAGCTCTGTATGATATAGGCTCTAAAAAATGGTTCTGCTCCGAATGTCATGAGAAGTCGGAAAGAGATAGCTTCAAAGACGAATCGGGCAGCAGGGCAAAGAGCGGCGGCATAGGTATATGTCCCAAGTGCGGAGCAAAGCTTGTGATACATCGTAAAACAGTGAAATACAACAAGGGCATAAGCTACAGAAAGAAGTTCGTGCTTTTTAACGTGATAGATAAGCATCTGTCCGTGGTCAGGTATTTTGACGCATATGCCTTTACGGACGCAAAACAGGATACAAGCTTCAAGGGAAAGAAATTTGAGGTTGAAGAGCATATAAGGATAGTGCTCTGTAAATTTAACGCAGCGGATAAACTGAAAAGACTGGTCCAGGGCGGAAAGCATAAGGAGTGCAGGATATACTATTATCATGACAGCGGCACGTTTGATTATAAATCCAATCCGCACCAGTACAGAACGGATGAATGCATATACTATCCGAACGGACAGATGCAGGAAGCACTCGATATGACGGATTACTGGCAGTGCGGAAGGATATTTGCGCCGGCTGCGGCCATGGGGCTTGAAGTGGATTACAACAGGATCATGATAGGCTGGAAGTATCACGACGCATTAAGCGTTATGGAGATGCTGATAAAGGGCAGGTTCTTTAAGCTGTTCCGTCAGGCAGCAGGCGGTATAAATATCTGGAATAACTGTTATTATAACAGCTGGATGCACCTGAATATGAAGGGCAAAGATGCTAACGAGGTGCTGGGGCTGAAGGACAGGCAGGCTATAAACCGACTAAGGGATATGGACGGTAATGATAATGCTTTAAGCTGGCTTCAGTGTGCGGAAGAGAGCGGAAGGAAGATATCCCAGGATGCTTTGCTGTTTTTCATGCGCGAGGGGCTGAATGCTGATGATTTTGATTTTCTTGACGGAGGGATGGGACCTGATCAGATAGCCAATTACCTTAAGAAGCAGAAGAAGATAAGCTATCCGAATCTTGTTTACCCGAGCATAGTCAGTCAGTGGCAGGATTATATCAATATGGCAAACAAACTCAACAAAAAGCTTGATGACGAGATGACATACCGGCCGAGAGAGCTGAAGCGAAGGCATGATGAATATGCTGAAGAGATAGAGCGCATCAGGATGCTTGAAATGGCCAAGTCCGACAGGAAATTTGCAAGGCAGGAAGTTGAGAAGTACAACAAGAAGTTCCCCAAGGCTAAGGAAGTACTGAAGAGGATTAAGGCTAAGCTTGAATGGGAGAATGACGAGTACAGGATCGTAGTTCCCAAGGAGCTCACGGATATCATATTTGAGGGAAGACAGCTCCATCACTGCGCAGGTGCTACGGACAGGTATTTTGACCGCATAGAGCAGGAAGAGACTTATATATGCTTTCTGCGCAAAAAGGAACATCCCAAAGAGCCGTTTTACACTATAGAGGTTGAGCCGGGCGGAACTATCAGGCAGCACAGGGGAATGTATGACGAAGAGCCTGATATAGAGAAGGTTAAGCCGGCGCTCCGTGAATGGCAGAAGGAAATAAAGAGGCGTATGAAGGAAGAGGATAAGAAGAAGGCGGAAGTGTCCAAGAAAAAACGCGCCGACAATATCCTTGACCTGCAGATGAAGCAGAATACAAGAGTGCTTCAGGGGCTCATGGAAGATCTGATGGACATAGAGGACCTTGAGGCAGAGACTAAAGACTTAAAGGAGGCAGCAAATGGATAACGGATTATTGAACGCCGGTATGGAAGAGAGCAAGGACCTTGTGGCTCTGGCAGACGGCAGCACCGGACTGTGGAAGGATGATCAGGTAGTTTACCGGGACGAGATACTCACAGGCTATACGGATTTTAAGGGAAAGCTTGATACAGAGCTCAAGGCTAATGCCGAGGGCTTTGTGAGGATAGGCTACCTGCTAAAGGTGGCACGGGACACAAACATTCTTGCCGAGAGCGGATATAAGAATGTGGCAGAGTTTGCTTTTGCTGAATATCAGCTGACGAAGGATATTGTTTCGAGATATATAGCGATAAATGATAAATATGCCGAGAACGGATACAGTGATAAGCTGCAGACCAAGTTTGAAGGCTTCGGAGTTGCTAAATTACAGGAAATGCTGACGCTCCCGGATGCAATTATCGAAGAGATAGAGCCAACGCTGACAAAAAGGGAGATCATAGATATCAAGAGGGAAGTGGCAGCAGAGGAAGCCATAACACCCATAGAGATGGCCATAGAGGCAGCAGCTCCCGAGGTGCAGAAGGAAGAGAAGGAGCTGACACTGACGCAGAGAGTCTGGAAGGATATTATCAAAGGTCTCTGGGATAAGTATATCGTGAAGGATAAAAACTCGGCATTGTACAGGATTATAACTGCAAAGTATCCCTTCGTGACGGATGATAATTTTTCCAAGCCTTTGGAGACAGCTCTTTATGAACTGATAGCTCCGAGCGGTACGGCTACACTCTGGGCAAGGCTTCAGGGAGTCGGTCGGTATATGGTAACAGTCAAGGGACTTGACGAGCCTATAAGTATGGTCAACGCAAGGGACGGAAGCAAGGTCAATACATCCTTTGCTGATGCAGTAAGAGATATAGCGGAGATTTTTGAAGGAGAATGCACAGCGGAGAGCTGGGAGAAGGTTTACGGTTTAAAGCATCCGAAAGATACAGGAGAAGACAATGGTAAGCAGGATATTGAAAAGGCGAAGGCTGAAAAAAAGGGTGATAAAGGAGTTAATGATTGCAAGGAAGATTCTGGCAGCAGATCTGAAGGCACAGAAAAAGAGGCTAAAGCTGGTGTGGTACAATGTAGCAGGGAGAACAACAGGCCAAGTGGAGATGCTGAAAACGGCTACGGAAGTGTACGACTCGACTCACGACCCACAGGAAATGTTAATGAGTATGCTGGGAATCTTGGAGAAGCAGAGAGAGGAAGTGAGAAAAACGCGGTCAATGATACAGACAGTCGAGAATCAGATAAAAGCGTTCAAGAAGAGAAGGTGGATAACTTAAAGCCAGAAGTTGCACCGGTGCAACCGAAACAGTTAGGCAATCTGGATATGGGCGATAGGGTTGTTAACACTGAAACCGGAGAACTCGGAACAATGGTAGGGATATGCGCCGGAGATTACAAGATTGCCATTGAAGGCGGCGGCATAACGCTTGTATCCAAGGACTCGACCAGATGGGCCAAGGCCGAAGAAAAGAAAGAAGCCGAGGAAGAACCGAGAAACACACCTGTACAGCCGGAGACAAAATTTGTCCCTTCCGAGTGGCATGAGAGACTGCTGAAGGATGTAGAGGCAATCGATACCATCTTTGAAAGATGTCACCGCCCTGATATGTGGACCAGGGAAGTAATAGACGAGCTTGTGAACAAGGCATTTGAGCTGATAAATGACGCAAAAGAGCCGTTAGAAGTGAGAGCTGAGGACGGAGGGCTGGCATGAACTCGATTGACAAGATTTTTGGCAATAGTATGTTTGATAAGCTCTTTAACTACGCACATTTGAATGGGCTTGAGATTCATGTGTCTAACCAGGAGACACGCACGAGGATAGTACTTATTCTGCCAAATGGCTGTACGTACTCAAACGGCAGCAGCGCGAACCGGGAGATTGCCGAGGCTGAGGGCAGTGATCATTTTGAGTGTATCATTAATCTTTTTGAGCGGCTGGAGGAGCGTGAATACATGGCAAAAGAAACTTTAAAGCAAAGGAGAACAGATGAAAATATCGAAGATTGCAAAGCTTGTTAAGGATGCCGGATGTGTGCAGCTGATACAGGTTGATGTTTACACAATGTATATAGGAGTCGGCGGAGCAATATACGCTACTGAGGATTTACCGCTTATATCCGGAGCAGAGCAGGCAAGAGCCGTACTTGATTTTACTAAAAAGCAGATGGAAAGCATAGAAGTTACGGAGTATTCAGGCACGCTAAGCTATATAGACATAGGTCTTAACATGAAGTCAGACGACAAGGAAGCTATTGAGTGGGAAGTAAAAAGGATTCCGGCGGCAGCAGTGGTTGATAACGAGATTGTGGATATACTGGAACTTGAAGACGGAGAAATTTTGTTATTTGACAGCACATATCTGTCACCATTGAAAGAAGAACAGAAAAGCCCATACTTCAAATTCAAAGTCCGGGAAACACCAACAAAGCAGAAATACATTGTAGTTTATGACGGGTTATTTATTAAGGCGGTCATAATGCCTATGAAGGTAGATGTTAAATATTTTGAACAGCTGGACAATTTTGTTAACGCTATGAACAAAGTAAGACCAGTCGATGTAATGAACAAAATAAGGCCTGTCGGTGCAGAAGAATCAGGCACCTGATAATATATCACAATTTTATTAAGGGCGGAGTCGGAAGGAGTAACAGGATTTTTGTATTGACAGGCACAGATACAAACTTCCTGTTACTGCGGATCCTCCAGGAAGGCGGAGAGATGAAGAGTAGCTTTACATGGTATGGCGGAAGAAAAGCCCTGAAGCTTAACCCAAGTGCAAAGTACGGAAACCATAAGACAGAGTACGACGGTATAGAGTTTGCATCCCGGAAAGAAGCAAACAGATACGCCGAACTGAAGATATTAGAGCAGGCAGGAGAGATAAAGGATCTCAAACTACAAGAAAAGTTTGTATTGATTCCGGCACAAAGGGAACCCGATACCATAGGAGCCAGGGGCGGAGTCAAGAAGGGCAAGCTGATAGAGCAGGAGCTTTCTTACATAGCTGATTTTGTATATACAGAGACAGAAACCGGCCAGATGATTGTTGAAGATGTCAAAGGCTATAAGCAGAGCGATGCGGCAGCTTACAGAGTATTCACGATAAAGCGAAAACTAATGTTGTATCTTAAAGGGATACAGATAAAAGAGGTTTGAATGAGAATACAAAGATTTTTGAACGATGAAATAGAAGTGGAGGATGACCTTTGAAAGTATATTACAAGATAGAACCGAGAGACATAATCAAGATGATAGCGGAGAAGTACGGAGTCCAGGATCCTGAGAGACAGATAACAGCTGTAATTGATAACTGCTACATGGTTGATATGTCGGAGACGGAAACGCCGGAAGATGCAGCAGTCAGAAGGATAAAAGAAAAGATGGACACAATGGAAGGGCTGGAAAAGATATACGCAAACGAGGGCGGCAGAGCAATAGCTCCCGTAGATGATGAATTGATTATTGACCAGGAAGCACGGTACCAGATGTTGACCGACGGAATGATAAAGCAGCAGCTTGACGCCGGCAAGGGTGTTTCTGAGATGTGTAGAGACTATAACCTTATCGACAAGAAGTACGCACAGAGACTTTATAAGCGTACTGAGAAGATCAGATCGGAGTGTGCCAGTAATTGAAATGAAAGAGGCAGCAGGACAGGAACAAACGGAAGCAGAGAAAGACAAAGCAATTCTTAAAAGGCTGAAGAAAACAAACAATCCGAGAACGGTATCCGGGATAAAATATTTTAGATGCCCCGTGTGCCTGAAAGAATTTTCAACACATCTTTATAGCGGTTGGGTTTACAAACTGCACCGGAACAGCCACTTGATAATGTTTTGTGGTTATACTTGCATGAGAAAAGCAGAAAGCTTATGCGAGGATGGAAGAAAAAAGTACAAGGACGGTATAACTGAATGAAGAAGAAAAGAAAAGACTTCACAGAAAGCCCGTTTGATATGGCAGATGAAGAACAGACAGGCAGCAGGACGGCAAGAAAGCTCAGAGAGGCAGCAGAAGCAGGCTTGATGGAATTGTCAACGGAAATGTGCGACATATTGTTAAAGGCTTCCAGGATAATGAAAAAAGATATTGCCGTTGGTACAAAGTCACACGATGACGGACACGAGTATTGCCCGGTATGTGATGGTATAGTTGGCCAAAGTGCATTTTATTGCAAACATTGTGGTCAGAAGCTAAGAGAAGGAGGCAGGGGATGACGATTGAAGAATTAAAAGAACATTGTGTCAGACAAATTACTGAATTTGAAAGAATCAAAGAAATAATGCCCGTAACACCAAATGGCTATAAACACTATGAAGAGCATAAGATTGTTTTACAACTTATTGAGGCAATATCCGAAATACTGGAGCAAAAGCCAAGAAAAGGAGAGTGGCTTAGAATGTCAGATTTATCAGAGCAAAAAGATAATAGATATAAGTGCTCACGTTGCGGAAATGTAGTTCATCATAGAGATAAAATAAATTTGTATACATTTAACAGTTGGTGTGGTAGATGTGGAAGTGATAACGGAAGAAAAAGCGAGGTGAGTGAATATGACACACTATTTAAAGATATTACCCAGATGGTTTAAAGATGTAGCACAGCAGAAAAAGACATTTGAAATCCGAAAAAATGATAGGGATTACAATGTCGGAGATACACTTATTTTGAAAGAGTGGGACAAGGGAAAGTACACAGGACGAGAGATTAGGCGAACAGTTAGTTATATATATTATGGCGATGGAACTTACGGATTATCTGATGAATATGTGGTAATGGCTATTCGAGGTGCAAGAGCAGTATTAGATGCGGAGGCAGGGGATGAGTAAATGCAGGAGCTGCGGCGCGCCGATTATATGGATTACTACTAAGGCAGGAAAGGCAATGCCTTGTGATGCGGAGCCGATATTTTTTAACCTTGCGGACCTTGACGATAAGGATGCAAAGTTTTTAATCAAGGATGATGGCGAGGTGGCCAAAGGAATTGTTAATCCCGCCGGGGACTTAGTTGGCCATACTTCACATTTTGCGACCTGTCCCCAGGCGGATAAGTGGAGAAGAAAATAATTTTTTAAGAGGTTCGAAATGGAAGAAACGGAGAAGAGACTTATAGATTTTGATAAGAGACTGTCTGAGGATGCGGGGGATCTTAACCAGTACCTTTACCAGTATAAGGATTGCGTGAGGACTAAGAAAAATTTGTTAAGGCGTAGGGAAGAGATTAAGGCCGAGCTTAAGAGTCCTTTATCAGCCGTTCAGACCGAGAAACTGTCGAGCGGCAAAAAGAAGAATGACAGGAGTGTTGATGTTCTTTTTAGGCTGGACGAGATAGCAGAGAGGATCCAGGGGCAGATTGATACTGCGGAGCGAAAACTTAACGATATTATGTCATTGATGGATTTTCTGCCGGTGGATTCTTTGTCAAGGTCAATCATGGAGAACTTATATATTAACCGCTGGGACTGGGAAAAAGTGTGCAAGGAAAATCATATTAGCAGATCTCAGGCTAAGCGGTACTGGAAGCAGGGGCTTTACACTTTGCTAAAGATGGAGAAGGTGAAGGAAATTGTTAAAGGATTCAAAGGAGAGTGAGAACATGGTTTTTGTTTGGGGCTTGATCATAGGATTTTTTGTCGGTGGGTTTATCGGGATCCTACTGATGTGTATTTTGCAGAGCAAGAACAGCGGGGAGAAAGATTTTTGAAAATGTTTTTAGACACCCTGATTTTTTAGGGCTTACAAACGGCAGAAATAAGCCATTTCTTAAAATTTTGTTGCCCACGTTTTTGTACATTTTTTAACATTTTTACTCAAAAAGTACTTGATTTTTAAGGGAAACGGTGGTATATTGAAGGTGAAAAAGGGAAAGCCACAAGAACGGCTACTCCCTCAAAAGTGTACTTAGATGCTATTCAGCGTCCAAGCCGTCACTATTTGCGGTAGTGGCGGCAGAAAATAGTTTAAAAAGGGAAAAGCCACAGAAGCGGCTACACCCCAAATTGACTAACTACATATTGCTACTTATCAGTAGCAACCGAGCCGTCACTATGGCTGGTAGTGGCGGCTTGCAGAAAAATGTTAAAAAGGGAAAAGCCATAGAAGCGGCTACACCCTTATAGTTTATTGCAACGAATCGCTACTTTTTAGTAGCAACCGAGCCGTCACTATTCCGAGTAGTGGCGGCTCTATTCATATGATGCAGCGTTTTAGCTGCAATCACAGTACTGACGATGTTACAAACAAGCGTCAGTACGGCGAGAATTAACATTACTAACTCCATATTTATCGCCCTCCTTTCCGCTGGAGGGCAACCCTCCAACATGATGTGGTGGGTATAGCCGCCTTTGATCTATGACTTTTCCAAAATCAAAATATCACAAGAGATTTTTTTAGTCAAGAAAATTCTTAAAATAATTTTTTAACCTCTGGGAGCATCCGGAGGATTTTTTTACCTGAAAGTTGCACCGGTGCAACTTCCGGAGAATTTTTTAAAACTCAAAGGTCCCAAAAGATTTTTTAACCTTTCGGGACCTTCAAGATAAAATATTAAACCTTACAAAACAGTCAACCTTCTGCAGGGGATTTCTTAAACTTACCGGCCGCCACATCCTCGTTCACAATCCTTTCAAGGAATTTTTCAACGTAGGGGGGACAGTTTGACTTTCCCCATTCCCAATCTTCGACAGTTCTTAACGGGATTCCGTAAAATTTCGCAAACTCCTTACGGTTCAGCCCGGTGAGCTTTCTTAGTTTGCCTATCTTTTCGCTCATGGTTTTCGCTCCCTTCTTTCGTGTAAATCAATAGTATCAGATGACGGATATTTTTTCAAGCACAGAAATTGAGGTAGTATTCTTCAAGCTGGACAAATTTTTTGTGGAAGCCGGGGCCCGGGGAATCGAACCCCGGGAGCTTCGCACCAGTCCGGAAGATATCTGAAAAATTTTTTAAGCGTACCAGCTTTCATATACCGTTATAAGTTCTTCATTGCAATAATGAGCATCAGCGTAAGAAGTTATTTTAATCTGTGGGTTGCTTATGCCGTCGGCCATGTGAGACTTTAACTTCTTAAGGTCTCCGTTTATAGGATCTTTTATAAAACTGCTATTTTTACAGGATGGTAAAATTTTTGTCGTGTCAAGTCTATAAGTCCTATCGGCTGCCATTCCGTTGTATCCGTCTCCGTCCTGGCTTACCATTTCCGGATATACCTGTCTGATTCTAACGGAAGACGTGCCAACCAGTGCTACAACCTGAAAGAAATCTTCGTTTGTTTGCTCATAGCCCCATGTCATACGGAAGAAGTCGCCAACCTTTACACCGTACTTGTTAACTGGCTCTGCTTTCTTCACTTCAGCTTTGGGAGCTTCAGCGGTACCGCCACAGATTCTATTAAGTTCTGACTCTTCAGCGAAGCCGTACCATAACTTCTTGACTGCGTGCCATCTAAACTTTAAAGCCTTGAGTGCTTCCCTGATCTCCTTTGAAGGGATACCGTCAAATGTGATTTCCTTTGATCCGAATGCTGCATTGTTTGCGATTGTGTAAGCTGTCATAATTTCCACCTTTTAACCTTTCTTGTAATTTATACTTGATTTTTCCTGTGCTCTGTGGTATATTGAAAGAAGCAGATGGGGCGGCGAGCACTTTTCCGCCCGTTGCTTCTTTAATTACTCAAAGCCGTTTATTTCTTCTTGTTCGGAGAAACGGCTTTTTTCATTTGCTTAAGCTCTGCTTTTAACCGCTCATTTTCAACGGTTAACTTGATAAGCATTTCAACCAGCTCTTTAATCAAGTAAGCGTAAGTCATAAGCCTCACCCCCTTAAGTTTGCTATCTATGTAAAGCTCCTTTTGGGGATATCAACAACGGATTTCGTTGCTGACAGTTCACATCATACAACGGATTTCGTTGTTTGTCAACCCCTTTTTTGAAAAAATTTGCAAAAATATTTTCCTGACCATCTGAAAACCCTTATATTTCAATGGCTGAAAGCAATTTCTAAACAATTTATAAACTTGATTTCTGACCGTTTCAATTTCCGAATGATGACAAAAAAGAAAAATGCAAGGTGATTTTTGCAAGTTTATCTTTTGAGATATCATCTTGTAACTATATGCATATATAGATATATACGGAGAGAAGAACCAACACACAAGGGACGGGAGAGCCTGCCACCTGCACAGATAGGAAGAAGGACGGCAAGCCGTCAGACTGCCACAGAAAACAAACAGCCAAACGACAGCAGAGCCGAACAAAAGGACGGCAGACATCAAGCGAACAGAAAGCAGACGGACAGCAGAGCAGAGAAGCACCAGAACAAACAACCAGAACGAGCGAACCGATCGAATCCGCCGGAAGCAAACAAGCCGAGAGAAGCCGGAACGGATCCACGCCACCGGCAAGCACAAGAACAAAAAGCCGACAAGAAAAAACTGCCGTTTAATGGAAGAAAAAGGAAAAAAGAAATTGCAACTTGATTACTATCAAACGTCACAGACTAACAGCAGAAAACAGACGGAGCACCAGGACGGAGCAAACCAGCGACCAAACAGCAGAAAACAGAGCCGAAAACACCAGGACAGAGCGAACAGCTGGAAAGCGACCGAAAGCAAGGCAGAGCAAGGGCTGAAGCCTGATTAACCGCCGAGAATGGCTTACTGTCCCAACCACAAGAGAGTAGTATGAAATACTACTCTCTTGTGGTTGGAGGATCTAAGGTACTTCCTACCCCCACCCACCCAATGCGGGTCGGGGAGAGCGCATAGTTTTTGGCGATAAAAGGCAAAAATTTTCTGATTTGTCGGGGCGAAAATACAAAATTGTCAGACTTTATACCTAAAGGTATAAAAAGGTACCCAAAGGTACTTTTAAATGTGCTATTATGATATCGTCAAAAACGTAGGCGAGGCAAGGCGAAGAACCTTCTCGCTTCTTTATTGGGGAGAAAGGATATGGCAGCAGTCAAAAAGAGCACGGCAAAAGCTACCAAGACCGTGAAAAAACAAGCGGTTGCGGTAGATGAAAAGGAAAAAGTTTCAGCGACAGGCACTCCTGAAAAAGATAAACCTAAAAAATCCACGCTCAAAAAGACCGACACAGAAGAACCGGTCACTAAAAAAACAGCTGCCAAGAAGCCGGAGATAAAGGAGACCGTAGCCAAGAAAACGGTCACCAAGAAGACGACCACCAAGAAAACCGCGGCTAAGAAAACCATATCTAAGAAACTCCCTAAGGCAGAAACGGAGAATACCTCCGATGCAAATAAAGTTCCAATTGCCACTACGACCGTTCGCAAGTCTAAGGCAAAGACCGGCAGAAAAAAAGCACCGAAGAAAAAAGCAGCCACACAACAAAAAGTTGCACCGGTGCAACTTGCGGAGTTACCTCCGAGCCTGGGAGCATACTTGACTAAGGATGAGCTTGCTCAACTGATAAGCTCATCCTCACGAACGGTAGAAAGATTGGTAGCAGACGGGACCATTACCCAGATCAAGAATGGCAGGGATGTAAAGTTTGAGACTGTTGCAGTCATCAAACAGTATATCCAGCACCTTACAGATAAAGCGAATGGCAAGAAAGAAAAGGATGCAACGAAGGAGCTGACAGTCCAGAAACTGAAGGCAGAGATAGCCTTGAAAGAATCACAAGGCGAATTGCACAGGCTAAGGACTGACATAGCAAGCGGTAAGTACATCCCTCTTGAAGAGATAAAGATTGAATACAGCCGGATGATGGTGCAGCTGCGGAATTATATACTGGGCATCCCAAACAGGATTACAGGCAGACTTTCGGGAAGACTTAAACCGGTGGAGGTACGGGAAGTCGAAAAGGAAGTGCAGGAGATAACCACGACAATGCTCAGAGGCTTCGTCCAAAGTGCAGAGGTTGAGGATGATCCTGACGAGATACCGATACCGAAAGGAAGAACGCTGAATGAGAAAAAGTCCGCAGAGAATAAAATTTGACAAAATCAAGGTCAAAAAATACTGGTACGACGCATTACAGCTGTTGCTGCCGCCAGAGGATATGACCGTTTCTGAGTGGGCGGAAAAAGCGAGAACACTTGACTCTACCACATCAGCAATTCCCGGACTATGGGGCAACAGTACCACACCGTATCTTGTCGGCATAATGGACGAGTTCAACAACTATATGACGGAAGAGATTGTTTTCTGCAAGCCGACTCAGGTAGGCGGAACAGAGGCAATGCTGAATATGATTGGCTACATCATAGAGCAGAATCCATCACCGACTATGATAGTTTATCCGACCGACAAGATAGCGCAGTGGACTTCCAGAAACAGGGTGCAGAAGATGATCAAGCTTGCACCGTCACTGGACAAGAGATACGACGATAACTCGGAGCTTTTAGAGCTTCAGTTTGACGGAATGTTTATATCCTTAGTCGGCAGTAATTCACCTGCCGGGCTTGCTTCAAAACCGATCAAGTATCTTTTTCTTGATGAAGTAGATAAATATCCGGGAGCAAGCAAGAAGGAAGCAGACCCGATAGAGCTTGCCAAAGAGCGTACAAAAACCTTCCCGAATAGGAAGATATATATGACATCCACTCCGACTACGAAGAGCGGTCATATCTGGGAAGCCAAAGAGGGAGCGGACTGTGAGAAACATTTCTTTGTACCTTGCCCTCATTGCAAGGAATACATAGAGCTGAAGTTCAGCAATATCCGTTTTCCAAAAGAAGCAGGCATGAGCCACGAAGAGAGAGCCGAACTTGCAAACTACGTATGTCAGGCTTGCGGATGCTTCATAACGGATTCAGACAAAAACGACATCCTAAAAAAAGGTGAATGGAGAACCGTCCGACAGAAAAAGGACACTCCGCAGTCAGTGGCATTCTGGATGAATACCCTGTACAGCCCGTTTGTCCGTTTCTCAACGATAGCGAGAGAGTTTCTGAAGTCAAAGGACGATCCGGAAAAGTTTCAGAATTTCGTAAACTCGTGGCTGGCTGAGCCTTGGGAGGATACACATCTGAAGACGGATGCGGATCTCGTAAGGGAGAGACAGACAGAGCTTGACGAATTCACAGTACCGAGCTGGGCGAAGCTCATTACTGCCGGCGTTGATGTACAGGAAACTTCACTGTACTACAGCATAAGGGCATGGGGAGACTTTTTGACATCCCAGCTCATAACCAGAGGGCAGGCATTATCCTTTGAGGAGATTGATAGGGTGATGAACCTTGAGTACAAGAAGGAAGACGGAACGGCCATGATCGTGCAGCTTTGCCTCGTGGACTCAGGTGACCAGACGGATGATGTATATGATTTTTGTATGGAGCATTCGGACTGGGCATTGCCTGTAAAAGGATCCTCACACGCTCAGCTGTCGCACTATAAACTCTCGAAAATAAACAAGGAGGGCAGCAGTGCATACGGCATGACATTAGTTCTTGTCGATGGCGGAAAGTACAAGGATATGATTGCCGGAAGAATGCAGAAGTCGAACGGCAAGGGAAGCTGGATGGTTTTCAACGGCATCGACGACGAATACTGCGAGCAGGTAACAGCTGAGGAAAAGGTCAATGTTAAAGGACCGGGCGGCGAAGTAAAGCAGGTATGGCGGCCGAAGCACTCGCACGCTGACAACCACTATTTAGACTCGGAAGTTTATAGCATGACTGCTGCCGATATCCTGGGAGTCCGGAGCCTGCACCTGAGAAATCAGGAAGAAGTCGGCAGGGAACAGAAGGAAGAAAGTGGACAGACTCAGCAGCCCGAAGATAAATATAACCAGAGCGAGTGGCTTACAAAGCATGATGACTGGCTTGGATGATATGCAGGTAGATTACTGGCGGAGAAAACAATCTTAAATCGAGTATGAAGGTCACTCTTTGCCTGCATGAATATAGATAAATTTACGGATAGATACAGATAAAGGATGGTGAGAAGATGGCGATTGGAAGGACTCAGGAAGTGACGGTGGAGACTCAGACCGTAATGACCACAGCTGAACTTCTGACGGAAGTTAACAATGCGATAATGAAGATCGCCATTGGTGGTCAGGAATATAAAATCGGATCCCGTATGCTCCGGAGAGCAGACTTAAAAGAATTGTACAAGATACGGAACGACCTGATGGCTCAGGAGCAGGCAGAGAACAACACGGGACTGTTTGATGACTGCTATGTCGGGATATTTGATAAACGCTGAAGGAGGCTTTTATGGGTTTTATAGATTCTATAGTCGCAAGGCTTAACCCGAAAAGAGCCTACGAACGAGAAATATACAGAAGAGCTTACGAAGAACTCCGTAACTATGATGCAGGCGATTATGACAGGCCTAACCAAAATTGGAGAGTAACGAACCAGTCGGCAGAAATGACGGACAGATACAGTCGTATGAATGTGTTGGCCAGGGCAAGAGACCTCGAGAGAAATTCGGATATCATGAATTCTGTCATTGGAGCTTTTGAGAGAAATATCATAGGTGGCGGTTTTTCGCTGCAGGCCCAGACAAAAGAACCGGAACTGGACGAGCAGATAGAAAAGGCTTGGAAAAAATGGTGCAAGAAAAGAAATTGCGACGTGACAGGAACACAGAGCTTCGCTCAGATGCTGAGAATGGCAGTGCACCGCAAGAAGGTAGATGGCGGAGTGCTGTTTATCAAGAGATATACCTCTGAAGGGTATGTGCCGTTCAAACTGCAGATGATTGAGGTAGATGAACTGGCGGATGATTATTTACAGCCACACAATCAGGAAAACAAGGTAGTGGGCGGCATAGAGTACAACTCTTGGAATAAACCGGTGGGCTACTATATAAGGCAGTATGACCTTAATGGAATGAGCCTGAACGAACCTATATGGGTGGATGCCGAGCAGGTGATTTTCTATTACACGAAAAAGAGACCGTCGCAGATCCGCGAAATGTCCGATATGGCACCTACAATAACAAGAGTCAGGGATGTAAACGAGTTTATGGTTGCTACCTCCGTAAAGCAGAGAATAGAGGCTTGCCTTTCGGTATTCATCAAGAAACAGATCCCTACAACCGCAATAGGACGCTCAGGAGTCGGAGCAAGCGAAAAGGACAAGGTGAACTACGACGGGAAAATGCTGAGCCCCGGCATGATAAAGGAACTGAATGCAGGTGACGAGGTGCAGGTAGTTAATCCGGCAGGACAGGCAGCTGATGCAACTTCATTTACGAAACTGCAGCAGAGGCTTATCGGTGCAGGTCAGGGCATATCCTACGAGGCTATGTCAAGGGATATGTCCGAGAGTAATTACTCATCCGCAAGGCAGGGGATAATTGAGGATGATCTTACCTGCAGCTCTGAGAGGGAACTTTTGACAGAGGTAATGGATGAGATATACGAGACATTTATTATATCTGCCGTACTCAGCGGAAAACTCAGCATACCGAAGTTCTGGAATGAGGACGAAAAGGAAAGATACCTGTCGCATAAGTGGATTAAGGCACCGAAGCCTTGGATTGATCCGGTGAAGGAGTCGACAGCTGACAGGACAGCTTTAGAGACAGGACAGAAAACTTTCAAGCAGGTATGCTCCGAGAACGGCAGGGACTGGAGAACACAGCTTGATGATATGGCCGAGGTTAACCGGTACGCGCAGAACCTGGGCATAGACCTCAACACGATATTATTCGGAATACCAAAGGCTGAAGTTGATCCTAAGCTTTTGAAGGATGATGAGTAGATGACCGAAAAGGAGAAACAAAATGGCAGAACAGGATAAGAACAAAAGCACCGAGCAGAACGGAACGCTTCAACGGTTCGCAGGTGAATGCTCAATCAGGGCTGTAGAGGGGAAAGGCAACGAAAGACAGTTTGACCTATCTTTTTCCTCGGAAGAACCTTATGACCGATGGTGGGGAACTGAGATTCTTTCTCATGCCGAAGGTTGCGTAAACCTGAACAGGCTTAACGATATAGGCGTATTGCTCTTTAATCATGACAGGAACAAGATCATGGGAAAGGTAATATCAGCGGAAATAAAAAATAATCGCGGAGTGGCAAGAGTAGAATTTGATGATGATGCCGAAGCCGAGACGATTTATCAGAAGGTCAAGAACAAAACTCTTAAAGGTGTATCAGTCGGATACATGGTCGAAGTATGGGAAGAAGTAGCGGCAAACAAGAAAAGCTCGGACGGAAGGTTTACGGGACCGTGCGATATAGCTACGAGATGGACACCTTATGAGATATCCGTAGTCAGTATACCGGCAGATCCTACGGTAGGCGTAGGCAGGGCGCATCAGAACAAACTGAATGAGAGTGACAGTTCGGGAAACAACAAAACAGGAAAAAACGAAAACGGAATACTGTCCAATAAAACGGACACAAGCAAGGGAACAAGCGGCTTTTACTACATGGAAAAGCAGCTCCAAATAAATAAAAATTCCTTAGGAAGGAGAAAAACAAAATGACAAAGAAAGAGTTAATTGCAAGACAGCAGCAGCTCTTGAACGCAGCAAAAGCCGCTGGACGAGAATTGACTGCTGAAGAGCAGAGAGAGTTCAATGACTGTCAGGCTCAGATTGACGCAATCGATCTGGCAGAGGCACAGTCTGACGCTCAGAGACAGGCAGAAACTCAGAATGGCGCAGGTTGCACCGGTGCAACTTCAGGGAGAGAGGCAGAGCTTGAGGCAGTGAGAACAGCTGAGAGAAACCGTATCCGTGAGATCACCAACATCTGCCGCAGCTTCAATATGGATGCAAGTTCATACATTGAAAGCGGAATGACTGTTGATGCAGTACGCTCAGCAGTACTTGACAATCTTATGAAGAACGGTGCTCCTATCGCTCCACGCGGGACACCTGATGTTGAGGTAACCAGAAGCGAAGAGGACAAGGCAAGGAATGCGGCTACCGATGCGCTCCTTATGCGTGGCGGTGTTAATGTTGAGAAGCCCGCAGACGGTGCAAGGAACTTCATGAACCTTTCACTTAAGGAGATGTATGTCAAGCTTCAGGGCGATGGCGAGAGAAGCAGACTTGACAATATGAGCAAGGATGACATCTTCTATGAGGCAGCAAGGCAGTTTTTTAACCCTACAGCTGCTTTCCCTGCAATCCTTGACAATGCTATCAACAAGGCTTTCGTTGAGGGACACAAGAAGGTAGCGGTAACCTTTGACAGATTTACACGCAAGGGTTCACTCACAGACTTCAAGATCAACCAGAACAATTACATTGCAGGACCTACAGGTGAGTTCCTGTTAGTTCCCGAAGGCGGAGAGCTTAAGGCTGACAAGCCCAGGGATGAGAAGCTTCCTACCAGACAGCTTAAGACTTACGGACGCCAGTTCACTCTGACTCGCGAGGCATTCATCAATGATGATATCGGGCTGGTTACTTCGCTCCCTGCAAGATACGCAGAGTCCGCAAGAAGAACTATCAACAAGCAGGTTTACCAGATTCTTGTGAACAATGCGACCATTTATGACGGCACCGCACTCTTCACAAGCGGGCACAAAAACCTGCTCGGTACAGGCACAGGCATCACTCAGGCAGCCCTGCAGAAGATGATAATGGCATTACAGACACAGAAGGATCAGTTTGATCAGCCTGTCATTGTAAGGCCTAAGACTATCATCATTCCTGTAGGACTTGGAATGGATCTCTACACCATCCTTCACAGTGCGACAATCAACACAGCAGGAAATACTCAGGCAGTAAACCCTCTGTTCAAGTATGTAAATCAGCTTGAAATCGTTGAGGATCCTACGATCAATGCACTTTGCGGCGGATTTGGAAATACAATGCCCTGGTTCCTGGCTGCTAATCCTGATGATACAAACTTCATTCAGGTTGACTACCTCAACGGCAATGAGCTTCCCACTATGCGCCGTATGGAAGCAAGCGGGCAGCTCGGCTTTATCTGGGATGTTTACCTTGACTGGGGCATTGCAGTTATGGACTTCCGCGGATGCGTTAAGAACCCCGGTACTACAGTTGCAAGTCCGTTATCATGATGAGAGGAGGGAATATACATGGCTACAGCAAGTTATTGGCAGAGAGGCGAGACTCTTGATTATCCTAATTCAAGCGGCTCAAAGATCAGCAAGGACACCATCGTTGTATTGACAGCAGGAGCCACCGGCAGAATCGGTGTTGTTGCAACAGACATTCCTAACGGAGAGACCGGTGAGGTAAATGTGACAGGCGTTTTCGAAATGCCTAAGACCAGCAGCAATGCACTCACTATCGGGCAGGCCGTTTACTGGGACGGCACCGGCATTACAGAGTCTTCAAACGATGGCGGCGGAACACCTACCTACTATCCTTCTGCAGGATTTGTGGCAGCAGCTGCAGCAGCTTCAGCTACAAAGGTAATGGTCAAGATCGGATAAGAGGAGGCGGCTTATGGCAAAGGAAAAGAAAAGCACTGTTAAGAGCGCACCTGATCCTATCGAGACCGAAGAGAGCCTTGAAAATTCTCCTGAAAATACCGAGACACCGGAGGGGGCTGTAGACGATACAGCTCCCGAGGGCGAACCCGGGGAGGAAGCAGAGGAAAGCGAAGAGAACAAAAAACTTATCGCTTCAAGGATGATTCTTTACCGTGGGCGGCTCTACAATCCGGGAGAAGAACTTCCGGCAGATGACAACGAGATGGTGGCGTCGTGGCTCCTGTACAAGTCGGCTAAGTGGGTTCCTGACAAACCGGTAGCAGAACAGCCAAAGGCTACACAAAAAACCGCACAGGCAGGAAGGACAGGAATTGTCACGGGTGGCGAGAAAGATATAGACGGCAATGACCTTGTAGGGAAGGTGCCGAAGACAGCACAGAGAAGTAAATGAATCTGATGCAGGAAAGCGTGTAGATGGTAGAAAAAAGCACGTAAAGGGCGGAGGATAGGAAGGAGAGCCGGGATGTCAGCATTTAAGGATATTATCAAGTCGGACAACTCAGAGGTGTTCCTGAACACTGATGAATTCAGCGATATCCATATGATAAACGGATATGAGATACGGTGCCAGGTAGATGACTATGAGCAGATAAGCCGTGAAAAGCGTTATCAGTATAACAGGTCACTGCACGGAGACGGTATTTACCTGAAAGAAGTCATGATATATGTCCACGCTGACGAGTTTGACGCTCTCTTTAAAGGACTTCCGGGTGTCGGGAGAACGCTTACGCTTGACGGAAGAAAGTATCTGGTAACGGATGCACAGGATGAATACGGAATTTACTCGATATCGTTAGGTGCAAACGAGACTTAAAGAGGTGGCAGGATGATAGGCTATACGGTTTCTATCGAGGGACTCACAGAGATGGAAATGGATCTTGAGATGTCAAGGGATAAGACTAAGACAATACTCAGGCATGCCATCAATAATACGGCAAAGAAGGTTGAAAAGCAGATGTTCACAGAGGCAGGGAAAAGATATGCCTTGAAGGAAGGAAAGCAGGGATACCACAGAGTCAACAAGATAGAAAAGGCAAAAGGGAACAGGCTATATGCGACCATCACTGCCGCTTCAAGGCCGGCAGATACATATAAGTTTATGGTACAGCCGCCTACATATTTTCCGGGCAGCAAGGGAGCTCCTAACTGGATAAAGGCTAAGACGCTCAAGAAGGGCGGTCACCTTACGGGGATGGCTTTGATGAAGAGCGGCGGGGTGCTGAAGGGCAAGAAGAAAAAAGGCAGGACAAGGCACAGGGATTTGTACAAGGCTTTTGTAGTTAAGTATCACAATGTCTCAAATGCCGGAGCCATATCGGACCATACAGCACTTGCGGAACGTATTCCGGGAAGCCATATGAAGAACAATCCCCACAAGGAAGCGCTGAGGTCTTTGTACAGTACAACTCAGGCAAAGGGCGAGGAAGTAGTATACAAGGAGAAAATAGACGGTACTGTATACGCCACACTTTCAGAACAGATGAGGTTGGCGGTACAGAAATTTGTCAAGTAAGATTCTTTGCTTCGCTCAGAATGACAGATATGGTCAATATGACAGCCGTCAGAGAAGCGGAGCGAATTTGGAGGATGTGAACGCATGACACCTTTAGAACTAATTGACGCTTTGGCGGAGGAGCTGGAGGAGATATTTAGGGAGTGGCGGTACAAGTGCAAGAAGGGTACGCTGGTTCCGATAAATGTCTACAAGCAGGACTTGCCGAAACTGGAGCTGGACTATACCGAGGATGAAATGCCGGTGCCCTATATCATAGCAAGATTGATAAGGGGCAGCGACACGGGGGAGAGGGACAGTTTTTATACTGTGTCAGTCTGCCTGATCGCCGGTGTTTGGGACGGCGACAATGACAGTCAGGGCTACAGGGATCTGCAGAATATCTTCGACAAGATTTATATGAGGTTTCATAAGAACCCAGACCTCCGGGGAAAGGCTGCTTATGCCGGAGAATGGACCTGGATAGCACAGGAAGATAATTACTATCCGTACTTTATCGGAGCGTGCAATCTGGACTTTAGGATAGCCGCAGTCAGAAAGGAGGATCCGTTTACATGAAACCGAAAAAGAGCAAGGCGGAGGCTACCGCCAAAGAAACTATGGGTATGGAGTCTGACGGTAACCAGTCCATAGATAAAGAGAATGACATACAGAGCATTTCAGAGGCAGCAGTGCAGGAGTCAGAGGCTGCAGATAATAGCGTGCAGTCGGATGCACCGGTGGAAGACGGTGCGGAAGTCATCAGCGAAGCAGCCAAGGATGAGAGCAAAGCAGAAGAGAATGTTATGTATGTCGGACCGACCATACCTAACCTGATAAGGCATGGCGTGGTATTTGCGGAAGGAAAGCTCACCGAGAGGCTGGAGAATGCAATAGCGTCTTACAAGCCTATGAGGATGATGTTTGTAAAAATCAGCGAGCTTCCGGAGGCACTCAAGCAAATAAAACTAAAAACCGGAGCGTTGGCTACCATCTACAAGAGTGTAGCTCAGCGTATCAAGGGTTAATTTTAAAACAGGAGGAATAAAAAATGCCCTACAATCATGGTATCGGGGTTATTGAAAACCCTACAAGCATACCCGCACCTGTAAGCACTGATGGCCACGTTCCGGTATTTATCGGAACTTCTCAGGTCAATCTTGCTGAAAATGTAGCGGATGCAGTTAACAAACCCGTGCTTTGTAAAAATTTTGCGGAGTTTGCAGCAAAGCTGGGTTATTCAGAGGACTATGCAGCAAGCAGTCTTTCAGCGGCGGCAGATGCAATGTTCAAGGCTTTCGGAGTAGGCCCGGCGGTATTCATCAATGTGCTGGATCCCAGCAACGCAAACCACAAGACAACCTACACCGAGAGCATCACGCTTTCAAACAAGGTGGGTGTCGGCACTTCAAAGGGTGTGATCAATGACAGCTCACTTGTGGTAAAGAATGGATCCACCACTCTTGACATTGATACGGACTACACCGTTGAGTTCAACGCAGACGGATATCCTGTATTTACAGTGATCGCCGCCGGCGTTACCGCTATTTCCGTAACAGGAAATAAGCTTGCGCCTACAGGAGTAACAAGCTCGGAGGTTATCGGTACTTACACCGTGGCTACAGGAAAGTACACAGGTATCCAGTGCGTTGACGAAATCTACGCTAAGCTCAAAGTTGTTCCTTCACTTATCGCGGCCCCCGGATTCTCAAAGACGGCAGCAGTCGGACTTGCGCTTTCCGAGAAGGCAAGCGATGTATCCGACAAGTTCAGATGTGAATGTGTAGTTGACATTGACGCTACATCAAGCGGAGCAAAGGTTTACTCGGATGTAGAGACAAAGAAGAATGCGGCAGGATTTCTTAGCGAAAACATGATAGTATGCTGGCCTATGATCAAGTATGCAGGAAAGGTTATGCCTTACTCAGCACTCTATGTGGCTATGGCTGTACGCGCAGATGTTGACAACGAAAATGTACCCTACTTGTCACCTTCAAATATGTCTCTTAATGCTGAGGCTGCATGCGATGCTGATGGCAACGAGATTTATCTCACCGATGGTCAGGCTAACGAACTTAATGGCATCGGAGTAGTAACAGCTGTATGCCACGGAGACCTCAGGTCATGGGGAAACAATACAGGGGCATACCCCGGTACTACGGATCCCAAGGACAGATGGATATGCTGCAGAAGATTTTTCTCATGGTGGGGCAACCGCTTCATTACATCTTACGCAGAGAAGATTGACAACCCCGCAAACTACAGACTTATCGAGTCCTTTGTTGACAGCGAGAATGTATTTGCTAACGGATTGGTTGCAAGCAACAAGTGCGCAGGTCTCCGTATGGAGTACAGGAGAGAGGACAATTACGTAGGGGATGTGCTTAACGGCAAGATTACTTTCAGGCAGTATCTTGCTCCTTTCACACCTGCCGAGTATGTCCTTGACATCTTGGAATACGACCCTTCAATGTTAGCAGAAGCACTGGGAGGTGAAGCATAATGGGACAGGAAAGATACATACCTGAAATTATCAACGATTACAATGTGTACGGCGGCAAGAAGGCTGACAAGTGCATCGGCGTGACCGACGCTACACAGCTTCCTACTATGGATCAGATTACCGAGACTATAAGCGGCGCGGGGATTTTGGGAACTTATGAGACCGGGGTTCCCGGGCAGTACGGCAGCTTAGAGCAGGAGATCAACTTCAGAAACCTTAATGAGGATATCTTCTCAATCGCAGATCCTACAGAGCCCGTGTCACTCACTATGAGAGGCAGCGAGCAGCTGACTGACAGAAACACCGGAGCCTTAACCTACAGGGGAGTAAGGATTGTGGAGAGAGGCAGACTCAAGAAGTTTGACCCCGGCAAGCTGGAAAACGGCAAGTCCATGGGAAGCAAGGTTACCCTTGAACTCTTCTACTACATGATAGAGGTAAACAACAAGGTGATGCTTGAATATGACAAGCTCAACAGTGTATACAAGCTTAACGGCAAGGATATGCTGGCAAAGATCAAGCAGTACAGCTAAGGCAGTGAGCGGATAACATTATCAGTTAAACACCGGCTGAAGGGCTGACAGCCGTTTAGCCGGTGATATTTTAATAACGACAAACGAAAGAGAGGATTTTAACATGGCAGACAATGATTTTGATTACACAATGGACGACAGTACGGACGAGGAGCTGGTGAAGGCTTTAGGCCTTGATGCTGGCGAGGAAGAAAATGACAGTGAAGATGATAAGGACGGAGAAGACCTTACACTTACGTTTAAGAAGCCTTTTGTATTCGAGGGCGAGACCTACACGGAGCTGAACCTCAGCGGGCTTGAAGAACTGACAGGCGCAGACCTTTCAAAGGTAGACAGATTAATGAGAAAGAAAAACTCTGGCGACCTGGTACCCGAGATGTCACTGGACTATGCACTTGCTCTTGCGGTAAGGGCAACGGGCAAGCCTATAGAGTTCTTTAGGGCACTGCCTATGAATGAGTGCCGGCGTGTGGGGAGCAAGGTACGTTCTTTTTTGTTCAATTAGGAATAGGGATAAATGACATAAAGTCCATCCGTAAAATAAACATCCATCTCTCTATGAGCTTGCAGACAGGATTTGACAAACTGTCTGCAATGCCTCTGGAGGAATGGACAGAAACTATAAGGGAGGTGTCGGAGGTTGTCGAAGATCGGAAAAGAATACAAGCTGATGGTAAGAATCGCAGGCGAAGTAGATAAGACCTACACCTCTGCCATGAAAAAGGTCAAAAAGGAAGCCGAGGAAGCTAAGAAGAAAATAAAACAGATGACTGCCGATGAGACCTTCAGCGTGATGGACAATGGCTTTAACAAGATAGAAAGCATTGGCAAAAAGGCGTTGAACACCATAAAACGGACGGCTGAACTTGCGGCGGCGGCTGTTGCAGGAATTGGCATAGCCGCCACAAACGCAGGTTCGGAGTTCGAGGCTGCCATGAGTACGGTGGAAGCCATAAGCGGCGCCGAAAAATCCCAGATGGAGGAACTTACCGAAAAGGCAAGGGAATTGTCACGAGAAAGTATTTACTCGGGCACGGAAGTAGCGGACGCTATGCAGTACATGGGTATGGCAGGCTGGAAAACAGAACAGATATTAGCCGGTATTGAGCCGGTACTGAACCTTGCTACTGCATCAGGCGAGGATTTCGCTTTGGTGTCCGATATCGTGACGGACAACCTGACAGCCTTTAATATGACCGCCGAGGAGGCAGGGCGAATGGCTGATGTAATGGCAGCCGCTGCCATGAACAGTAATACCAATGTGGCCAAGATGGGTGAGACCTTCAAGTATGCCGGTTCGGTTGCAGGAGCACTGGACTTTTCGATTGAAGATGTGGCTATCGCTACAGGTCTTATGGCTTCAAGCGGAGTCAAAGCGAATATGGCCGGTACCGCTTTAAGAAATATCTTTACAAGAATGGTTAAACCTACAAAAGACGCACAAAAGGCTATGGATGCTTTCGGGTTATCCATAACAGAGATAGATCCCAAAACGGGAGAAGAAAAGATTAAGTCGCTTATGGATATCATGCTGCAGATGAGAGCAAACGTAAGCGGCAAGTCGCAGGATGAGATTAAAAAAATGGTATCAGGTCTTACCGGCGGAGAGTTATCAGCTGATGAAAAGAAATTCTATGAGAACTTATCAGAGGACGAGCTTGACGCTTTGGTACTTGCGGAAGAACTGACGCAGGCAGAACAGGAAGCATACGAGGCTATGTCACAGGTTAAAAAAGCTTCTTACGCTGCCGGGCTGGCAGGACAGCGAGGTATGACAGGACTTCTCACTATACTCAATGCGAGCGACGAGGACTTTAAGAAACTGACCGAGGCTATATATGGCAGCGAGGGAGCGGCAGAATATATGGCAAAAGTCAAGACGGATAACCTCAAGGGCGATGTGGCGATATTGAAGAATAATATCAATGATGCAGAGATAGAGCTGTACGATACCTTCAAGGATACCCTGAGGGAAAAGGTACAGGGTATTACGGAATTCATCAGGGACAATATCAAGAACATCCCTAAGTGGGTGGACGAGATATCGGCACATATGGCCACTCTGAAGAGAAAAGCAGGAAAGTTTTTAGAACCGGTGTTTGAACTGATAGTTGGGACCGGAAAGTGGCTGATAAAGAACAAGAGCGGAGTTATCGGGGTTATCGCAGGAATTGGAAGCACGCTTGCCGCCTATAAGATTGCATCGAATACTTCACATATCGTGACAGGAGTAAAGGAATTTCTGGCGGTGGCAAGCCCTACAGCGTTAGCGATAACAGGTATTACGGTGGCTATCGGAGGAATAGTCGGTGCAATAACAGCATATAAACTGCACAAGCAGGAATTGATAGATAACGATCTTGCGGAACACTTTGGGAACATACAGCTCAGTATGGAAGAACTGAATACAGCGGCACACGCAATCGTTGACAGCGGCAACATGGCAGAACTGAAGAGACAGATGGATGCTTTCAAGGATCTTGAACAGTTGGGAGACAACATACAGTCTGAAGTAGACAAGATCAGCAAAATCCAATGGAAGGTTGAGCTTGGCTTTGAACTGAGTGAGGAAGAACAGAAAGAAGTTAGGACGGCAGCAGAAGAAAGCGGAAAGCTCTACAATCAGTTTGCAGAAGATACAGCATACAATGTGGCACAGCTTTTTCCCGGAGAAGACGCTATCTCGAAGAAAGTAAGAGATTTCTACACAAAAAATGTAGATAAGATGCATAAGCTGGGAGAAGAACTTGCAAAGGTTGTAAACGATGCATATAGCGGAGATCTCTTAGACACGGACAAACTCGGAGACATTCTTGATGTCCAGGCGCAGATGGCAGAAGTACAGAAAGCAATTTCTTTAGGGCAGCAGGAAGCACAGTTTGCCTTGCTGGGGCAGAAATACGGAGGAGCTGCATTAAAACCCGAAGCGTTTGAAAACCTTCAAGCCGAGGTAAACAAGGTTTTGGAAGAAAATGAGGAAATTTACAACGAAGCATACACAAAGAAGTATGCAGCCCTTTTGGCCGCATATGGTGGAGATTCAAGCAATAAGGAATTCAAGGAAGCAGTCGAGACCTTAAATGCTGAACTTCAGCAGAACAAGTTCGAACAAAAACAGAGAGCGGTAGAGTTTACATTAGATACAATAAAAAATACTTACGGAAATGAGATAGACTCATTTGTATCAGCAAGGGAAGAGGGCGTAAAGGCATTCTTTGACGATATTCACGGAAAAGAAGCATCATATCTGAGCGACTTTGAAAAGAACGATCAGATTATAGATATGCGCTTAAACGATATACTCAATCGGATAAAAGGAGTTTCGGGCATTGAGTGGACTCAGGTGAATGCGGTAAAGGAGCTTGTAGAGCAAACAAAGACGCAGATAAACGAGCTGATGGAGCTTGCCGATATTCCGGGGCTTGACGACAAAAAGAGACAGGAGCTTTTGGCGCAGGTAGGAATATTAAAACAGCAGATATCTGAGATAATGGCGACAGGCTTTATTATGGAGGGCGATTCAAATCCCGGCGGAGCTGCATTCATAGCAGAAGAGCTTGACAATTTGATAGCAAGCGGAGAACTTGACGAGAATGCCACGGAAGTTGCTAAAAAGATGTCTGAGTACGTAAAGAATAACAGAAACAAATATGTAGTCACAGCCCAGGAAGAAGCGGCAATAGCAAGGCAGCAAACTAAGGATGCCATAGATGAGCAGATAAGTATTCTACAGCAACAGCTTGATGAAGGATATGACGTGGAGATACCTCTAAGGATATACATAGCGGCTCGTGATGAAACCCAGTACTACGATTATGTAAATGATAGTGACTGGTGGAAGACTCATACCCACGGAGATATCGGGCATTATACCGGGGCGGACAAGATACCGCACAATGCAAGGGGCGGTCTGATTGACAAGACACAGTTATCCTGGCTGGCAGAGGATGGGCCGGAAATGGTAATACCGCTTGACGGCAGCAGGAGAGCGTTTGAACTGTGGGAGACTGCAAGCAGGTTTATGAATATGAGTCTGCTGGACGGCTTAGGCGGTACGGCTAAGAGCGGTTCAGCAATGCAGGGTTCGGGTGTAAGCAGCCCAGGTTCTTCGGATAATCTGTTTGAGGGCTTAAACGTAACCAATAACGGACGTGGCGAGACACGTATTGAGTACAGCCCTGTACTGCAGTTCTACGGGGAAGCTCCTTCAAGGGATGACCTGGACGATGCATTAAAGATGAGTCAGGACAGGTTTGATGAGATGATGGAAAGGTATCTAAAGCAGAACGCAAGGCTTGCGTTTTAAAACACAGGATACGGACAGTTCTTGAAGCTATTAAAGATATCAAGGTTGCCTGCCGGCGAACGGAAAGTTGCACCGGTGCAACTTATGATAGGACGGATCATTTTGAGAAGTCCACGTTAGACCTTCTTTCGGTTTAAGTCGAGGGTTCGAAATCGGAGCGGTATTGGACAGCCGCTCCGGGGACGTTCCCGTTAGCCGGAAGGAAGAAGGACTGAAAACAGAAAAACATATTTAATGCAGCGGAGGGTGATTTATGGCAAAGAAGTACAAAACCATTTCCGGGGACACCTGGGACGGCATAGCCAAGAAGTGCTATGGGGATGAGATGGCAGTTACATTTCTAATGCAAAATAACCAAAAGCTGCTTTTTAATTATTTTGTGTTTCCGGCAGGGGTGCTGGTGGATATAGAGGAGCTGCCGGAAGAAGATGACGGACTGCCTACATGGAGGTACTAAGATGGTTTTTGTAATAAACTGTGCTGAGGCTGTCGAAGCATACAACCGCTTTATGAGCAAAATCTATGAAGAGAACCAAAAGAAAGAAGAGGAATGGGTAAAGGGGACAAAGTCGGGAGCGCACATATCGTTCACGCCGCCATTATGCTTTGCAGACTCATTTGAAGTGTGGGATATGAGATCGTTTGAAGAGCTAAAAGCTGATAGGGATAAAGAGTTAGATGAGGAAAAGGTATGTCAAATCCAAGAAGAACTAAGGTCAGCATTAAGTACGGGTACAGCGAGCTTACGGCAGGGAGCATAGAGGATACGCTGATCACTCCGGAAAAGACCGAGAAGCAGAAAAAGATGCAGAAGAAAACGGAGACAAAGAAGGGCGGCGGCGTTACGGACAAAGCACCGGCTTTGATCGTCAGACCGACCAAAGATATGAGCTTCGCAAACTTCTGATTGAGTCTGAAATATACGTAAGTAGTTTGGCAATATATGTAAGTAGTGCCGATGGATACGAGCAGGTGACGGAATGGCGAAGAAGAATAGTATTGATGTGGCGTATACCAACAGCGGAGAGCCGTTAGGGAAGCTGATAGGTGACAATCTGGAATCACTGTCTTATACGGATGTAGCAAGCGGTAAGTCGGACAGCGTGAGCCTGACGGTGGCAAACATAGACAAGGAGTGGATCACGGACTATATGCCGACTAAGGGTGCTACGGTCAGGGTGAGGATCGTGCCGAAGGACTGGGAGAAGGCCAAGGAGTTTGACTGTGGCACATTCCTGATAGACGATATCTCGTTTAACGGAAGTCCGTTAACTTGTACTTTGGGCGGCGTGTCAACCCCCTGCAATCAGGATTTTAAGTCTAATCCGTGCAACAGGACATGGGAAAAGGCTACCCTGCAGGAGATAGCGGTCAAGATCGGAAAGGCAGCAGGCGTTCAGGTTTATTACGAGGGAGACCAGATACAGATCAAGGAGTTGGAACAAAATAACGAGACGGACAGTGCGTTCCTCTACAGCCTTTGCGAGAAATACGGTATGGCTATGAAGGTGTACAACGGAAAGATAGTTATTTTTGATCCGGTGAAATACGAAGCGAAGGATAGCGTGAGGGTTATCAGCGAGAAGGAAATGACGAAATGGACTTACAACACTACGGTCGAAGGGACTTATACAGGTGTCACGCTGAAGTGGAACAATGCCGACAAGAAACGGACGGATCCTGACAGGAAGGTTGTGGTGACTATGGGAGAAAAAGGGCGGATGTATTCTTTCAATTCCCAGGTCACGAGCAGGTATGACGCTGAGCTGCAGGCGGCGGCAAAAGTGAACGAGGCGAACAGAAAAGCGGAAACTATGAGCGCGACAGTGCCGGGTGAGTACGGACTTTCTGCCAGCCAGTGCGTGCAGATAACGGACTTAGGAAAGCTGAACGGAAAGTATTATATAGATTCCGTCAAGCATTCGGTGACAGGAAGCGGATACACTACTCAGCTTTCGCTCCATAAAGTGCAGAAGCCCATAAAGGCTGATGTAACTCAGGCAGAGAAGGAAGCCGCCAAGTCGTCTAAGGGCGGTTCCAAGAAGAACAAGAAGAACACGAAAAAGAAGGGCGGCGGTGTTACGGATAAAGCACCTGCTTTAGTGATAAAGCCGACCAAGGATATGAGCTTTGCAAACTTTTGAGGTTAAGGCATGGATGATTTAAGGATTGGAGAGGTTACGCAGGTTTTCCCGGACGAAGGGAAGGTCAGGGTGATGTATGAGGATGATGACAATGCTACGCTGAAGCTTCCGCTACTTACCTTCAACGGTGAGTATATGATGCCGAAGGAAGGGGATACAGTGCTGACGGTTCACAGGCATTCAGGGAGCTGCGAGGGTTTTGTACTGGGCAAGTATTACTCTGAGGACTGTGAGGTTAATGCTGATCCCGACGATGGCGATGTGTTCAGGAAGGATATCACGAAGAAGGTTTTTATACTTGTGGATGAAGACCATGTAATGACCGTCAAGATGCAGAAGCTCAAAGTCGAGGGCAAGAATGTAAAGGCGATACTTGACCATGAGGACGGAAGCCTGATAGAGACTAAGGACCTGACGGTAAAGTCGAAGTCGGGAGAACTGAAGATAATCGGGCAGGGCACTACGGATATAAAAAGCACCGGTGCTATGACCATAAAGGGTGATTCCACGGTGGGTATGAAAAGCGACGGGGCCATGAGTTTGGAAGGCGGCAGCGTGAGCATATCAGCAAGCGGAGATATAAACCTTTCGGGCGGCGGTAAGAGCGAGAGCTTTTCAAACCTGATAGCAAGGATCGAGGCACTGGAAGAAGCTATACAGAATATGGGGTAACAGATGAAGATAGGAAATTTAGGAAAGCTTATTACTTTTTCCGTTTCGGGCGATAAGGTGCTAACCTTTGACAATATGAGCCAGACAGTCAAGGGAAGGTGGACGGCACACTCGCTGATAGGGAAGAAACCAAGATCGGAGTTTTTAGGTGCGGACAGGCGGCAGATCACTTTTGAGATAATGCTGGATGCGACTATGGGCGTAAACCCGAGGAAAATCATCAAAAAGATCGAAAAGGCGGCAGAAAAGGGCAGACCTTACACTCTGGTGATAGGCGGGGAGAAGATAGGCAGGAATCAATGGGCGGTCGAATCCGTGAGCGAGGCATGGGATAAGGTGATACTGGACGGAGTGCTGGTGTCGGCTAAGTTAAATCTTACATTACTGGAATATTTATAAAGGTTGAAGGATGGTGATGGCATGGCAGAGTTTAAGCTGATTGGAGAGAGCGAGGGTTTTTCTGAGGAAGAGTTTAAGGATGTGATCCTCTGCCTTACTACGCTGCTTTCCGTGAGGGCCGGGAGCCAGCCGCTTGATAGGGAGTTTGGGATAGAGTATGACGGCATAGTGGGATATCCCGATCCGATAGCTCAGAATACATTATCCGTGGAGATAATGGATAAGGTGAGCAGGTACGAGCCAAGGGCAGAGGTTGACAGCGTGAAGTTCACGAAGGGAGTGGACGGACAGCTGATACCGCATATCCATTTTGTGAAGAATGATAGTTACGAGGCCGAGGATGCTGACGAGGAAGACGAGGACGAGTGATACAGATAAAGCCAACAGGGACAATGAGAGAAACTGTTGGGATTGCGTGCATTATGTTGAGTATTATCATCTGCTGGCAGGGTTTATATGGGACTGCGAGCTGAGAAAGTGCGAGTACAGAAAGAAGGGGACGGCATGAATTACGAGAATTATCCGGATGTGAGTTTTATAGATAATACGAGCTGTGAGGATGTCCTTACAAATATGATAGGGGACTATCAGGATATGTACGAGGATGAGACGGGGGAAAGCCCGGTCCCTCTGGCAAAGGGAAATCCGTACAGGCTGATACTGGAAGCAGCTGCTTTACAGATTTTCCAGGCGATGCAGTATCTTGACTTTACGGGGAAAATGAGTCTCCTTTCGTACAGCTACGGCGACTACCTTGACAATCTGGCGGCTTTCAGGGGCACAGAGAGAAAGGGAGAGGAACCGGCGAAATGCACCTTGAGGTTTTCCATAGCTTCGGCACTTACATCAGCTGTATCCATACCGGGAGGCTGCCGCGTGACAAACGGCAACGGTATATATTTTGCCACGGATGAATACAAGGAGATAGCGGCAGGGAGCACATACGTTGACGTATCAGCCACCTGCACGGAGGCCGGGGTAAAGGGCAACGGATTTGTAGTGGGAGAGATAAACGCAGTTGTAAACACTCTGCCATATGTAATATCTGCAAGCAATATCACGGAGACATACGGCGGAGCGGATATAGAGAGCGACGAGGAGCTGAAGTCAAGGATTTACGCTTTGGGTAAATCGTATTCGGCGGCAGGAACAGCGGATGCTTATGAGTATATGGTCAGGGAGTCTATGAGGGGCATAGGAGATGTGCAGGTGACGACTCCGGACGAGAACGAGATAGACATAGTATTTACGAAGAATGACGGTTCGTTACCGTCCGCAACGGAGATACAGGCGGTACAGACTTATTTAGAGGCAAGGAACAGAAAGCCGCTCGGGGATGAGATAACCGTGGGTGCACCGTCAACATCAACATATAACGTGAATGTGACATATTACATAGCTTCAAGCGATAGTGCTGTAGCCACTACGATACAGAGCAATGTGACGGCAGCCGTAACAGAGTATAACAAATGGCAGACAGCAAAAATCGGAAGGGATATAAGCCCTGACTACCTGATAAAGCTGATAATGGAAGCAGGAGCCAAGAGGGTGACGGTGACAAGCCCGGCTCAGACGGTGATAGCAGATAATGTACTGCCAAAGACCGGAACGGTGACAGTGACATACGGCGGTACCGAGGCAGACTGATGAGGTTGGATCCTGAAAAGCGTACAGCCTGAACATGAGAATTTATAAAAAATGGAAAAACGTACAGTCTGAACAGCGGAGACAAGAGGACAGGCAAGGAGCGGAAACATATGACAAATCTTTATGACAGTGAGATAAAAGAAATACTGCCGGAGTTTTTATCAAAAAAGCCGGAGGTAAGGGCGGTTTCACACGCAATCTCAAAGGCACTGCAAAGGCTTCTTGATTATAGCAAGGGTATGGAGGTTTATTCGGGTGTTGACAGTCTGAGCGCAGAAGTGCTTGATATGATGGCCATAGAGCTGGATGCGCTGTACTACGATATGTCACTCCCGATAGAAGCGAAGCGCAGGATCATAAAAGAAACGCTGCCTCAGTATCTCACGGCCGGCACGGTCGGAGCGGTTGAGAATTTGATAACAACAATATTCGGCGGCGGCGAAGTCGAAGAGTGGTACCAGTACAGCGGCACTCCCGGATACTTCAGACTATACGTTGATATATCCGATAGCGTAAACAATCCGGTATATGATATAGATGCAGTCTCTATGGAGAAGAAGCTTGAGCGAGTTAAGAAGTATTCACAGCACTTAGACTCATTCGCTTACATGATAAAGCACTCGATAGAGATCAAGAAGAAAATCGAAGCATGGACAAGCACCGGCCCGGAATGCGGAACAATACTTTGTGGCCAGTACTGGATGCCGTCAGCTTTAGGCTATACGGATAACAACGGTATAAACATAGGGGCAAGACCTGAATTGTTTATGAGTGACCAGCCGGAAGCAGGTACATTACCGGATATTTCAACAATGGGCTATTCGCTCAATCCTACAGAAAATGTGCAGGCACAGGTCAACGCTTATAACGGAGATACTTTAGAGTGCAGCGAGGATGAAGAAGCAGGAACACAGCCTTTGTTAGCGACAGTAGGATATAGCGGCAATAACGGAATACAGCTTTGGAACAGCAAGGCGAAGGCATACAATACAAACCATGGACTTTGTGGCGTGACAATATGCGGAGACGACTAAGCAATTCTATGAAAGGAGATAAAAGGCATGGCATTTTTCAGCAACACGTTTCTTAACAAGAGAAGGAATGAATTACTGAACAGCATTGTGAAATTTCAGTATCAGACAAACAACTCTACATGGAGAAACGGAACAATCAACAGCAAAGAACTCAACGGGACTGATGCAATCGTGTATGTAAACTGTCCATCAAGCGGCGCAGCGGATACGATAACCGCAGTCAGGGTATATGACGTAGAAGGCGACCTTGCAGGGCAGCAGTCCATAAGCCTTGTGAGAACAAGCCTTAACTCAGCCCTTTTAAGGTTTACATTCCCGTTGATAGAAACTTAAGGAAGGAGGTATAGACGATGTATTCAAGGACTTTTTGGCTTAATCACGTCGAAGATCAGCATGGCCAGGTTATCCAGCAGGGAACACTTCTTGACCAGGATCATTTTAACAATGTGGAAGTCGGTATTTTTGACAGCTACCTTGCACAGCAGATAAGCAGGTTTAAGCAGATTCAGGAAGATTACGACACATTGAGCGAAGTTAAGAGCGTTTCACTTGCTATGAACGCCTTACCGTGGCCTTTTAACAACAAGGAAAATACCGTAGCTTTATCACAGCTCAGAGAACACACAGACTACAGCGTTGAGGTAGAGGTTGTTTCTTACAGCGGCGGCAGACTCGGAAATATCCAGGTAAAGGACAGAGCCTTGAACGGCTTTAAGCTGCTCCATGACGGCAGCGCAACAACCGTAAATGTTATCGTGAGAATAACAGGCGGAATGATTAACTAAACGGAAGGAGATAAAAAATGAACGTAGTTGAAAAGAATGCCGGAACAAAGATAGAATACGACGTTAACGGCACAAAACTCAGCTTTGCAGATGACGAGCTTGTTATCAATCTCGCAAGGTACCAGAAGGACGAAGTAGTAACTAAGGACATTATGATTGATGCTGACGGGTTCCTTGTTATGGGACAGGGAAGATATTATGCAGCTCAGGTAGAGATCCCGGAGAAGGAATACGACGAGACAGTTACTACAGTTACAGAAACAGTCGATGGCGAAGAGGTGGAGAAAGAAGTTGTAAACAGAACCGCTAAGCCTCTTGATATGGATAAGGTTACTCTTTATCTGTTCAGCATTGACGGAATATATATCAGCTAAGGAGGAAAATACAGATGGCAAATTTTGACATGGCCGAGCTAGCATTAAAGAGCGTAGCTCCCAGCAACAAGATTATCTATGATGACAAGGAAATGCCGAGCATCATGGTTTACATCCCTAAGTTTAGACTTTGTGATGTACTTTCAACTGCCGACACAAGCGTACATCCGGCTTTCCGCCGCAACGGTGTAGAGATTGACGGATTCTATGTAGGCAAGTATCAGACTAAGCACTACAACGGCAGAGCCTACAGCTTACCGGCTGAGGATCCCCAGGCAAACACAAACCTTGACACTTTCATTTCATACGCAAAGGCAAAGGGCGCAGGACATCACGAGATCACAGCTGTTGAGTGGGCCGCAATCGCTTTATGGTGCCACAAGAACGGTACCGAACCCAAGGGCAACAATAACTATGGCAAGGACACCTCAGAAACACTTTACAAGGCTATTCCTTCCATGGCCAGAGATTCATCAGACAGAATACAGAGAGTAGCAACCGGAACCGGCCCTATCACATGGTCGCATGATGGAACATTAGAGGGCATCTGGGACATGAACGGTAACGTAGTTGAATGGTGTACCGGACTACGTTTGAAGTACGGTGAGCTTCAGATCCTTGAAGATAACAATGCATCGCTTGACACCGCAGACCTTTCAGACGAAAGCAACGCATGGAAAGCTATTGACGCAGCTACCGGAAATCTTGTAGCTCCCCACAGGGACGCAAACAACAAGTATGACGGCCAGACTACAGGCAGTGTAAAGCTTGACTTCTTATCGTCAAAATGGAAGTACGTTACAAGCATTACCGGAACACCTGGAGCTAACGGATGTGCATTTAAGGATGTGCAGGTTGACTCAGATATTAGTGCCGCAGCTATCCTTTTACTTCAGGCTTTAGCTATGTATCCCGACGCAAACCTTACAGGTACAGGAATTGATACCACCTATGGCGGAGATCAGCTTTACTGTAATAACAGCGAAGCGGAGCGTTCGCTGTGTCGTGGGGGCAACTGGAGCAACGGTGCTAGTGCCGGTGTGTTCTATGCCAACCTCCACATTCACCGTTCGTACTCGGGCGACCGCATCGGCGGTCGTGCCGCTTATATCGAGTAACTGTCCACTGATACCCGACGCACTGACAGGGTGAGCGATAGCGAACCCTACAGAACTAAAACTTTATCCCACGGTATGCAACTGTCTTGTGTGCCGTGGGAGATATGAAACTATAGGATTTAAAGATTATATGCAAAGCCCAAAGGAACCGAAAAGCAACTATGAACCTTTCAAACTCAAAGAGAAAATCGGAGAGATAATACGTTACGGCAGACCATTATTACAGAAATTCCCACGAAGAGACAGAGATCTTGCGGACGATATCAAAAGCTGTATGAACAAGATGTATCATCTGGTAGTTGAAATCGAAAAGAAGTATTACAGAAAGACGACTACACAGGAGCTTGACATAGAGCTTGAATGGATGCGGCTACTTGTGAGATTGGCAGCTGACAAGGACGCAAGCGGCAAATTTGCGCCTCCACTCTCAGAGCATCAATATGAAGTTTGGTCAAGGTACACAAGCGAGATAGGCAGGATCTTAGGCAGATACATACAATCTTTAGATAAATAAGGGAACAGGCTATTACGTTCGCTGTATCGTGGGGGCAACTGGAACAACGGTGCTAATGCCGGTGTGTTCTATGCCAACCTCAACAATCACCGTTCGAACTCGAACGACAACATCGGCGGTCGTGCCGCTTATATTCTATCAACATTCGCTACTGTAACGGCGTGGACTATGTTTCAAGGAACATGGTACAGTTTACAGATTATAAGGAGACTGTTTCCATTCTGAAAAGAAAAAATAAACCATCCTACGGAGGCGGAAACGTCACACGCAGGCAAATTTGAAATGAATACCGACTCAACAAGAAGACCTAACTACATTGAAAATGCTTGGAATGAGATATGCAGCTATCAGAGTTTAGTAAAAGCACATGAAAACGCAAGGAAGGGCAAGAGATACCGCCCGGAAGTATTAGGCTTTACTGCCAGACTTGAAGATTACCTGATCGAAATACAAGAAAAGATGATCGACGGAACCTATGAGCTTGGCCCATACAGAAAGAAATGGATAATAATACCAAAGAAGAGGCTTGTTATGGCGTTACCGTATATGGACAGAATAGTACAATGGTCGATATACCAGTACATCAATCCGATATTTGATAAGCTAATGATTGAAGATTCATACGCTTGCAGAGAAGGTAAAGGAAGCCACAAAGCATCGCATAAGTTACAGTACTGGATGCGGAAAGTCAGAAGGAAAACGGGCGGCGAGTGGTATTACTTAAAACTTGATATAAGCAAATTCTTTTACAGGGTTAACCATGAAATATTGATTAGGATCCTCGAAAAGAGGATCAAAGACACAGAGTTTATGAACTTCCTGAAGAACATTATCAATAGCAGGGTTGAACCGTTCGGACTTCCACCAGGCAAAAGTCCGCAAGAGGTACCACAGGAAGAATGGCTATACGATGTCGGTATGCCTATAGGCAATCTGACAAGCCAGCTATTCGCAAACATATATTTGAATGAGCTTGACCAGTATTGTAAGCATAAGCTAAAGATACACTACTACATCAGATATATGGACGATATAGTGATACTCGGAAGCTCCAAAGAAGAATTGAAAGGACTGCTTGAAGATATCCGGCGGTACCTGAATGAAGAGTTAAGGTTAGACTTAAACAAGAAAACTTGTATCCGGCCCATAAGGTGCGGCGTTGAATTTGTTGGACTGAAGATCACGGCACAAAGAATAAGGCTTAGAAAGAGTACAACAAAGCGGATAAAGAAAGAAGTCAAGGGGATATGCGAACGGTACGCCGACGGAAGAATGGGCGAGGGTGCATTTAAAAGAAGGGCGGCAAGCATAAGCGGACTTTTGAGCCATGCAGATACAAGGAAATTGAGAGATAGATTAAACGAGCTTTACTCAAAAGCTATGGAGAAGAGAACGGGAACAAGCAAAGATGAACGATATAGCGGAATTGGTGGACAATCTGAATGAGATAATAAAGATACAAGGGAACATGATTGAAAAGCTGACAATTAAGCTCCTGGAATATATGGAGATCGAGGATATAGATAAAATGATGGATGGTAAGGATGAAGTGGAGAAAATTTATGAAAGGTGGAAAACATAATAAGAGGTGTTCACCATCAACTGCTCCGGCTTGGATGAACAGAAAAAGAAAGATAAGGACTGAAAGAGACCAAAGGTCAGAGCAGGAAATGTATAGATATATTGAGAAAATGTATAACGGAGTTACGATGCATTTTTAATAAAAAAGAGGAGGGATGGCAGTATGGGAAAGAAGTTAACAAAGCTTATTGATGTAAAATCAATCGTAACATTTATCTTAACGGGCGTGTTTGCGTATCTATCAGTAACCGGAGTTGTTAGCGGTCAGGAGTTTCTATCGGTTTTTATAATGATAATATCATTTTATTTCGGCACGCAAACCGGCAAGCGTGAAGCAGAAGAAAATAAGAAGGAGGATGGGGCAGATGAAGGTAATGATCGGTAATGCATGGTGCGACGAAAACGGAAGGTCTACCGGAGGGAAGCCCGGTGATCAGAAACAGAAGGGCACTCCTGACTTATACACCGGAGAGGTCAGGATGCAGGATTTTTATATGAACAAGAAGGGCTGGCTTATCCTGCGCTTCAAGAAGCCGAAGCATGCAAAGAAAGCAGCAAAGCTGATGAAGAAGGCTTGCAATAACGCAAGTTTGGGATATTCACAGAGCGATGGAGAAAATGGAAGAGAAAGCGTATTCAAATACGATATAGCTTCGACAGTTCCGCGCAACTGCGATTGCTCAACATTAGTAAACAAAGTAATAAGGGAAGCGACCGGGAAGGATATACCGGTATTCTATACCGGCAATGAGAAAGAAATACTTCAGAAGACAGGCCTTTTCAAACCCACGATAGAGTATAAGCCTGGAACTACATTGTACGATGGAGACGTCATTGTAACAAAAACAAAGGGACATACTGCAATGATCACGGAAGGGATGCCATGGAACAATCCCTTTGAGCCACCAAAGACCAATGTAACAAGTCCGACCAATGCGAAGAAGCAGGGCTGCGCGTCTTATATCAGCAAAGGCGAAGGAGTCAAGTGGGTACAATACGAGCTTGCTCAACATCAGTTCCAGACCGAAATAGACGCTTGCGGCGGCATAGACGGAGACTGCGGAAAGGGTACCGTGGCATGCATTGCTGAATATCAGAAGCTTGTCGGATTGAAAGCTGATGGGATATGTGGTCCCAAGACTATAGCCAAGCTGATGGAGGGTTAAGGATGGACGCGAGCATACTTATCCCCATTATAGTTGCAATGATAACTTCCGGTGGCACACTTATAGGAGTATCAATCTCAAATAAGAACAATACTCTGAAGATGATGAACGAGTTAGAAAAACAGCAGCTCTCCATGAAAGGTGACCTGCAGCTTCAGCAAGAAAAATTCAAGGCCGAGTTAGAAAAGCAGCAGATAATGAACAAGGCAGAATTGGAAAAGACGCAAGCTGTTATCAATGCTCAGATACAGGAGCTTACGAGGGAAACCAGGGAGCATAATAATTTTGCTAAGAGAGTGCCTATTCTGGAGGAAAAGGTGGAAGTTGCCAACCACAGGATAAAGGATCTGGAAAATAAAAGTTGAAATAAAAATGAAGATATGCTATCATAACGCAAAAAGTTAGGGTAGCATATTTTTGTTGCTTTTGGCAACAAAAAGGCAACACAAAAAAGCATAGAAACGCTTAAAATCAAGGCTTGGAGCAAAGGCAACACACATTACTCTTAATCAGGGTGTCCAGGGTTCGAGCCCCTGAAGGTGCAGACAGTGAAAACCCTTGAAAATACTGAATTTCAAGGGTTTTTATTTTCCCTAAATTAGCGAAAAAATGCTAAAAAATGTACAAAAATGTGGGCAACACTCAGGCTACAGAACCCGCATAAAATAAGGATTCTTGATTTTGGGTTTTCGGGATGGCAACAAAATGGCAACACTTTTTTCGGGGCCGGAAACCGCATATTTTCAGTAAAAAATACCCGTCGGGCAGATATCCCGGCGGGCTTGTTTTTATGTGAAGACTTTATTGAGTTTTATATCTGCCATTTCCCTCTCTTCGTCGAGGTGGGCATATATGCGGAGGATCATGGTAGTATCCTTATGGCCCATCAGCTTGGCAGCCATCTTAGGCTTGATATCCGAGTAATAAAGAAGAGTAGCGTAGTTGTGCCTGAATGTATAAGCAGTGATGGAATCTGCAGACGGGACGAGCTTCACCAGCTCAGAATGTATCCTTCTCCAGAATTTGTTATATGAAGTCTTACTCATGAGCCCTTTGCTCCCCCTCACCTGATGGAAGAGGTAGCTGTCGCAGGACTGCACATAATCCTTAAGGAACGGCAGGCACTTATCAGGGAGCGGAAGAGTCCGGATACTGTACTTGGTCTTGGCCATTCCGACATTGAGCACCGGATCATTATCATCAAACACTACGGTCTTGTTAATGTGCACCGTCATCCTGTCAAAGTCGAAATCCGTCGGCAGCAGGGCGAGAGCTTCTTCCCTTCTCATCCCGGTAAAGTATTCCACGAACAAGAACGCACGTTCCATATCGGGAAGATTGGCATTAAAGACCGCTTCCTTCTCGTCGGGAGTAAGGGCACGCTTCTCAGTGACCGGAAGCACCTTGGGCATGGCCAGATATTTATAATTTATACGAATGCTGGTAGCTCCGTCATCAAGAGCCATCTCGTGTATCTGCCGGAAGACGAGCCTGATCTTGACGCAGGTGTTCGGGTGTCGGAAATTCTGGTTGATGATCCCCTGAAGAGTTTCAAGCCCTATCTCCGATATGAGCCGCTCTCCTATATCGGGCAGGATAT
>JAFRSU010000018.1 GCA_017427415.1 Lachnospiraceae bacterium | reverse complement strand
TCTCTCTTCCTCGGCCTTACGGGCTGCTTCTTCGGCTGCCTTGCGCTCTGCTTCTTCCCTTGCGTTTCTTTCTTCCTCGGCCTTACGGGCTGCTTCTTCGGCTGCTTTGCGCTCTGCTTCTTCTCTTGCTTTTCTTTCTTCTTCGGCCTTACGGGCTGCCTCTTCGGCTGCCTTGCGCTCTGCCTCTTCTCTGGCCTTTCTCTCTTCTTCGGCCTTGCGGGCTGCCTCTTCGGCTGCTATTCTCTCGGCTTCTTTACGTTCTTTTTCTTTTCTTTCAGCCTCGGCAGCTTCATTTCCGGCCCAGGTAATGGTATCCAGCCACTCCTTTACAACCTTATCCATACTGCCTGTCGAATACTTATTGTTAAAAATTACACGAAACTTTAATACACGTCCGTTTAACTCTATGAATACATAGTAATTGCAACACATGGACGATAAAACACGTCTAATAAAACCGCCTGTAATTTTTCCAAAAGAATATTCAAGAAGAGCTAACTTAGACTTGTTAACTCCACCCTTTAACATATCATCGTAAACGCCCTGAAGGATTTCAGCTCCGCTCTTGCCGTTTGCAGTATCGTTTCCGACATGCAGAAGCTCTATCGACTTCTCCTCATCGACATCATTCAGAACGAATTCGTTTTTCTCATTCTCGCTGGGAATCCATGCCAGGAAATCACGCTGCTGTCCGTTCTGGCTTACAGACTGCAGATTGATCTTAAAACCGTCAGGTATAGCAATCCTGTAGCCGGTTCCGAAAACGATCTTGTTTTCTTTGAAAGTGAATTCCGCCACGTCATTCTCATCCATCATTTCACCGAGTGAATCCTGGAAGGAATTCAAAGCACGCAAAAGGTCGCCCAGCGACTTTCCGGAGTCTTTGGTGTTGTTCCCGGTGGCCTGATTTTCCGATCTGTCCATACATAACCTCCATGCTGTTTTTTCAGCTTTAAAAGCACGAAATATGACAAAAAACAATACCCCACATTATTTTTTATCATTCTATACTATTATACACTTATTTGTTTCTAAAATCAACCAAAATCAATAAAAATCAACCTTTTTCCGATAATTTCTTTCTTCCTTCAAGGAAATACCACGCAAAACCGCTTACAACAGGTACAGCAAACAGTAAAAACCCGTTTTCCTGGATGCTTGCAGGCAGCAGCATCAACAGATAATTCAGGCCGTTGAACATGGCATGAAATATGATCGAAGGTATTATCGAACCGTATTTATAAGCAATATATGCCATAAACAGTCCCATAATGCCGGCATATATACCCTGTACGAGATTTAAATGGAACACACCGAAATATACAGCCGAAAGTACGATTGCGGCAACCGGGGCCATTTTTCTCTTCAGTCTGGTAAGTATGATGCCGCGCATGATGCACTCTTCGTTTATGGGTGCAAGCACTACCGTCATAAGGATCACAACGGTATTTATATCATTTATACCGGCATCCTCCATCAGCTCGTTATAATCTTCAACCACCTTAGGACTTACCGCAGAAATAAGACCCACTACAAGTATGGTGATAAAATAAAGTGCGATCGCGGCAAAAAACAAGCCTGCAATGATATCCGGCCTGATAATCCTCCTACATGACTGCTTTAATTCATTCATACCATACCCCTTACAATAAGCCATTCTGTACCAGATCACCGCTACTATCAACGAGACCAGCGTAGTAACAAAAGACAGCGTCATCGTATCTATGGAACTCATAATGGCCGAAATCATCTCATCGGCGGAAAGTCCGTCGTAAAAACCGGGTCCTTTGCTCATAGCCACGATCACCACAAAAGGTATTGCCACTACGACCTGGATAGCTAAAAACAGCAGCATTATCAAAAAACAGATAAGTATTTCCACTACAGGATTTTTATTTTCTCTGTATTCCTGAGGCACATAGCGTTCCTCTTCGGGTTGAATTTTTGTATTGTTTTCCATTTTATTCATGATCGGATTACCAAAACCTTATTCATCTTCTTCGGAAAGTTTTGCAGCATCCGGTACGCTGAATAACGCTTCCACGAATGACTGCGGATCGAATTTCTGAAGATCGTCAATATGCTCGCCTACACCGATATACTTAACCGGGATGCCCAATTCCTTCTGTATCGCTACAGCTATACCGCCCTTGGCTGTTCCGTCAAGTTTGGTTATGATTATACCGGTTATATCGGCAACCTCACTGAACTGCTTAGCCTGAGCTAAGGCATTCTGTCCGGTGGTCCCGTCTAAAACTACCAGCGTCTCCCTGTAGCAGTCAGGGTATTCACGGTCAACTATCCTGTTTATCTTCTTAAGCTCATCCATGAGGTTCTTTTTATTATGCAGTCTTCCGGCAGTGTCGCACAGAAGGACATCCGTCTTCCTCGACTTTGCTGCGGATACGGCATCAAACACTACTGCTGCCGGATCCGAGCCCTCTGATTGTGCTATGATATCGACTCCTGCCCTGTTTGTCCACTCGGTAAGCTGTTCGATCGCAGCCGCACGGAAAGTATCTGCTGCAGCAACCAAAACTTTTTTGCCCATACCTTTAAGCTGGCCTGCCAGTTTGCCTATGGATGTGGTTTTGCCTACGCCATTAACACCTATGACCATGACAACCGATTTTCTGTTCTCAAATTCATAAGCATCTTCAGGCACAGACATCTGCTCTATGATACTGTCCATAAGCAGCTGCCTGCATGCTTCCGGCTCTTTTATCTTATTTTCCTTTACTTTTTCCTTAAGGTTTTCAACTATGGCTTCCGTAGCATTTATACCGATATCGGCCATAATAAGAGTTTCTTCCAGCTCTTCGTAGAAATCGTCATCAATGGATGAAAAAGCGCTGAATATACTGTTAAGTCCGTTAGCTATACTTTTTCTGGTCTTGGACAGTCCCGAAACCAGACGTCTGAAAAATCCTTTTTTCTTCTCTTTCTCTTCTTCCATAGTAAACCCCTCCTTAATACTTTTTTCTCACACCTCATCAGTCAGCTGATGCTGACAGTTTATTTGTCCAGGTCATCCTCGATCAGATTGACGGATACAAGAGTGGATACACCCTTTTCCTGCATGGTGATACCGTACAGGATATCTGCCGATGCCATGGTACCTCGTCTGTGTGTGATAACGATGAACTGTGAATTTTTAGTCAGTTTATGCAGATAACTTGCATATCGCTTAACATTTGAATCATCAAGCGCCGCTTCGATCTCATCAAGCAGGCAGAACGGCGACGGCTTTAAGTTCTGGATGGCAAACAGAAGACTGATAGCCGTAAGTGCCTTCTCTCCACCGGACAGCTGCATCATGTTCTGCAGCTTCTTTCCGGGCGGCTGGGCTATGATCCTTATGCCTGCCGTTAAGATATCCTCATCCTCAATAAGCTCCAGTTCGCCTTTTCCGCCGCCGAAAAGTTCTCTGAATACATTGTTGAATTCGGTCCTTATCAGCTCAAACTGCTCTGCGAACTGTTTTCTCATGGCTTCATCAAGTTCTCCGATCATCGCGGTGATCTTCTCCATGGATTCGGTAAGATCGTTCCTCTGGCCGCTTAGCAGCTCATAACGCTCGGATACATTCTTATAATCTTCAATAGCATTAACATTGACATTTCCGAGTTTTTTGATATCCTGACGGCACTCGTTGATGTTCTTTCTTGCAGAAGAAGCCTTAAATTCAGGATCAAAATAACTTTCGGCCGTAGTAAGTGTAAGCTGATACTCTTCCCACATATAAGTGGTAGCGGCATCCATGATCTCTCCTGTCTTTTCCCTCATGCCCTGGAGTCTTAACACTTCTTTGTCAAGATCGTTGATACGTTTGGTAAGTTCCGACCACGAATTGAAGAACTCCTTGTGATCACGGTTTATCTTTTCCTTTTTAGCGGTCAGATCGTCTATAGCTTCCTTAAGTTTCCCGCTTTCGTCTTTTGCATTTTCTATCTCTTCGGAGCACAGCTCTATCTGCTTATTCTTTTCTTCGTATTCCTTACGGTTCTCATCTTCGCCGTTCCTGATCCTTTCGCTGTCACTCTTTAAGCGTTCTATATCCGAATCAATACGTGCAATATTCTCACCGGCATAACCTAAAGCCTGTTCGATGTTGGAATACTCTACGTTAATATCCGATACAGCATTCACTGCTGCTTCTTCCTTACCCTTTGTCTCCAAAACGGCACTTCCGGCTTCTTCTATCAGCTTTCTTAATTCGCCGGTCTTTTTTTCGTTCTCGTTTAAGGACTGCTTTTGAATCTCAAGCTCATTTTTAAGGTCTTTGGTCTTAAGCTCGAGTTCGGACGATTCCCTCTTATAATCGGCAATCTTTGTCCTTACCTCTTCTAAACGGTCCGACTCTCTTTTAAGTTCAAGCTTGGCGGTATTCTGACCTACATAAAGATCTCTCAAACAGCCTCTTATGCCCTCTATATCCTCACGGATACGTCTTTTTTCGTCCGCTACCGAGCTCTGTTCGGTACGCATCCTGTCAAGTTCCGCTTTCCTGTTTGAAACGGATTTTTCAAGTTCTTCAAGCTCACGTTTTCTCGCAAGCAGATTGCCCTTGTTTTTAAACGCACCGCCGGCAATGGAACCGCCGGGAGATAAGAGCTCTCCCTCTAATGTTACGAGCCTTACGTTATAATCGTACTTTTTGGCTATCAAAAGAGCATTGTCGACAGTATCGACTACTACGAAGCTTTTTAACAGATGTCTTACTATACCGTCATATTTTTTATCCGCTTTTGCTAAGGATGCCGCATCACCTATAACACCCTTTTCCTTAAATACCTCGTCATCAACCTTTCCCCTGTTGCCGTCACCTATGGATGTGATGGGAAGAAAAGTCGCACGGCCGGCCTTTTCTTTTTTCAGGTATTCTATAACGGCCTTGGCAGTCTTTTCGTCCTCTGTGACTATGTGCTGGATGGATGCCCCGAGTGCCGTTTCCACGGCAGTTTCATACTTCTTTTCAGAAGAAATGATATCTGCCACAACGCCGCATATACCGGGAAACTGCTCCCGGTTTTCCATGATCTTTTTTACGCTTGCACTGTATCCGTCATATCTTTCAGCTATCTGCCTGATAGCTTCAAGACGTGACTTGGCGCCTAAATAATCCTGATTTTTGGCATCAAGATTAAGGATAAGCTTTTTAGAGAGCGCATCTTTTTCGGAAAGCTTTTCCGAAAGAAGGTTACCCTCTTTTTCCTTATCCTCAACAGATTCTGATATTGAATCGTATTTCTTTTTAAGTTCTGCGACCGAAGCGGAAATCTCCGCCTCATCGCTTTTTAACACGAGAAGCCTTCTTGAAAGCTCCGAATGCCTGATATTATTCTGCTCTAAGATAGTATCCGCATGCTCGATGGTGGTCTTTACATGTCCGTCGGAATTGGCCAGGCGCAGTATCTCGCTGTTTGCATCCTCGATCTTTCTGTTTAAGGTCTCTATCTCTTTTCTTATATCTTCAAGTTTGGCTGATGCCTCCTGCTTTTTTTCGGCACATTGGCTAAGTTTGTCGGCAAAGGAAAGCTTCTGCTTCTCAAATACCGCTCTTTCGGCATATTTTTCATCTATACCGGTTTTTATCTCATCTATACGTTCCGATATTCTCTTGGAGTTGGCTCCGATATTTTCAAGCTGCTGTGTAAGCAGCTTTATCTCGCCTTCCTTTTTCTCGGCAAGTATGAGGAGTTCCTGCCTTTTATTTCTGTGCTCGTTAAGCAGTGAATCTATATCAACTATTTTCTCTTCAAGCTTCTTGTACTCACTCTCGGCCTTTTCGTTCTCTGCTTTAGTGTCGGCAAGTTCCGAAGAAGCCGCATTGTACTTTTCGTCAAGTTCCTTTTTCTTCCTGCCGCTTTCCTCGTATTCCCTTAAGAAATTATTGACTTCCAGGTTCTTCAATATCTCTTTTAAACGCAGATACTCCCTTGCCTGTTCGGACTGTTCCTTTAAAGGTCCTATCTGTTTTTCGAGCTCGCCTATAATGTCGTTTACGCGCAAAAGGTTATCCGAGGTCTCCTGAAGGTTCTTCTCGGCTATATTTTTTCTCTTTTTGAATTTAACTATGCCGGCTGCCTCATCAAAAAGCTCTCGTCTGTCTTCCGGCTTTGTACTTAAAATCTTATCGATCTGGCCCTGTCCGATAATGGAATATCCTTCCTTACCGATACCGGTGTCCATGAACATTTCCTGGACATCTTTAAGTCTGCATACATTCCCGTTTATCAGGTATTCGCTTTCACCGGATCTGTATACACGCCTTGCTACGGCAATCTCTTCATAATCCACCGGGAGTGTATGATCGGAATTGTCGAATGTTATCTCAACATAAGCGTAGCCCATCGGCTTTCTGGCTTCCGAACCTGAAAAGATGACATCCTGCATCGAGGAACCGCGGAGCTGTTTTGCACTCTGCTCACCCAATACCCATCTTACCGCATCCGCCACATTACTTTTACCGCTGCCATTGGGACCGACTATGGCCGTGATACCGTCATGGAATTCAAAAAGTATTTTATTTGCAAAGGATTTAAAACCATGTATCTCTATACTCTTTAAATACATAACTCTGCCGTGCCCTGCCAATCAGGTCAGGTCACTCTGTCTCCTTGTTCTTACTATAGCTTCCATAGCCGCATTCTGTTCTGCGGCCTTTTTGTTATGCCCGGTACCGTGCCCGAGGACAACACCGTTTATAGAGACGACCACCTCGAACTGTCTGTCATGTTCGGGTCCCGTCTCTCCTACCAGTTCATATACGATTTTCGCATTGCTGCGTCCCTGCACTATCTCCTGGAAACGCGACTTGTAATCAACAAATGTTCCGTTTCCGCTCTCAAGTACTCTTTTGATTATAAACGCAGAAACTACCTGGTAACCGCCGTCAAGGTAAATAGCTCCGATTATCGCTTCGAATGCATCCGCAAGGATCGAATCCCTGTTGGCACCTCCGTTGGCTGCCTCTCCCTTACCTAAGAGAAGGTAATCCCCGAGGCTTATCTCACGTGCTGCAGATGCCAGAGCTTTTTCGCACACAAGCGCAGCTCTTTGCTTTGACATTACACCTTCCTTGTCCTGGGGTCTGGTCTTATACAGGTACTCACTCGAGACCATCTCTAAGATGGCATCCCCCAGGAACTCAATTCTCTCATTGCACTGTCTGTTCCTTACGGTAAGCTCATTAACATATGAGCTGTGTGAAAGTGCAAGCATAAGAAGTTCTTTGTCCTTAAAAGTGTATTCCAGCTTTTCTTCCAATCCGCTGATCTTTTCCGTATTCATTTATATTCCTTCCGTTTTGCCGCTTCTGTATCTGCAAAGCAGTATACGTATATCGCGCATACTGACTGTCAAACGCTGCTAAAGCAGCATTTGACATATTATGCAGGCATAAATAGAAGCTGTCTATTCGACAGCCTCTTAAATCAGTTTATAGCATTCTTGATCTGTTCAACTGCATCTCTGACCGTAACAATATTTTCGGCATCTTCATTGGCTATCTCAATGTCGAATTCCTCTTCAATTCCCATGATGATCTGGAAAACATCGAGCGAATCAGCTCCAAGATCGTCGATAAATGTGGTATCCATCGTGATCTTGTCCGGTTCAACATTCAGAACCTCAGAAATGATCTTCTGCAATTTCTCAAATTCCATAACAACCTCCACTATTTTGATACTGTTTTATTCCTGTAAATTTCTCCTGATCTTGTCAGGAATATTACTTTCACTGAATTTAATGCACTGCATGATAGAATTCTTAACCTCTATCGCCTTTGCATTACCGTGCGTTTTCATAACCAGTCCGTTAAGACCGAGCATGGGAGCTCCGCCGTAATCATCCATGCTGAAGCCCTTAAGAGTCTTCTTAAGTGATTTTTTGCTGAGCAATGCTCCTATCTTACTTACAGGAGTAGCCATAAGACCTTCCTTGATCTTGGTCACCAATGCTCCCGCAACACCCTCGTACATCTTAAGGATAACATTGCCGACAAAAGCCTCGCATACGATAACATCCGCATCACCGTACGGTATCTGGCGTGACTCGATGCTGCCCACAAAATTAATGTCAGAACAATTCTTAAGGAGAGGGAATGTCTCCTTTACAAGGGCATTTCCTTTTTCTTCCTCGGTACCGATGTTTACAATAGCTACCTTCGGATTCTTAACTCCTATGACATTTTCCATATATATGGAACCCATCTTTGCAAACTGTACCAGATGAGAAGCACGCGCATCAACATTCGCACCGCAGTCGATAAGTAACGATACACCTTTAAGTGTAGGAACCACAGGTGCTAAAGGCGTCCTCTCAACGCCCTTGATCCTTCCGGCTATAAGCTGTGCTCCTACAAGCACTGCACCGGTACTGCCGGCAGAGATAAATCCGTCCGCTTCCCCGGACTTTACAAGATTCAGTCCGACTACTATAGAGGACTCCTTCTTACGTCTTATGGCCATTACAGGCGCCTCGTCATTGGTAATGACATCGTCTGCATTTACGATGGCGATACGGTTTTTATCATACTCATATGATGCAAGCTCTTTTTTTATGACATCCTCTTTACCTACAAGGAAACATTTGAGCTTTTCACTTGAATTCACGGCTTCAACCGTGCCTTTGACAAGTTCCAAAGGGGCATTGTCCCCGCCCATGGCATCTACTGCCACCTTAACTAATCCGTCCATCTCGCACTCCGTTTTCTAAAATAACTATAACCCATTGCATATAAAAAATCAATACAAAATATCGATAAGAATCATTGTTTTTTATAAAAAAAAGATGAAATTAAAGTAAAATTATACTCCTGCGGATAAAGTATCTGTTCCGTATTTCCGAGAAACAAGATACCCCCCTTATTCAAAGCTTTGTTGAAGTTAAAATATATACCTTCCTTGGCCTCGTTCGTAAAATAGATAAGGACATTTCTGCAAAGTATAAGGTCACATCCTATCGGGTAAGGATCCGTTAAGAGGTTATGCTCCTTAAAGGTAACACACCTTTTGATATCCTCCGATATACTGAATATACCGGGGGAAGTCTCCTTAAAAAATCCCGACTTAAACTCATAAGGCAGCCCTTTCAGGCTTTTAGCAGGATATATCCCCTCTCTTGCCTTCTGCAGTATCTGTTTGTCAATATCTGTGGCCAGCACCCTTATCTTAGACAGAGGAAGGTATTTATTTAACAGCATTACGAGTGAATAAGGCTCGTCACCTGTAGCGCATGCCGCACTCCAGACTTTTATGCCTTCATCTTTTATAAGCCCCGGGAGTATGTGTCTGTCAAGTATCTCCCATTGCTCCGTATTGCGCCAGAATTCGGAAACATTTATCGTCATGAAGCTGACAAACTCATCAAGCCTGCTTCTGTCTCCCTTTATCAGGCTGATATATTCATGATAGTCGCGGAGCTTATTCCGGACAAGCAGTGAATCCAGCCTTCGTTTCATCTGGTTTTCCTTGTATGAATCAAGGTTTATCCCTGAAAGCTGTTTTATCTGTTTTTTAAATAGATCGTAGCCGTCAGACATGGCACCTCCAAAACCCATACCGAAAATCAAAAACAGACTTAAAGCCTAAAGCCGCTTTAAGTCTGTTCTTATTAACGATGATCAACCGAAAAATTATTCAGCAGAAACGCTTTCCGACTCTTCAGCAGCTTCCGTACCGGTAGTATTCTCTGCAGCACCCTCGGTCTCATTCTCCTTAGGAGGAAGAAGAGCCTTGATGCTAAGACTGATCTTCTTCTCTTCAAGATTGAAGTCAACTATCTTAGCGGTGATCTCCTGACCTGCCTTTAATACATCTGAAGGCTTTTCAATGTGATCTCTTGAGATCTGTGATACATGAAGAAGTGCATCAACGCCGGGAAGGAGCTCTACAAATGCGCCGAAATCGGTCATACGTGCAACCTTACCTGTAACTACGTTTCCTACTGCAAATTTTTCTTCAGCGTCAGCCCAAGGATTCTGATCGGGGAACTTCATGGAAAGAGCTACCTTATTCCCTTGGATATCCTTAATAAATGCACGGACTGTCTCGCCAACCTTAAATACCTTCTTAGGGCTCTCAACTCTGCCCCATGACATCTCTGAAATATGAAGGAGTCCGTCAGCTCCGCCGAGATCGATGAATGCACCGAAATCGGTGATATTCTTAACAGTACCTTCGATAACATCGCCAACCTTGATGGTATCGAAGAGCTTCTTCATAGCCTCTGCTTTTCTTGCAACAAGGATCTGCTTGCGGTCGCCGATGATCCTTCTCTTCTTGGGCTGGAATTCGGTAACTACAAACTCGATCTCCTGATCCTTGTATTTATCGAGGTTCTTTTCATAGGTATCCGACACAAGACTTGCAGGGATAAATACCCTTGCCTCATCATATACTACACAGATACCTCCGCCAAGAACTTCGGTAACCTTTGCCTTAAGGACCTCTTTGTCCTCAAACGCCTTAGCAAGCTTTTCGCTTCCGCGTTCTGCAGCCAGTCTCTTGTATGTAAGAGAAACCTGGCCTTCCCCATCATTAACCTTAAGTACCTTTGCCTGAATCGTGTCGCCTTCCTTCACAACGGTTCTTAAATCAAGATTGGGGGTATTGGTATATTCGCTTCTTGGAATAATGCCGTCTGCTTTATATCCGATGTCAAGAGCTATTTCGTCTTCTTTGACATAAATGACTTTACCTTCGACTACCTCCCCGTTGTGTATTGTCTTCATTGATTCATCAAGCATTGCGTCAAAATTCATTTCTGACATGATTTCCTGAACCTCCCTGATAATAGTTTTTGGGGTGGATGCCCCTGCTGTAATACCTACGCAACGGAAAGATCTAAATGATTTCAGATCCAAGTCTTTACCAGTTTGAATGTGGTAAGTGTTTTTGCATTCCTTCTCCGAGATCTCAACCAGCTTACGCGTATTTGAACTGTTGCTTCCTCCGATGACTATCATCGCATCTGACACAGCCGCCAGCTCCGATGTTTCGCGCTGTCTTTTCTCGGTAGCGTTGCAAATAGAGTTAACAACATTTATATTATATATTTTTTTTTGTAAAATTTCAACTAATACTTTAAATTTTTTTAAATTATATGTTGTCTGTGCTACAAGAACCGTTCTTTCATCGTTTTCCGGGCTGTAATTTAGGGCTTCCTCCTCGGAATCTATAATGGTACATCTCCCTCTGCACCATCCCGATATACCCTGCACTTCGGGATGCGATGCATCACCGACCACTATGATGCTGCTGCCTTTTTCGGACTCCTCGGATACTATCTTATGTATCCTTCCGACGAACGGACATGTCGCATCGATAATGGTATTATGTCTGCCCTCTTCCGTCTCTTTAAGCCTCAGATATGCTTCCCTGCTTACTCCGTGAGACCTTATGATTATAACGGAATCGCTTATGCCGTCGGCTTCCGATACATCATTTATGATACGGACGCCTTTTTTTTCGAGTTCTGAACATACGATCTCGTTATGCGTGATCGGTCCGAAGGTATATACAGGTATTTTTTTCTCCAACTGCTCATATACGGTTTTTACAGCACATTCTATGCCGAAACAGAATCCGGCACTTTCAGCCACCCTTACCGTCATTTCACGCACCTGCCGCAGCTTTTACAAGTTTAAATACAGCCTCACAGACTTCATCTATAGTCATGTCGGATGAATCTATCACTTCGGCACCCGGTGCACAGCAAAGAGGTGAAATCTCACGAGTCATATCCCTGTGATCGCGTTCCTCTATTTCCTGTTTTATCTTTTCTATGTCACATTCCTGTCCTGCAGCTGTGTATTCGGCATACCTTCTTCTTGCACGCTCTTCCACGCTTGCAGTCAGATATATCTTAACAGTGGCATTAGGGAGCACTACGGATCCGATATCCCTTCCGTCCATGACGACGTTGTCATTGGCGGCCATATCACGCTGCAGTCCCAAAAGTGAAGCACGTACCGCAGGATATGCCGATATCTTGGATGCACCGGCTCCGACCTCGCTTGTCCTTATACGGTCACTGACATCCGTCTCTCCCAAAAAGACGTGCTGTACTCCGTCTATATACTTAATGCCCACCTTTATACGGCCGCAAAGCGAAGAAACCGATACTTCATCATTTACATCCATTCCCCTGGATATAAAATAATAAGCCATGGTCCTGTATATGGCTCCGGTATCGATATAGGTATACCCGAGTGTTCCGGCTACTTTTTTCGCTATAGTACTCTTTCCTGCACCGGCAGGTCCGTCAATGGCAATGCTTATCATATTCCGCTCCTCTCAATACACATCTTTACCGTTCAGCCTGATATCCCGGATACCGCTGACCCTGCCGCATATCCGGTGGACCATGCTATCTGGAGGTTAAAGCCTCCGGTAAAAGCGTCCACATCTATTATCTCGCCTGCAAAAAATACATTTTTTACAAGCTTTGATTCCATGGTCTTAGGATCGATCTCATTAACCTTTATCCCGCCCTTTGTTACGACAGCTTCATTGAAACCGCCGGCCTCGGATACATTGAGACAAAAGCCCTTAAGTACACTCACTATCTTTTTTCTCTCTCCGGCCGTTACGGAATTAACCTTCTTCTCCCCGCTTATACTGCAGAGTCTTAAGAAGGGTACGATCATCGATGAAGGTATAAGGGACCTCATGACATTTTTTATCTCTTTGTTGGATGCCGCCGCAAATTCTTTGATCAGTCTCTCTTCAAGGACTTCGGCTGTAAGCGAAGGCTTAAGATCTATTAAAAGCTTAAGCTCTTTTCCTTCCGCCAGTTCTCTTGCAAAAAGTGCCGAGGCCGTAAGTATCAGCGGCCCGCTTACGCCGTTATGCGTAAAAAGCATCTCTCCCTGCTCAGAATATTTTTTCTTTCCGGCAAGATATGCATCCAGTCTGATATTTTTAAGAGAAAGCCCCTCCATCTCGCTTACAAATTTTTCTTTTGTTTTAAGACCGACCAGCGAAGGCACACAGGGCACGACCGTATGGCCCATTTTCTGGGCAAAACCATATCCGTCCCCCGTAGAACCGGTAGACGGATAGCTTAATCCTCCCGTGGCTATGATACATGCATCTGCATGTATTTCTCTTCCGTCAGCTGCTCTTACCGAACAAAACTCTCCGTTTTCGGTCACGATACCGGTCACTTCGGTATTCAGATATATGCTGACACCGGCTTTTTTCAGAGCCTTCTCCAAAGTCTTTGTAACATCCGAGGCATGATCTGAAACAGGAAAAACCCTGTTGCCTCTCTCTGTTTTGGTATCAAGTCCGAGTTCATTGAACAGATCTACCGTAGCATCCGGATCAAGTCTTGATACCGCCCCGTACAGAAATCTCGGATTTGACACGACGTTTTTTAAGAAAGTCTGCATATCACAGCTGTTTGCCAGATTGCATCTTCCTTTTCCCGTTATATATATCTTTTTCCCAAGCTTTTCATTTTTTTCCAGCAGGATCACCTCATTCGGTCCCGCTGCTGCGGCATATGCGGCCATCAGACCTGCTGCACCGCCTCCAATCACAACGATCTTCACTTTTTCAGGTATACCTTTCCGCCGTCAAGCCGGACAGAATCCGTTAAGTAAGCTTTTCCGGATATGGTGAATGTTACTCCTTCAACATCATCGCAGTTATCTACAATACTCATGGCATATGCATCAAGTATCAGTTTTTCCAGTTTCGGATCCTTTTTGGCAGTACTCTCTATGCTGCTGTCAAAGTCAAGAATACATATATCATCTTTAACCGAGATGTCATTTATGGCGACGTTGATCTCCTCGTCTTCAAGTGCATCGGTTACATATTCCGAGATCATCTCAGGAGTGACTGTGACCTTACTCCCAATAGCGGTCTCGGCAGTATCCAGCTTTAAACCGGAAAGTTTTATCACATAGTACCTGACGCTTTTAAGTATATCCCCGTTGTTGTTCCCCGTTGTAGGTACAACGATTATCCTGGGAGTTGGTACATTCTCCGTTATGCCGGGGCCTGTCAGGTCCTCTTCTTTTTCCTTTTCCGATAAAAGCACAAATATGCACAGGATGACAAGCAGGATTATCGCAACTATACATACTGCAAGCCTGATATCTTTTTTCACCGTATCCTCCCAGTGTTACTTGTACGAGATTTCCAACGCCTTTCTGTTTCTTACGATATAATCGATAAGCGAGATTACCGTAAGTGCCGTAGCAAGGTACATAAGTACCACTCCTGCCACTGCAAACCATTCCATACCGTTTTCAAGGAATACCGGCATGATGATGTAATCCAGACACATGAACAGCTGTACGACGGTCTTTACCTTGCCCCATATCCCGGCAGCAATGATAATGCCTTTATCGGCTGCAAGCTGTCTGATACCGCTTATGATAAACTCTCTCGACATAATGACGATGGCACACCATGTAGGGAAACTGTAGCATCCAACCGCATCCTCGCCTCTCAGCTTTACAAAGCAGATAAGGGTGATGCAGACAAGAAGTTTGTCCGCCAAAGGATCCATAAGCTTTCCGAAATCGGTGACCATATTGTTTTTTCTGGCAAGATATCCGTCTAAGAAATCGGACAAGGAAGCCACTGCAAAAATGCAGAGCGCTATGATATCCGAAGCAGTCTCATTAGGTATCCTTAGCAAAAAAAACACTACAAAAACAGGTATCAGAACCACTCTGAACAAAGTGATCTTATTGGGTGCATTCATTTATATAACCTCCTCTGGATTTGTATATATCGGTCGGAACATTGAAAATCATGACTTCGTCATGATAGTTCCTCCCTGGCTGTAAGATCATATCCAACAGCTCCATTAATTCTTACACTGGTCACAGTCCCTGAGACTATATCCCTGTCCGAGCTTACAAAGCAGCAGCCGTCCACATCGGGGGCATCCCTGTAAGTTCTCGCCACATATACTTTTTCTTCGGGAAGATATCCTTCCACCACAGCCTGCAGTTTTTTCCCGCAGAGTTTTTTGTTTTCCTCAAAAACTATCTCCTGCTGTGCAAGCATAAGTTCCTTACGTCTTTTTTCCCTGATCTTCTTCAGTACCACAGGCTTAAAACGTGCCGCGGGAGTATTTTCTTCTTTTGAGTAAGTGAAAACGCCCACTCTGTCAAGCCTGTATTCTTTGATGAACTTAAGAAGTTCCGCATGATCCTCCTCGGTCTCGCCCGGGAATCCCGTGATAAGGGAAGTTCTTATCGCTATACCGGGAATCTCTTTTCTTAACCTGATTATCAGTTCTCTGATATCGTCCCCGGTGGTCTTTCTTCCCATCCTCTTTAATATACCGTCCGAAATATGCTGTATCGGCATATCTATATACTTACATACCTTGTCGATATCCCTTATGGCTTTTATCAGTTCATCGTCTATCTCTTCGGGATAGCAGTACATAAGCCTTATCCAATCAAGGCCTTCAATATCGTTTAATGCATATAAAAGCTCTGCCAGCCGTTTTCTGCCGTACAGATCGATCCCGTATACCGTTGTCTCCTGAGCTATAAGTATCAGCTCGTTCTTTCCTTTTTTCACCGCATCTTCGGCTTCGGATAAGATATCCTCAAAAGGAAAGCTGCGGTATTCTCCCTTGATCGAAGGGATAACGCAATATGTACAATGCTTGCTGCATCCTTCGCCTATCTTTATATATGCATAATTTTTCAGATTGTTATGCAGGCGCTTTTTTCCGAGATCCGGATCCCGGTTGATGTCCTTTATGATACTTTTACTTTCTAATCCCTTCCCGGAAAGCTTCTTTAAACATGAATCAAGTTCATCCGCCGCCGATGAAGACAGGATAGCGTCAACTTCGGGAAGGAATTCGCTTATCTCATCATGGTATCTTGTAGCAAGGCAGCCTGTTACGATCAGATATTTCAGCCTGCCCGTCTTCTTGTATCCGGCAGTTTCGATAATGGTATCTATGCTTTCCTGTTTTGCGTCATGGATAAAACAGCATGTATTTATAACGACCGCATCGGCATCAGCCGCGTTGTCGGTAATCTCATATCCGCTGTCATTCATCATTGCAAGCATTTTTTCGCTGTCAACAAGATTTTTATCGCATCCGAGTGAAATAAAACTAATCTTCATCTTCTTCATCATCAAATTCTATATCATCATCGTCATAATCTTCGTCTTCATCAAAATCTTCGTCGAAGTCAATGTCGCTCAAGTCTATACTTCCTTCAAGATAGTCCCAGTCCGAAAGGTCATCGTTAAATACGATAACGGATTCATCTAAGGAAGTGCTCTCACTGCTTCCGAAAAGTCCAGTAACAGCAGTGGACTTAAGGTTTACAACTCCATCCTCAACATAGAATTCCATGTTCACCCTTCCGTCAAATCTGCCTTCAAAATATCCGTCGAAGCAGAACATCTCCTCAGAACCTTCAAATTTGATATAAATACCGAGATCTCCGCCGTCCTCATCAAATTCAACCGGCTTAAATGAACCGGATACTGACTTACCCGCTTCCAAAGCTCCGTTATACATATCGGCATATTCATATTCTTCCTCGGCCGCCTCAAATACAACCCTGAGAGATGTGATATTCTTATCCGTATTGTTCTTTATCGAGTACCTGCAGCCGGAAAATCCTTCGATCGCAACCATCACTAAGATCGCGACGAGTAAAACAGCCACGACAGATAAAACTATTATTTTTGTTTTCTTACTCATAAAACTATAGTCCCCTCTTTACTTCATGCTTTTTTATACCTGAAATTATAAATATAATAACCTTATTTTGCCTTATTTTCAAGTTCTTTTTGCCCGGCGTAGACTTTCAAGTCGGAATCCATCGTACTTTTGACCATATTGCTGAGCAGATGTCCCGACACAGGAGAAGTAAGCCAGAAAAGGACCAATACCCCCAAAAGCTTTAATGAAGTAAAGGTAAAACCGCCGATAACGACAAGCCCTAATATCATAAACAACAGGCCGCAGGTATCTCCGAGAGCCGCCGCGTGCATCCTGTTCATAACAAATTTCATTCTGAATACTCCTATTACGGAAAGAAGTATAAATATCATTCCGATTGAAAGAAGTACCATCGCCGATATTATCCTGAATGTACTCATAAAAAACACCCTTTATTTTTCATTTGCATTATCTTTTTCATGCGTGCATAAAGCTTCAGCTTCCTCTCCGAACAGTTCCGCATGCTTTTTTCTGTAAATACCGATATATATCTTTGTAAGCACAACTACTCCCAAGAAGCTTAAGAGTGCATATACCGCAGCCACATCTGCAAGCCATGTTTCTTTTAAAAGTATGGTAAGTACCGAGATTATTATGATCATCTGCGTACCTATCATATTTATAGCCAGTATCCTGTCCGGTATAGTCGGTCCTATCACCGCGCGTATAAAACAGATAATGCTTATACAGGCACAGAATATGATCACAGCTTTTAAAAATATTTCCAAATATCCATCCATAAAACAATCCTTTTAAGGTCAGCCGGTCACTGCTCTATTTTTTTCAGTATCTTAACAAAAGAAGATGATTCTATGCCATCACACAGCGATACATCAAGACAGTGCACCTTAAATTTCCCGTCTTTAAAGGAAACCGAGATGGTCCCCGGAGTAAGCGTTATGGAATTGGCAAGTACCGATGAAGCATATTCCGTTTTAAGCGGAGAATCAAAGCATACGATCACCGGTTTGATCTTTTTGTTTCCTTTTAAGATAAATACGGCAGTAATTATATTCGCCTTGACTATCTCATATACCAGCACCGGAATATACAGCAAAATATACGGAAGCTTCTTATAAAGCTTAAGTTCTGCTTTTATGCTGTATTCGGTAAGTACGGACATAAAAGTGCAGACCGCAGCACTTAATACTATGCCGAACAGCATTATTTCCCAAGTAACCGCACCGTTAAATATGATCCACGCTGCAAGAGCTATAAAAAACATATCCAGTCTCCTTAAAAATACAGATTCTGTAAAATAACAAAGTACACCTGATTTGAATAACTCAAATCAGGTGTCCGAATTAGTTATTATTCTGTCTGGAGATCCACTCAGGTATCAATATTGAACTTCCATCCGATACGTTACGGCTTGCATTACCGTTTGACTTCGGGCTCCTGTACTGTCCGCCCTGGTTTAAACCGGGTGCGGCAGCAGGCTGCTTAACTGCTCCTGCAGCAGGTCTGCCGTACGCAGGCTGCTTAGGCTGTGCTTGAGATGCTGCCTGGAAAGGACTTGTAGCAGCGGGCTTTTTAGCGGGCTGATTCATATTAAGGAAACCAAGTCCCGGACGGGTTGCACTCTGAGGTCCTGCAGAACTTTCGATAACCTGAAGGTCAGGACTGTTCTTAATGCCTGTAGCAATGATCGTAACTGAACATGTATCGGGCTCGGAATCATCATAAGCCTCACCGAAGATAACATTTGTATCAGGTCCGACAATCTCTTTAACATAATTGGATGCATTGATGGTATCATCAAATACAAGGTCACCTGAGAAGTGGATGATGATATTGTCGGCACCCTCGATATTGGTCTCAAGAAGAGGAGATGCGATAGCCATCTGTACTGCCTGCATACAGCTGTCATCACCTGTAGCACGGCCGATACCGATATGTGCAACGCCCTTGTCTCTCATAACTGTGCATACATCCTCAAAGTCAAGATTGATATCGCCCATTCTGTTGATAATATCGGTAATACCCTGTACGCCCTGACGGAGTACGCTGTCTGCCATCTTTAATACTTCAGGGAAACGGGCTTTCTTGTCGCAGATCTGACGAAGCTTCTCATTAGGAATGACTATCATGGTATCAACATGTTCCTTAAGATTAGCGATACCTTCCATAGCCTGCTCCATACGGACATCACCCTCATGATCGAAGGGCTTTGATACTACTGCAACGGTAAGGATACCCATTTCTTTTGCAATCTGTGCTATGACAGGTGCTGCACCTGTACCTGTTCCTCCGCCCATACCACAGGTTACAAACACCATTTCTGCTTCCTTGATTGCTTCTGTAAGTATCTCTTTGCTTTCCTCTGCGGAATTTCTTCCTACCTCAGGGTTTCCTCCTGCACCGCGACCCTTTGTAAGTTTTTCACCTATCTGAATGCAGTTGGGCGCCTTGCATTTCCTGAGCTGCTGACTATCTGTATTAACACAGATATACTCTACACCCTGTATGCCGTCCTCTATCATTCTGTTGACTACGTTGTTGCCGGCACCGCCGACACCTACTACAATAATTTTTGCACCATAGTTGCTCTCTTCGTTAGTAATCTCGACCAAGGTCTTGCCCTCCTCTGTACGACTGTTGATATCTGATTTCCCATATAAAAAGAAACCACACACAATATATAATACATTTATTGTAAAAAATAATCAAGTATATTCTTAAAAAATTTACAATTATTCTACATTATTAATCTTTTTTCCCGTTATTTCACCCGATTCGGGAGTATAATTCCTGAGATCGTAAGTATAAGCAACTCCTCCTGAGGCATCCAGTACCTTCTTTAAAGCGCTTATCTGATAATCATGGACCTTCTCTCCTCCGAGCAGTGCCTCGGAGTTCCCGATATACAGTTTAACATTTCTCCTTATATCAAAATCGATCCTCTTACAGTCAATACCGTTTTTATTCAGCTGAAGCGTCAGTTCCTGTATCCTTTCGAAATATACGTCATCCTCTATCTCCAACTTCTGTCCGAGTACCACCTTTGTAAAGGGAAGTCCCGTAATGACCGGCACTCCTTTATCCGGTTCCATTGCACTTTCCACCACTATTCCTTCCCTGTCAAAGTGCATGTATCTTCCCATATGTTCAACACAGCCTGTTATGATCTTATCGTATACCTGGACATGTATCGTGTTTTTATCCAGGATCTCAAAGTCAAGTTTTTCCACAAAAGGGATCGGGTCCGGTGACGAAAAAACATTGTATTTAAGATAAAAAACGTGTGTAAATCTGTCAACATCGCTTTTTATCAGCATCTCTTCTATCTCTTCGGGAGTATAATGGGTGCCCCCCTCAACGACCAGACTTGTAAGCCTGAAATTTTCAAAATACCAGATGACACCTCCTATAAGCAGGCACAAAATAACGAGTTTTATCACGGTACTTCTTTTTATCCTCATTGTGCCTCCTTTCTCCCTGCATCCTGCATCACGGTGTCCGATGCCTTATCTTAAATATCACTCTTCAAATTCCTCTTCGTCTTCTTCCTCTATAGTATCCCTGGTACGTTTTGATACATTCAGCACTATGCCGATCTCCGCCAGCATGATGACTAAGCTGCTGCCTCCGTAGCTTACGAACGGAAGCGGTACGCCGGTCGCCGGGATGCTGTTTGTAACTACCGCTATATTCATTATGATCTGTACGGAAAGCTGTGCCAAAACACCTGTTGCAATCAGTGCCCCGTATATATCAGGTGCATTGAGAGCTATTTTAAATATTCTCCATAAAAGCAAAAGGAACAGTCCTATAAGCGCTATACCGCCTATGATGCCGAGTTCCTCACAGATGATCGTAAAGATCATATCCGTATGCACCTCGGGGATATTCCCGAGCTTCTGCACACTGTTTCCGAGTCCTTTACCAAATAAGCCTCCCGAAGCGATCGCATAGAGTCCCTGCAGTATCTGGTCGCCGGGATCCATGCTTTCGGGATATAAGAAATGCATGATACGTTCCGATCTGTATGCCTTTAAGGCGATAAACAGCGCAACCGCGCCTGCCATCATAAGAAATACAACGGCAATGTATTTCTTATCCATGCTGACACAGAATATGATCACCGTTACTATACCCGCTAAAATGATAGCTGATGAAAGATTCTGTGCTGCCACTATTCCGAGGATCGGAACAAAAAACAGGAACAAAAGGATAAAACCGAGTATGTTTTTAAAGAAATTCCCCGTATTTACCAAACGTTTTCTTTTTCCTGCAAGAAATGCGGCAAGTAAAACGAAGCAGACCTTTGAAACTTCCGACGGCTGGAAATTAAATCCTCCGCCTAACTCTATCCATCTGCGGGAACCTCCTGACTCATGTCCTTTAAAAAATGCATATATATGAAATAAAAGACAGAGAAAATAAAGGATAACTATCGGTCTTATCTTTATGAATTTCAACTTCTTCAGATAAAAACGGTAATCTATCAGAGAAACAAGCACCATTAATACGGCCCCCAGCACGATAAACAGTCCCTGTCTCCTGAAATACAGTTTCGAATCATGGTAATAGTATTCTGCTCTGTACGAGCTGGCGCTGTATATCATGATCAGGCCGAAAACGCATATAAATAACACCAGTATGGCAAGTATTGCGTCATAATGGCTAAGGACCTTTTTTAATCTGTTTCCGTGAAGATTATTTTCCACTTTTATCCTCTGTTCTTCTCATGTACAAGATCTTTAAATATCTTTCCGCGTTCCTCGTAATTCTTAAACATACCCCAGCTTGCACAGCAAGGTGAAAGCAGGACAGTATCACCGCTTACGGCATTTTTGTAACAATAATCCACTGCCTCTTCCATGCTGCCCACAAACTCTATTTCGCAAAATCCGTGTTTTCTCGCACATTCCGCTATTTTATCACGTGTCTGTCCCATAAGGATCAGTTTTTTGATCTTTCCGTCAAAGCTTTCTATCCATTCATCATATTCCGAACCTTTGTCATATCCACCGCCTATAAGGAAGGTAGGTCCCGACATTGCCTTTACGGCCTGAATGGATGCATCCGGGTTTGTACCCTTAGAATCATTGTAATACTTTACGCCTTTTACCGTATCCACGTACTCTATACGGTGTTCTACAGGCTTGAAGTTCCTGAGGCCTTCGCGGATAAGCTCCATGGGTACATCCATAAATCTTGCTGCTGCTACAGCTGCCATAACGTTCTCGTAGTTATGTCTTCCGATGAGCATCATCTCATCCACATTTATCACTTTTTCCCTTACACCGTCATTAACTTCATATATGGCACCGTCCTCATAAACATAACCGTTATCAAGTGCTGTCTTTGAAGAAAACCAGCAGATCTTTGCTTTGATATCCCCGGCTTTTTTCCTTAAGGTCTCATCCTCATAATTTAATATGCAGAGCTCATCGGCTGTCTGATTCTTAGTACAGTTAAACTTTGCATTGATGTAGTTTTCCATCGTATGATGCCTGTCAAGATGATCCGGTGTGATATTTAAGATCATGCTTATATAAGGATGAAATGTAACTGTCGTATCCAGCTGGAAGCTACTCATCTCTGCTACCGTCACGCCGTCATCCGAGCTGTTTAAACATATCTCGGTATAGGGTATGCCGATATTTCCGCCGACAAGGGTATTCTCGTACTTAAGCTTCATAAGCGCACCGGTAAGTGCAGTCGTCGTAGTCTTTCCGTTTGTTCCGGTGACTGCCACTATCTTTCCCTTGGTAAAGTAATACGCAAGCTCAACCTCGCCTATCACGCATGCGCCTTTATCCTTATACTTTAATACCTTTTCCGAATCAATGGGGACTCCGGGGCTTAATACAAGATAATCGGGATTTCCGATTTTTTCTTCAGGAAGTTTTTCCGAGATTATGCTTCCCTTAAAATCAGGAGACAGTTTCTTTAATACTTCCGCTTCGTCAAGCTTTTTGTCATCGTAAAGGATGATATCCGCACCCTTTGATGTAAGCAGATCAGCTGCCGCTATACCGCTCTTTCCCGCTCCTATTATCAGTACCTTTTTACCCTGAAAATCCATAACACGCCTCCAAATTTTTAGTTTCAAACTTCCTCGTCTATTCCGTCGGGAAGTACATCACTGTTTATCTCATCGCCTATATCTATATCCGGTTCCTGTATAAGGTCGAGATCCACAACATAATTTATCTCACCTTCCGGATAAAGCCCGAGATACGGAAGTATCTCATTAAGTATCTCCGAAGTCATCCTTGTGGCAGGACTGCTGCTTCCTGCAAGACTTTGATCCTGTATCTCATCTATTACCACATAAGTCATTACCTGCGGATCATCGGCCGGCGCAAAGCCTACAAATGATACGACATATTTCTTTTCTGTCCTGGGTCTCTTCTGCGCGGTACCGGTCTTTCCTCCGACGAGGTAACCCGCTACCTTAGCAGGTGTTGCCGTTCCTTTTTCTACCGTCATGTAAAGAGCTTCATGTATAAACTCCGATGTGGTCTTGCTCACGGTTTCCCTGACAGGTACGTTCTCTTCTTTTCTTACCGGCACTCCGTCCTCATCCTTCATCTGTTTTACGACATGGGGAGTATAATATATGCCGCCGTTAAGTATCGAAGCATATGCCGCAGCTATCTGTATCATGGTTACATTGAACGTGGTACCGAAACTGCTTGTCGCAAGCTCTGTTACATTAAGTTTGTTCCTCGGTATAAGTATGCCGGTGGCCTCACCGGTTAAATCTATCCCTGTCTTGTCTCCGAATCCGAACTGTCTCTGATATCTGTAGAATGCATCCGCACCGAGCCGTTCAACTATGTCCATCAGTGCACAGTTGCACGATTTCATAAGTGCTTCCGCTAAGGTGAGCTTTCCGTGTCCGCTCTTTTTATTACATCCGATCCTCCATCCGCCCTTTTCCGAATAACCGTTGCAGGTGAATGTGCTTGAGCCCGATACCGCGCTCTCCTCTAAGGCGGAGGCCACGGTAATCGTCTTAAATGTGGAGCCCGGTTCATAGGTATCAGATATACAGAAGTTTCTCCACATCTTAAACAATTCGTTTGTTTTCTGTTCCGGAGTCATCTCTTCGAGTTCTTCCTCACTGAACAGTCCTTCAAGCGAGCGGGGATTATTCAGGTCATACTCATAATTGGAAGCCATTCCGTATATCTCGCCGTTGTTCGGATTCATGACTATCACACCGATATTCTTGCATCCTGTCTCATTACGGAAGTTTTCTATCTTTTTCTGGATGACTGTCTGGATATTGTAATCAAGCGTAGTCTCCAAAGTGTATCCGTTCCTGGCTTCCTTTACGGTTTTCTGGCGGTTAAGCTCGGGATCGTAATATCCGAACTCCAATCCTTCAACGCCTCTTAAGTATTCGTCATAATACTGCTCAAGTCCGTAATTGCCGCCGTCCCTTGTAGCAAATCCTATCACGTGTGATGCAAAATTGCCGTAAGGATATACTCTTGTATATTCCTCTTCGAACCATACGCCTACTACGAATTTGTGTTTTGATTTATAGCTGTTAAAATCGGAAACTTTCGTGTAATCTATGTTTTTCTCATATACGAGGTATCTGCTCTTTGAATTGTCGTTTATGACCTTAGTGATAGTATCCTGATCGTATCCTAAGCATTCCTCCATAGCCTTTAACGTGGGCTCCAAAAAATAATCATGGCTCAGTATTACATCAGGATCGAGTATGACATTATAGGTCTTCTCGCTTCTCGCAAGTACTATACCGTTTCTGTCTGTGATGGAGCCTCTTTCGGCAACCAGCGTCTTATTGGCATATGCCTGCTGCGACAGGACCTTTCTCGCATATTCGTCACCGTTGTTGTTATTTATGTAGACCATTCTGCCTATAAGATAAACGCAGGCTGCTATTACCACGATAAATACAAGATACAGGCCGGTCTTCATTATATCATTAAATCTTCTTGTCCTTTTTCTCCTCTTCATCTTGTCTCCCGTCCGTTAAGCAACCCTTATTAATAACGCTATAATGGGTGAAGGAAATATGCATTCCCTCACCCAGTCAAATTCAACTGCAGATTATTTTATTTTAATTCCGGTATGTCGTGATACTGTCTCACATACCCTTCGTCGGCTTTTGTATAATAGATTATATCATTCTCCTTAGGATATTTCATTCCGAGTTTTCCGACTGCCATGGCATATATGTAATTTCTGTCCATTTCAACATCGAGCTGGCTCATAAGTGCCGAGTTTTTATTCCGGATATCCTTTAGCTCTGTCTTTGCTACCTCGATCTTTTTGTTGGCCTGTGTGATCTCCGCCCTTACCTCTATATATCTGTAGCTGGCAAGTACCAGAGCCCCGAGTGATACGACCGTCATGAGCAGCGTAAAAAGCCTGAACTTATATAATACCTTTACCTTCTCTTTTTTGCCGCGGCGGGGTTCCGTATATATTTCAGGTTTAACGGTTTCGCGTTTTTTAGGGGAAGTTTCAAAATCATATTCAGAGTATTCTTCATCAAAAGCTTCGCCATTCTCGAAGAAATCCTCCTCGTATTCCATGGCGTTAAGATCTTTTGCGGCAGTGCCTGCTACGTGAACCTTATCCATGTTCTCGTAGTAGTTTCTGTCATACGTGAATTTGTTTTTTCTTATTTCTGCCATTCTTTTTCTCTGCGCCGCCTTTAGGCGCTTTCCCCTTTAGCTTTTTTTAGAGCGTTATCCGTCCCGCTCAAATATTCTGAGCTTGCTGCTTTTACTCCTCGGATTGTCATTCATCTCGACATCTGACGGAGTGATGGCTTTTTTGGTAAGATGTTTTCCTTTGGGTTTCCTCCCGCATACACATACCGGAAATCCCGGCGGGCATATACAGGGATTTTCTGCTGTATTAAAGGCTTTTTTTACTATCCTGTCCTCTAAGGAGTGAAAGGTAATGATGCAAAGCCTTCCTTTGTTTTTCAGCAGATCTATCATCGTTTCAAGACTTTCGGATAAAACCTCAAGTTCACGGTTAAGTTCTATCCTTATGGCCTGAAATGTACGTTTTGAAGGATGTCCTCCCGTCTCCCGCACTTTAGCGGGTATCGAAGCTCTTATGATTTCATTCAGCTCAAATGTAGTTTCTATTTTCTTTACCGCTCTTGCGGCTATGATATGCTTTGCAATGTTTTTAGCGAATCTGTCCTCACCGTAATCCCTGATGATACGGAAAAGTTCGTTTTCACTGTATCCGTTTACTATGTCTGAAGCGGTCCTTACAGATTCGGTATCCATCCTCATGTCAAGGGGAGCATCGTTCATATACGAAAATCCTCTTTCCGGAGTATCAAGCTGGTAGGATGAAACACCTAAGTCTAAAAGTATACCGTCTACTTTGTCTATGTTTTTTTCTTTAAGTATCTGTGCTATGTTCTCGTAATTGCTTTTTACTATCGTGACTCTGTCGCCATATGGTTTAAGCTTCTCAGTGGCAGCCTTTATCGCGTCAGGATCCTGATCGATACCGATCAGCCGTGCGGTCTGCTCTCTTTTCAGCAGCTCTGCGGAATGTCCTGCCCCTCCAAGGGTTCCGTCCACATATATCCCATCCGGTTTAAGGTCAAGCCCCGTTATGGTTTCCTCCAAGAGGACCGATCTGTGATTAAAATGTATCTCCTCACTCATATGAACCTCATCAGAACTTAAGTCCGTACTCTGTAGAAAGCTTCTCTACGATATCCTCCATGCTTTCATCACCTGACTGGCTGTCAAGCTTCTCTTTGCTCCAGATCTCAACCTTGCTTACCGAACCGATCATGACGATGTCCTTTTCCAGTCCGGCCAGTTCCTTTAACCCTTGAGGTATGACTATTCTTCCCTGCTTATCGGGTTCACATTCCTGTGCGTTTCTCATAAAAAATCTGACCAGCTGTCTTGACTCATTTGTCATGGGAAGTTCTGCAAGTCTTTTTGCGAATTCCTCCCAGTCGGCTTTTTTGGTGAGGTAAAGGCATCCGTCGAGTCCGGCTGATACCACAAACTGCTCTCCTAATTCATCACGGAACTTTGCAGGCACAATGACTCTGTTCTTTACGTCTATTGAATGATTAAATTCACCCATGAACATCGTCATCACCCCCACTTCGTTCCACAATTCACCACTTTTCACCACTGGATACCCTAATCATATAACAATCTTTTTAGAAAATCAATACCTTTTTGAGTAAAAATACATATTTTTTAATATTTTTTTATTCCGTTTTTGTGCAATATCTATATATTGTGTGCGAATATATGTTCTCCACAAGAAATGAATAAAAATACAGAAAAGAATATAAAAAAAGACCCTGCTTCGTTCAAAAGCAGAGTCTTCACTATGATCTGTATCATTTATTCATTCATTTTAATTTTTTGAGATATCTTTGTACTTCGGATCCTTTATCTTCATATCGATATAATCAGCATCTTTTATATCCGCATCCACAACCTTGCCGTGATTGTCCTCTCTTGCCTCAAAAGCGGTATAAGAAGCATCTTCCGTACTCTCTTCTTCATTTTTTGCTGCGGCTGCATTAAGTACCAGCGATACATGCTTTGCTTCGCCCGATCGGATGGCTTTGGTCCTGAATATAACTATCAGGATAACTGCAGCTATGAACAGTATTGCCGAAAGTACCTGTGATACCGCAAGACCGGTACCCCATATATAGAGCTGGTCAGTTCTGATCCCTTCTATGAAAAACCTTCCGAAACCGTATCCGGCAAAATACAAAAGAAGTATCTCGCCGTTAAACTTCTTCTTAGGCCATGCGATAAGAAGGATTATAAGTACTAATATATTCCATACCGACTCATACAGGAATGTGGGGTGTACCTGGATAAACTGTCTTCCGTCGGAAAGTACCATGATATTGTTACGGATCTCTATTATATTATTAAGGGTATCTTCCTTGCCGGCAAACATGTTTCTAAGCAGGCTCTCGGATACAAGCGACGGGTTATATATACTGCTTAATGCCTTATCCGAGATATCTATCTGCATCGCGAAGACCGAATCAGTAAACTTACCGAACACTTCCCTGTTAAAGAAGTTGCCCCAGCGTCCGATTATCTGTCCTAAGATTAGTCCGATGATACCGGTATCGGCCATAAGTCCCAGATTCAGTTTTTTGATCCTGGAATATATAATGACCGAAAGGATGGCCACTATGACACCGCCGTAAATGGCAAGTCCGCCCTGCCTTATGTTAAATATGCTCCAGAAATTGTCCTTAAACTGGTCCCATTGAAATACAACATAATAAATTCGTGCTCCGAGTACCGAAAAAGGAATGGCCCAGAGTGCAAAATCAAGATATATGTCCTGGTCCTGCCCGGTTTTTCTTGCCTTCCATCTGGATATCGCTATACCTAAGAGCATACCTGCCGCTATAAGGACACCGTAAAATGCGATCTTAAAACTGCCTATCGCAAGACCTCTCGGGAGATCATTAAACTCTATACCAATGTTCGGAAACCTGACTGAGGTCTCATTCCCCCACCAGCTCATGTTTTTTCCTCCGTGTTTTTTATTTATGATATTAACATATGTATTGTCGGGCAGGGCACCGCCATAGGATAAAACCTTAAGCGTGCAGTAGATATACTACGGTCACAGATGCTTGTAGGCAAGGCAAAAATCGGTTATCCAAACCGATTTTTGAGCGAAGCCTAAGTGCGTCCGGTATCAAGCGGACGCACGATTGCAAGCGTCCGAAGCCGGAATGCAGATGGGGCCGTTTAGTATATCTCTGCTAAGCGATGATGTGTTTTATACTATGGCGGCGCCCTGCCCGACTAGGCATTATTATCAAACATTAAACCTAAATAAGATCACGTCGCCGTCCTGGACTACGTATTCCTTACCTTCGGAACGCACAAGACCTTTGTCCTTGGCACCGTTATAACCGCCGCATGCTACCAGGTTGTCGTAATTAACGACCTCGGCTCTGATGAAACCGCGTTCGAAGTCGGAATGGATCTTTCCTGCTGCCTGAGGTGCCTTGGTACCTTTTCTGATGGTCCATGCTCTGGTCTCCTTGGGCCCTGCGGTAAGGAAGCTCATAAGACCTAAGAGGTCATAGCATGCTACGATAAGTTTCTCAAGTCCGGACTTTGCTACACCCAGATCCTCCAGGAATGCTTTTTTCTCATCATCGTCAAGTTCGGAGAGCTCCTGCTCTATCTCAGCACTTACCACGAATACGCCGTCGCCGTCGTTTTTTGCAAATTCCCTTACTGCCTGCACATGGGGATTGGATGCGCCGTCATCTGCCAGATCATCCTCTTTTACATTTGCCGCAAAGATAACGGGCTTTGCCGTAAGAAGATCGAATGAATCAAACATAGCCTGTTCTTCTTCATCATCTGTTTTAAAGCTTTTTGCAAGCTGTCCTGATTCCAAAAGTTCTTTAAGCTTCTTTAAAAGTTCTACTTCCTTGGCCAGTGTCTTGTTGTTGGCCGCGCCCTTTACACCCTTTGCCATCCTCTTTTCTATGACCTCAAGATCGGCAAAGATAAGTTCTAAGTTGATGGTCTCAATATCTCTTGCAGGATCGACACTTCCGTCAACATGCACGATATTGGTATCCTCGAAGCATCTTACTACATGTACTATCGCATCTACCTCGCGGATGTGTGAAAGGAACTGGTTGCCGAGTCCCTCACCCTTTGATGCGCCCTTTACCAGACCTGCGATATCCACAAATTCTATGACTGCGGGAACTTTTGATTCCGACTTGTACATATCCGTCAGCACATCAAGTCTCTCATCCGGTACTGCTACCACACCGACATTGGGGTTAATGGTACAGAACGGATAATTGGCTGACTCTGCTCCCGCTTTTGTGAGTGAATTGAACAGTGTGCTTTTGCCTACGTTCGGCAGGCCTACTATGCCTAATTTCATTTTTATCATCCTCCTATCCCAAAAAACCTTGATCCTCAAGGATTTTCGAGATTTACTTAATCTTCAGGTGTAACATTTACTGTTACATTTGCTTTTATTCAGCTGCGTTTTGCAGCCTTTTTATCCTGCTGCATATGGATATTATCGATATCTTCCATGCTTCCGCCGCCCTTGTCATCCTCGGCGCGTAAGCCTCCTCTTTCGACGATCCTCAAGAATGCTTCAACTACATCTTCCGTAAGCTGTGTACCGGCCACTTCCTTTATGATGGAAACCGCCTTATCAAAGTTCATACGCTTACGGTAAGGTCTGTCTGAGTACATTGCATCAAAAGTATCGGCTACAGCGATGATCTGTGCCACACGCTCGATCTGATCACCTTTCAATCCCTTAGGATATCCCTTTCCGTCAGGTCTTTCATGATGCTGTCCTGCTCCTATCGCAAGCTCCGGCATAAGGCTTATATCCTTAAGTACCTTGTATCCTTGTGCGGAGTGTGACTTTATGATATTGAACTCCTGATCGGTAAGCTTACCTTCCTTATTAAGTACCTCAGGAGGTATTGAAATCTTTCCGATATCATGCAAAAGTGCGATATTCCTGTACTTCTCCACTGTTTCATCGTCATAACCCAGTTCTTTTGTCAGCATGGCTGTATACTCTGCCACTCTTTCGGAATGACCGTTTGTATACTTGTCCTTCATATCGATTGTCTTCGCAAACGCCTGAGTCATCTCATTGATGAACTGTCTGTTCTGTTCATTCTTCTTTGTAAGAGCACGGGTTTTCCTGTATACGATAAATACTATAAAACCGAATACCAGACTGATCACGCCGAGTACTACTAAAAGCTTGAACCATGCCTCTTCATAAAAAGCTCTTTTTTTCGTGATAACAATATCAACTTGTTTGTTATCTCTTCCGAGTGTATCCTGGATGACCATCATGAAATGATATGTACCGCCGTCAAGATTGGTATAGACAACCGGTTCCATATCTTTTCTGCTCTTTGTGATGAAATCCTTGTCAAATCCTTCAAGCCAGTATGTGACCTTGGGATTGATCAGGGCATATGTATATATATAAGCGTAGATCACAAGCCTGTTTGACGATGACGGTATATTAAATGTACCATTTTTATCGGGATATATGAACTCTCCGTCCGCTTCGATATAGGGTACGTTTAATTTGATATTTCCTATATCCAGCGAAACCTCTTCAATATTTACGGCAGCTACGCCCGTGGTTCCCGCTATATACAGAATACCGTCCTTATCGACACAGCTGTATGAGTTGGCGGTGGCAACGCAGGGAAGTCCGTTATCCATGCTGAAGAATACCGGATTTATATCCGTGTTGCCTATAAGATTATCCGTCGGTATAATATAGATACCGTTACTGGATAATATCCACATCTGACCATGACTGTTCTCATACATGTCAAAGTTATTGGAATAAGGGAACCCTGCGATCGTAGTGATCTTATAATCCTCCGTCATATAGGCGATCGAGTTGCTTGTGATTATCCAGATCACCTTTCTCTCCTCATCGCGTTTTAACCTCATTACAACTTCCGAATGAAGGCCGTCCTTTTTCCCGAGATTTATGATATTCTGACCCTTTATGACATAGATTCCGTTTCCGTCCGACCCGATGATCGCATCGTCGTTAAAGCCTTCGGTTACCGTAAGAACATCGAGATTGTTTATACCCGAACGGTTGTCGTATGAACCTGCCACCTTATCATCCCTGATACGGACCATTCCGCCGCTGCAGGCTACCATAACAGTCCCGTCCGACATCTCATATACGGTACGTACCTTGTTAGACGGCAGTCCGTTCTCATTGTCAAAACGGGTGATCATGCCGTTATCATATATTAAAAGTCCCCTGGTACTGTATGTTGCTATCCAGAGCCTGTTTTTGGAATCTCTTTTTATGGATCTTATCCTACATCCCTGAAGCAGGCTTATAAGATTATGATTAAACCTGAACCTGTCATTGGTGTCCTTACACTGGATGACCACCTCGTCTATCACTTTGTTTTTATCGATAACCGTAAGTCCCGTATCCGTACCGATAAAGAGCATGTCGTTATATTCACATGTGGAATTGACTACAGCATTTTCAAGTCCGTATTTGTCATAAACATCTGTAAACTGATTGGGCACTATCTTCATAATACCCTGACGTGAAGAAGTGAACCAAAGGTTTCCTTCATAATCGACCATCATGTGCTCTATCGAATTATTTAAGGGTATATCTTCTAAAATGTGAAAACCGTCATCATCAAATACACCGATACCGTTATCCGCACATACCCATACCTTACCGTTGTACTTTTCTATGGAAGCCGCATATGTAAGCGGATAAATGCTCATTCTTTTTACATCATGGAGGCTGCCGCTGAGCATACCGTAATATATCTGTGACTCGGTATTTCCTATATAAACATATCCGGGGTTGTCGGGATCCGGCAGGACACAGTTTACATCACCTACACCTAAAGACTTAGCTCCGTAAAAGCTTGTAAGAGTACCGTTTTCTATAGTAAATATATCACCGTCCATTGTCTCTCCGTAGATCACGTCCTGATCGGTGATACGGAGCTCGCAGATATATTTGTTGTTGATCTGCTTTTCATCAAATCTGTGAAGTACCATGTCTTCGGTCACGGTATTTAATCCGTTTGTCGAAGCGATATATATGGTACCCTTGCTGTCCTCGGTTATGGAACGCACTGAAGAAGACCCCAGCCCGTCTGAGGTGTCATATACAGTGTATTTACCGTTTTCCATAACTGCTACACCGTTATCGTTCGTACCTATCCAGAGACGGTTTTTGGAATCGACATAAAGACAGACTACACTCGTTATGCCCGTGGTGGAATCCATTCTTTCAAATGTATTGCCGTCATATCTTATAAGACCGCTGTAACTTCCTATCCATATGAATCCCTCTGCAGTCTCGGTCACGGCATTCGTTTCCGATGTAGGGAGTCCGTTCTGATTGTCATACAGCACGGCAGAATAACCGCTTCCCTTAACTGTCGGATCCACAGCCATATCGCTGTACTTCACTCCCGAAATATTCTTGGCATTTACTTCTTTTGCCGTACCCGGCAGGATACAGCCTGCAAGTAGCGCCATCAATATTATCAACGCGCATATCCGTTTTTTCTTTACCATATACTGCCTCCTTTAAGATAAGGAACGCTCAGTCATTATCGTTGTTCTGCTCATAAAGCTGTTTGCGTTGTTGAAGATAAAAATACTGCATATAATTCTTACTGGTCTCTACAAACGAAACCCCGTATGTATAATCAAAATAACCGTGTTTGTCTTCCTTTACTCTTATGATGACCCCTCTTAAGCTGACCGTTCCGAGCTCGGAATCAATCGAGAAGCTCACAAATACTCCCTTATCAAGCTTAACATCCGTTTCCACCGATGCCCCGCCTTCGCTTAAGTCCTTTAAGTATCCTCTGCATTCCACCTCTTCATAATGCTCGTCCAGCATCAGAAGGATATTGTCAAGGTCCACCGAAGGAGTTTTCTCATTTCCCTTTCCTTCGTTGTCATCCTTTTTCATTATCTCGTATTTCATTTTGATCTCGGTACCGATCTCAAACCGGAACTGGGTACGCCTGTTAAACTGTACAGCTTTTACCGGAGCCGAGAAAATATGCAGCCTGCTCCCGTCCTTACGTCTCGCTATACCTGTTTTCACATGTTCCCATTTCCAGTATTTATCGCCTTCACGGTAAACGATATCCACATCATCCTCTTTATGGAATCTGAAAAGCCCGTGCTTGGAGGCTATAGGGGTTACCCCTATGAATTTCTCATCGGTATACTCAACTTTACTGACCGTTTTATATGCCGAATTGTTTCGTCTTATATAAATATCGATTACAGAACCTATCCTGATCTCATCAAGTTTCATAGGCAAATACCCCATACTAACCCATTATCTTTAGGAACTCCGCTACATTACCTGCTATATCCCCTCTAAATACACTGCTGCCCGAGACGATCACATTTGCGCCGGCATTTATGATCTCGGATACGTTTTTAAGTGTCACTCCGCCGTCCACCTCAATATCGATGTTTTTACCGGAGCTTCTGACCTCATCTGCAACATCACGCAGTTTTTCAAGTGTCTCCGGGATAAACAGCTGTCCTCCGAATCCGGGATTGACTGACATCACGAGTATCATATCTATATAATCATACAGATATTTTAAATTGGAAGATACGGTTGCGGGATTCAAAGCCACACCTGCCTTAATCCCCCTCTCCCTTATATGCTTTAATGTACGGTTAAGATGCGTACAGGCCTCATAATGAACGGTAATGATATCCGCACCCGCATCTGCAAACTGGTCCACAAACCTCTCCGGCTCGGTCACCATAAGATGTACATCAAAAATAAGTCCCGTCTGCTTACGTATGGACGATATAAGCGGCAGACCGAAAGAAATACTCGGAACAAAGCTTCCGTCCATAACATCTATATGGAGATACTGTGCTCCCGCTTTTTCCACTTCCCTTATCTGTTCTCCCAGCCTGAAAAAATCCGCTGCCAGTATTGAAGGTGCCAGCTTGTTCATTTTAAACCCCGCTTTCTGCTTTTAAGTTCATTATATAAAAGACAGTAATTCTCATATCTCATTTTGCTGATACTGCCGGCTGCAAGTGCTTCTTTTACCGCACAATCCGGCTCATTTATATGACTGCAGGTAAGAAACCTGCATTTATCCGAATACGGATTAAACTCCGGGAAATAGTTTTTAAGGTCCTTGGCATCGATATCCGTAAGGTATATCGAGCTGAAGCCCGGAGAATCACACAGATATGTATCATCGCCCAGAGCTATAAGCTCCGTATGCCTGGTGGTCTGCTTTCCCCTTTTGATCTTCTCGCTTAGGACTCCTACTTCCATACCCGCGTCGGGTGAAAGCATGTTCATCATGGATGACTTGCCCACTCCCGAAGGGCCGGCCAGTATAGTGGTCCTGCCTTTCAGCACTTCCTCTATCTTCTCCCTGCCTTCTCCCTTAAGTACACTTGTATATATTACGAAAAAACCGCCTGCCTCATAATTCTTTGCGATACTCTCCAGTTTCCCGCTGTCCGCGATATCCTTCTTATTAAAACATATCACTGAATCAACGCCCTGTTTCTTCATCATTATAAGAAATCTGTCAAGCAGGTTAAAATTCGGCTCCGGGTCGGCAGCCGCAAATACTACAAGTACCTGATCCACATTGGCACATGCAGGTCTGATGAGCTCATTTTTTCTATCTAAGATACGTATTATATTTCCTTCGTTTTCTTTTTCATCCGTCACCTCAAACTCGGTATTGTCTCCGACCAAGGGTGTAATGCCGTTTTTTCTGAAAAGGCCCCTGGCCTTGCAAAGAAATACCGTCCCGTCTGCGGTAACAACATTATATGAGCCCGCCACTCCTTTTATAATCTTTCCAAACATCCGAATTCCTTTTATAAGATATAAGAAAGGGCTGTCGTAACTTTCGTGACAGCTCTTTCTACTATACGATCATTATCAGCCGGCCGGTTGCCCGCCTTCTCCTCCGGGATCTTGGGTAGGCCATGGTGTATATGTGATACCCGGGTCAGGAGTTACCACCGGATCTTGTGTGATAACGGGAGGGTCAGTGACCACAGGTTCTGAACCGAGGCTTACTACAAAGCTTACCATGCTTCCTTCTTCAGCCTGTGACCCTGCTAACACATCCTGGCTTATAACGATACCCTTATCAAAGGAATCGCTGTATTCCTGTCGGATCTCACCTACTACAAGGTTTGCGGCAACGATCATCTTTTCGGCTCTGGCCTGTTTTCTTCCTACTATATCGGGACATTCGACATATTTTATCTCACGTCCGCGGCTTACATAAACCCTTACCACTTCTCCCTTAGGAAGCATTTCTCCGGCTTCGGGTTCGGTTCTTATAACATAACCTGCTTCTATAACATCGTCATATTCCTCGATAAACTCGGTCTTATAATCGTTGTTTTCGAGCAGCATCTTGGCCGAGGAAGAATCACGGCCCTTAACATCTAAAAGCTCCTTCATCTCGGGTCCGACGCTAAGTGTCAACTGTATCACCTTATCCTCGGGAACCATTGAATGCTCGCCGGGATACTGTGCACATATCAGATCCTTTGCATATTCATCATTAAACTCTTCCACATATGTGATCTGGAAATACGGAGATTGCTTCTTTAATGATTCTTCCGCATCCTCACGTGTAAGTCCTATGACTCTCGGTACTTCCCTTAATTCAGATCCTATAGGTACCGGTGAAGGACTGGGTGAAGGTGTGGTAGGTACCTTTATCAGACCTTCCGTAGGAGTAGCCTGATCGGGAGTCGGGGTAGTCGACGAACCGTTGTTTTCATTAAACAGACCGGACAGAATACCGCCGTTCGATCCTTCGCCGTTATCCTTAACAAACAGATTCCATGCAAGATAGAATATAAGTACTAAAAGTGCTATGGCTGCAAGTACGCTTACTACGGTCAGGACCTTCTCAAGTCCGGAATCCATAGTGTCAAGCTCTTCTGTCTCGCGCTTAACCTTTTTCCTGATCTTCCTGTCCGAATAAGAGATACGTGTAGACGGTGTCTTAGCCGCACTTGCCGCATTCTTAATGGTGTTAAGCTCTTCCTCCGTAATGCTTCTTGTAGGAGAATTGGGTACTATGGCATTTGAAGAAATGCTTACATAATCTCCTTCGGGATTGATGACCGAACGCTTAAGGTCCACTATCAGCTCGGCTGCAGTCTGATATCTGCGCTCGGGCTTCTTCTGCATACACTTCTGTATGATCTTGTCAACACTTAAGGGCACCTCGGGGTTAAGCTCTCTTACCGGTATCGCTTCGCTCTGTATATGGAGAAGTGCTACCGATACCGAGTTGTCTCCCGCAAAGGGTACCTGTCCCGATAACATCTCATATAGTGTTACGCCGAGTGAATAAATATCGCTTCGCTCGTCACTGTATCCGCCTCTGGCCTGCTCGGGCGAAAGGTAATGTACCGAACCTATGGCATTCTGGGATATGGTATTTGAAGTGGCAGCCTTTGCTATACCGAAATCGGCAACCTTAACCTTACCCTCTCTTGATATAATGATATTCTGGGGTTTGATATCCCTGTGTATGATATGATGCGTATGAGCAGCTTCCATACCCATCGCGATCTGGATGGCTATACCGACTGCCTCCTTGACATCAAGCTTTTTCCTTTTTTCAATAAAACGCTTTAAGGTGATGCCTTCTACAAGCTCCATTACTATATAATAGAGTCCGTCATCCTCACCTACGTCATAGACACTTACGATATTGGGATGTGAAAGACCCGCTACTGATTGTGCCTCGGCCCTGAACTTCTGTACAAAGCCCGCATCCGTCGAATACTCGGGTTTAAGAATCTTAATAGCAACATAACGGTTCAGTCTGTGGCAGAGTGCTTTATACACGTCAGCCATTCCGCCGGAACCGACCTTGTCGATTATCTCATATCTGTCGCTTATATACATTCCTGCTTTGATCATCTTTTTTCCTCACAATAAACGCTTTTTAGTCCTCTATCTTAACAAGCACGGCCGTTATGTTATCCCTGCCGCCGTACCGGTTGGCCCTTTCTATCAGAACCTCCGCAGCCTTGTTAATATCCTCACGATTCTCATTGATTATATCATAAATTTCCGAATCTGCAATCATATTTGATAAACCGTCCGAACACAGAAGGATTATATCGTCTTTTTTTACCGGAACCCTGAACATATCGGGTATGACCACCCCGATAGCACTTATGGCCCTCGTAACCACGTTTTTCTTGGGATGGAATCTGGCTTCTTCCTTTTTTATATCCCCGTTTTTTACCATCTCCATGACAAGCGAATGATCTTCGGTGATCTGTCTTATCTCGGAATCGATGATGTACAGCCGGCTATCGCCGATGTTTAAGACATCCATTTCATTGTTGTCCGCTATCGTAGCCGCAACAAACGTGGTACCCATGCCTTCAAGATCCGGGTTCTCTGCAGCTCTTACTATCAGCTGCTCATTCGTTTCCCTTATGGCATTCTCCAAAAAACTCAGCTTACTTACCACCCCGCTGCCGGCATTTCTTACCAGCTCCACAAACTTTTCCACACAGAAGCGGGAAGCATAATCTCCCGCGTTATGGCCTCCCATTCCGTCGGCCACGATAAACAGATTCGGCAGGAGTCCGGTTTCAGAAGTATTGGCATAGCAATAGTCCTGGTTCATCTGTCTCATAATACCGACATCTGTCTTTGCAACTGCCTGCAACCGGATCACCCCACTTTCCATTTATTTTTCATCGATATCCGCTTCGCCTTTCATATAGCTTCTTCTTAGCTGTCCGCATGCGGCATCGATATTTTTACCCATTCCTCTTCTAATAGTAACATTTATTCTGTTTTTTTCAAGCAATTTTTTAAAATCGGCTATCCTGTCATTGCCGCTTCTCTTAAAATCCCTTTCTTTTACGGGATTTACGGGGATAAGATTAATGTGGCAGTTTTTGCCTTTTACGAGTTCTGCCAGCTCTTTTGCACATTCAGCCGAATCATTTACGCCGGACATCAGACTGTATTCGAAGGTAACACGCCTGCCTGTTTTTTTAAAGAAATAATCACAGGCTTCCATTATATCCTTTATCTTATATCTGTTTGCCGACGGCATTATGGTCTTTCTTAACGTATCATTAGGTGCATGGAGCGATATAGCAAGAGTCAGGGCATATTCCTTATCCGCAAGCTCGACTATCTTATCCACTATGCCGCAGGTGGATACCGTGATATTCCTGCCGCTGATATTCAGTCCGTCCTTATCGGTTATCATCTCATAAAAGCGTATGAAATTATCGAAATTATCAAACGGCTCGCCGGTCCCCATGACTACGATATTGGATATTCTGACATTTGCAGCCTTCTGCATCTCATATATCTGCTCAAGCATCTCTCCTGAGGTAAGGTCCCTTACCTTTCCTCCTATACCCGAAGCACAGAAAGCACATCCCATCTTGCATCCGACCTGCGAGGAAATGCATGCCGAATAACCGTGCTCATACTTCATAAGTACACTTTCGATCGCATTGCCGTCTATGGTCTTAAAAAGGAATTTCCTTGTCCCGTCCTCTTCATCCTCAAGCACCTTTATCGGTACCATGGAATAAAGTTCATATTTTGTTATAAGCTTTTCCTTAAACGCGGCAGGTACATTGCTCATTTCATCAAGCCCCGAGACATTCTTCTTATGAAGCCATTCATATACCTGGACCGCTCTGAAGCTCTTCTCCCCCGCTTCTTCTGTTTCGTGCTTTAGTTCTTGCAATGAAAGTGAACGTAAATCCGGTTTTGAAATCATATGATAATCCTCTGATCCATTCTTTGCTGCCCGTATACAAAGCAGCCGTCATCTCATGCAGCAGGATATGAAAAATCCGTCGCTTTCATACTGTCCGGGCCTTATAAGGATATAGCCGTCATCTGCTTTAGCCGGCAAGATGCCTTCCGGCAGATTATCCTTTACCGGTATCTTCCGCATCCCGCACTCATTTATAAGTAAGGCGTAATTTTCGGTATTTTCCCTTTCTGTGATAGTACATGTACTGTAAATAAGTATCCCGCCCGGTTTAACATAATTTACGGCATTTTTAAGTATGGCCCTTTGCAGCAGGGAAAGCTCCGTGATCTTTTCATCCGTGACATTGTATTTTATATCCGGCTTTTTCCCTATAATGCCCAGTCCCGAGCAGGGAAGGTCACACAATACTATATCAAATGCTTCCTTAAACTCTTCATTATATACAGAAGCATCGTTTACCCTTATATCTATATCCGAAAAACCGCATCTGCCCGCAGCTTCCCGTATAAGAGAACATTTAGCCTCCGAGATATCACATGAGGTAATCCTGTACCCCATATCCGCCAAATGCAGGCTCTTTCCTCCCGGAGCAGCACAAAGATCAAGGACTTTTCCCTTCTTGCACTTACAACAGGAATCAGCAATAAAGCCTGCAAGTGCGGAGCTGAAATCCTGTACCACCACGGTCCCGTTCTTAAACTCCTCCATACCATCCGGAGTTCCGGCACCCTTAAGCGTAAAGCAGCAGTCAAGATACCTGTTCTTTTTGATCACGGTATCCGTATCCTTAAATGCAGCCTCAAACTTATCATATATTAATGACGGCTCCGATTTCGTCTTATTTGTCCTGTAGGATACTCCGGTATCGGAGAAGAAATACTTAAAGGCTTCTTCGCTCTTATCTTTTCCGAAGCTGTTAACAAACTCATTAACTACGATATCCGGTACGGAATATTTATATGAAAGTCCGGCCCTCTCAATATCATCTAAAATACTTTCCTTTTCACGGCATATATTTCTTAAATTTCCGTTTATAAAGCCCGCAAGACTCCTGAAACCTCTTTTTCCCGCAAGCTTTACCGATTCGTTACACGCGGCAAAATCCGTGACCGAATCCATAAACAATATCTGATATATGCCTTCTCTTAATATATTCCTTATGACCGGCTTCTGCTTATCCGCCTTCACCTTGGAATATCTGTTTATTATCCCGTCAAGCGTCAGGGCTCTTTCCACACAGCCTCTCACAAGCCTCGAGATAAATTTTCTGTCCTCTTTTGTTTCCGTTTTCCCTAAAGCTTCCTTAAGGACAATATGAAGCGGCTTTTTTTCTTCCAAAACCTTTATAAGGCTGTCAAGCACTGTGTTTCTGGCACTCAATTTTAACTTCCCCTTATGATCACTCAACGAAAGTTCCGTCCGCTATAACCGTTCCTCTTACAAAATCGCTCGCTGCCATACGTTTTTTACCTTCGAGCTGAAGTTCTAAGATCTCCAAAGGCTTATCCTCTGTACCGATGAATACGGCATTGTCCACGATCCTGATCTGCCCGGCGGCTGCTTCTACATCCTCATAATCGGCAGCAATACCTGCCTTCCATATCTTAAGCATTTTTCCGCCGACAAAGGTATATGCTCCCGGCCACGGTATAAGACCTCTTATAAGTCTCTCAAGCTCCACGGCACTGTGGTTAAAGTTAAGCTTGCCCATGGATTTTTTAAGCATGCTCACATATGTGGCTTCAGCATCGTTTTGCGGAATACTCACGGCTGTTCCGTCTTCTATGCTCTTTAAGGCTTCTAACAGTGTGGGACCCGATATTTCGGTCAGTCTGTCAAATAACGATCCTGCTGTTTCATCGGGTGCCAAGGTGATCTTCTTCTGAAGGATCATATCCCCTGTATCTATGCCCGCATCCATATGCATGATAGTAACACCTGTTTCTTCATCACCGTTTATCACTGCCCACTGTATGGGAGACGCACCCCTGTATTTCGGAAGCAGGGATGCATGTACATTTATACACCCGTATTTCGGGAGCGAGAGTATATTATTTTTCAATATCTGTCCGAATGCTACCACTACTATTACATCGGGGGCAAGCTTTCTTAATTCCTCCACAAAAGCCTCATCCGATGCCTTTTGCGGCTGGAATATCTTAAGCCCCGCTTCAAGAGCCTTCTGCTTTACAGGTGAAAATGTGATCCCGTTACCGCGCTGGTTGGGCTTATCAGGCTGTGTGACCACGCCCAGGATTTCATGCTCCGAGTCTAACAGCGATGCAAGTACACCCGCTGCGATGTCGGGTGTTCCCATAAATACTATCTTCATATCATAATCCTCACTGCAGGCTTTTGCTTACCGGCACCCTGCCTGCTCTTCTTCGGGTAAGAGCTGAAATATCAGTCTTCAGCGGTCTTTATAGGTCCCTCAACCTTAGAAGTATACAATATTCCGTCAAGATGGTCAACCTCATGTTGTATGGCACGAGCCAAAAGCTCATCCCCCTCAAGCTCGAAAAGCTCCATTTTCTCGTTAAAAGCCTTTACCTTTACATGATTGGCACGGGTAACCACACCGCTTTTCCCGGGTACGCTAAGGCATCCTTCATCACCTGTCTGTGAACCGGATTTATCGACTATCTCGGGATTTATAAGTATGATGGGGCTGTCACCGTCTTCGGATACGTCTATCACTACCACTCTTTTCAGTACACCGACCTGTACGGCTGCAAGGCCTACGCCGTTTGCATGGTACATGGTCTCTAACATATCCCCGATCAGTACCTTTGTCTTATCATTCATTTCAAGTACGGGTTTGGAGATCTTCCCGAGTATCGGGTCTCCCTCAGTCCTGATGTTTCTTAATGCCATGTTTTTTCTCCGTTTCATATTTATAGTATTTTAAAGACAGATATCTTTAATGTATTTACATCACGCAGGGTTAAAGTCAAACTGTATCGTTACACCCTTATCTTCCGGCGTATAGCCGATAAGCCTATCCTTTATCCTTACAAGCTCCGCATAGTCATCTGATTTAAGATATGCCGAATACCTGTATGTATCATTGAGCTTAAATATCTTTTCCTCTGACGGTCCGAACAGCTTTACGGCGTGTCCGTACCCCGGTTTTCTTTCATCGATTATCCCTTTGATACACGGGGCTATACGGTTTACTTCCCTTACCAGGCTCTCCGCGTTTCCGCCTGTTATCAGCACCTTTAATATGTTCCATGACGGCGGGTAGTTCATAAGATGTCGAAATCCCATCTCTTCATTATAAAAGCTCTTATAATCATGTGCTGCTGCTGCAGCCACAGCATAATGCTCGGGATTATATGTCTGTATGACCACGGCTCCCTTAGCACTTCCTCTTCCTGCCCGTCCTGCCGCCTGGGATAAAAGCTCGAAGGTTTTCTCCGCACTTCTGAAATCCTCTGAATATAAAGACATATCCGCAAGCAATATACCGACTAACGTCACCCTGTGGAAATCATGCCCTTTCACTATCATCTGTGTTCCGACTAAGATATCCGCCTCATGGTCGGCAAACTTTGAAAGTATCTCGTCATAGCTTTCCTTCTGCTTTGTGGTATCATGGTCCATCCTGAGTACTTTAGCCTCCGGAAACTCGACAGCCAAAAGTTCTTCCACCTTTTGGGTGCCTGTACCGAAAGCCTTTATATACGGCGAACCGCACTCGGGACAGGATTTTACCATATCCTGCTCAAAACCGCAATAGTGGCACACAAGCTTTCCGTTATTATGATATGTCAGTGATACGTCACAATGAGGACATTTTATCACATGTCCGCAGCTCCTGCAGTTTACAAAACCCGAATGCCCCCTTCGGTTGATAAAGAGCATCACCTGTTCTTTTTTTTCTAAACGGTCCGCTATAAGCTCCTTAAGTTTTCTGGAAAATATCGACCTGTTTTTTGCTTTTAGTTCCTCTTTTAAGTCAGCTATATAAACACAAGGAAGCTCTGCGTCTCCCGCTCTTTTTTCAAGCTCGAACAGCTTGATCCTTCCCGCGCATGCAGCACTGTAGCTTTCTAAGGACGGTGTGGCGGAACCGAGTATAAGTGACGCTCCCTCCGTCTCGGCACGTCTTGCTGCCACATCCCTTGTGCTGTACCTGGGGGAATTCTCGCTCTTATAGGAGCCTTCATGCTCCTCATCTATAATGATAAGGCCCAAGTTGTCAAAAGGAGTAAATACGGCGGAACGCGGGCCTATCACTATCCGTGTGTCCCCGTTTTTGGCCCTTAAATACTGGTCATATCTTTCTCCGGCCGACATACGTGAGTTAAGTACCGATATACCCTCACCGAATCTTTTATAAAACCTTTTTACCGTCTGATATGTAAGTGCTATCTCGGGTATCAGCATGATCACGCTTTTCCCCTGACGTATCACTTCATCTATGACTGCAAGATACACCTCGGTCTTTCCGCTTCCGGTGATGCCGTGTATCAGATATTTTCCGTGGATACCGGCCTTCATATCCGATATGATGCTGTCACTTATCGCTCTTTGTTCGGGATTGAGCTCAATATTCTTCCCGACACCTTCCTCTAATGCATCGGCTATCGCTGTTCCTGCATAGTTTCTGTACTTAAGAATACTTTCTATCTTTATAGTCCCGTCTTTTTCGAGTGCTTTTACTGTAGCCGGGAGTACGTTCAGCTTATCGGTTACAAGCTCATAGTTAAGCCCTGTATCGTATTCGGCGATAAGCTCTTTGAGCAGTCTTTCTTTTGCGGACCAATGTCTCTTTTCCGCTTTATCGAGAGCCCCTTTTAGTGCAGGAAGCGGTACTGCCGGAAGTATGGTCCTGTTTACCTTGTTTTTTACCACTCTTTTTACGGGAATGACGCATTTTAACGCTTCATTCGCAGTGGAGCCGAAGTGTTCCTTCATCCAGAACGCAAGCGATATCATCTTATCATCTATACCTATATCGCCGGGGCATAAGGATTCGATATCCTTTATCTTTTCCTCCGGTATCTTCGGTATATCCGAAAGCCCTACTATATATCCCTTTATCTTTCTGTCGCCTTTTCCGAACGGAATGATCACTCTGTCACCCGCACCGATATTACCCGACAGATGTTCCGGGATCCTGTATTGATAAGTCCTGTCAAGGTTTTCGACAGAAATATCTATTATAATATCCGCATACATATTGTCACACTCCCCCGACAATATCAGCGATTATCTCCCTTTCATCCATATGATACCGTACGCCTTCTATCTCCTGGTAATCCTCGTTGCCTTTGCCGGCAAGAAGGATACAGTCCCCGTCTTCAGCGTTTTCTATAACATATCTGATGGCGTCCCTTCTGTCAGGTATGGTTATATATTTTCCGGTCCCCCTGTTTACTCCGATAAGGATATCATTAATGATATCCTCGGGCTTTTCATATCTGGGATTATCCGATGTTACCACAGTCAGATCGGCCATCTTCGAGGAGATCTCGCCCATCTCGTATCTTCTGTCCTTAGACCTGTTGCCTCCGCATCCGAAAAGACATACCAGTCGTCCCGGCTCATACTCTCTTAAGGTTCCGAGTACATTTTCCAATGCCACCGCATTATGTGCATAGTCTATAAGCAGAGTAAATCTGTCCGATATCTTTACCGGCTCCAAACGGCCTCTCACATGTACGCTGTACAGAGCATCCGATATGACCTTAGTGTCATTTGTAAAATGTGAGCATACGGTTATGGCACAAAGTGCATTCATAACATTGAACCTGCCGGGTATTGAAAGCGCCGCCTTACCCGGAAAATGTCCGGCATAGTCGAACTCTATCCCCATGATACCGCCCTTTTTGGTAAGAGTGAGACCTGATGCTTTTTCAATAACGGTAATTTTCTTTGTAATATCCGCGGATGCAGCCCCGTCTATACAGAAGCCCTCAATCTCAGCAGTGCTGTCCTTTATCATATCCGTAAAATGAGGATCATCTGTATTTACTACTGCCTTTTTGCACTGCTTAAACAAAAGTGATTTGCAATATACATACTCTTCAAAATCCTTATGCTCCGCACCGCCGATATGATCCTTTGACAGGTTGGTGAACACGGCGATATCGAATATCACGCCGTATACCCTGGATTGCTTAAGTCCCTGTGATGATACCTCCATGATAAGAGTATCGCATCCCGCATCGACCATCATCTTCATGTATTCCTGAACTAAGAATGACTCAGGGGTCGTATTATGGGTCTCGTAAACCTTTTCTCCTATAACGATACCGATGGTACCGATTATACCGCATTTTCTGCCGGCACCCTCAAGTATGCTTTTTATCATATAGCAGGTGGTGGACTTACCCTTGGTACCGGTAAGACCAATAGTGGTAAGCTTATCGGCTGGATGATCGAACCATGCCGCAGAAAGAAGAGATAATGCCTTACGGGTGTCCTTTACCTTTATAACGGTTACATTGCCTGTAGCACCGCCGGAAATATCATCAAGATTTATATCGTCCTCGACAAAAAGGACTCCTGCTCCGCTTTTTACGGCTTCTAAAGCAAATTCATGTCCGTCAAACGAAGCACCCTTTATACATACGAAGGCTGCATCCTTTTCTATCTTGGTCCTGGTATCATATACTATCGAAGAGATATCTTTATCAAGCTCCGCCCCGCTTATATCCGAAAGGAGCAGATCGCCGAATCTGGCTGTTAATTCTCCTAATTTTTTCATAAGCACCCCTCTAAAGTCAATGTCAACTATAAATATCTTTGGCGTTTCTCCGGTCACGAAACGATATTCCGCATCCTTCATTTAGCAAAAAAATGAAAAGGCTGCCACATTCCTGCAGCAGCCGTAATATTTATCAGAGTCTTCTGTACAACTCCTCATACTGCTTTGCCGAATTGTTCCAGGAAAAGTCTGCTGCCATACCTCTGTCGATGAGCTTGTTCCATTCGCGCTTCTTTCCGTAATATACCGATTTGGCATATCTTATAGTCGCAAGCATCTCATGTGCATTGTAATTGCAGAAACTGAAGCCGTCTCCCGAGTTCTCGTACTCATTGTACGGAATGACAGTATCTTTAAGACCGCCGGTCTCTCTTACTATAGGAACAGTACCGTATCTTAAACTCATAAGCTGTGAAAGTCCGCAGGGCTCAAACAGTGAAGGCATCAGATAAGCATCACTTGCGGCATATATCCTGTGCGAACGTTCATTTGAATAGAAAATATTGGCAGAAACCCTGTCAGGATACTTCCATGCAAAGTGTCTGAACAGATTCTCATACTTGGGATCTCCTGTACCTAAGATAACAAACTGGGTATCCTCGGCACATATCTCCTCTATAACACAGTCAACAAGATCAAGGCCTTTTTGGTCGGTAAGTCTCGAGCAGATACCGATCATAAACTTATCCTCATTGACCTCTAACCCGAGTTCCTCCTGGAGTGCCGTCTTGTTCTTTACCTTTTCCTTACGGAAATTCATGGCATTAAAGTTGTTGACGATGAAAGGATCCGTTTCAGGATTATACTCATCATAATCAAGGCCGTTCACTATACCCGACAGGCAGTTGGAACGGGCACGCATCAGACCGTCCAGACCTTCACCGTAAAAAGGCATCTTGATCTCTTCGGCATATGTGGTACTTACGGTAGTCACATAATCGGCATATACTATACCGCCCTTTAAGTAGTTCGAATCACCCTTATACTCGAGCTTATCAGGAGTAAAGTAATAATCCGAAAGACCTGTGATCTCTTTAATGACTTTTTTATCCCATACACCCTGGAACTTAAGGTTATGTATGGTCATGATGGTCTTTATGCCCCAATAAAACTCATTGCTTTGGAACGAATCATGTAAAAATACGGGTATAAGTCCTGTCTGCCAGTCATGACAGTGGATGATATCCGGCCTGAATCCTATGACTGGCAGTGCCGAAAGCACCGCACGGCAGAAAAATGCAAACTTTTCTATGTCCTCGTATATATTTCCATACGGAGCAAAGCCCTGGAAATAGAACTCGTTATCTATAAAATAATACTTGATCCCTTCGTACTCGGCCTCAAAAATGCCTACATACTGTCTTCTCCAGTTAAGATCCATATAGAAATGGGTGATATATTTCATGGAGTTTTTAAGCTCTTCTTTAATGCAGGTATACTTGGGCATGATCACACGCACATCAAATTCTGCCTTATTAAGATACTTAGGGAGCGAACCGATAACATCTGCCAGACCACCCGTCTTTATGAAAGGCACACCTTCCGATGCTGCAAACAATATATTCTTCATATCATGTCCTCCTTGAGGTTTTGTAACTTTATCATTATACATTTAAGCTGAACATTAAGGCGCATATGCCATTATGATCGTATGCTCTTCTTTCTCTCGTCAGCCAGCTTCTTCATTTCTCTTGCAGACTCGTATACTTTGTCAGTCAATTCGGCTCCGCCTATGAGTCTTGCAAGTTCGCCGATGATCTCTTCATCTTCCAGCTTATGTATACTCGTCCTGGTCCTTCCATCTTCAACCTGCTTTAATATCTCGTAATGGCTGTCCGCCATGGAAGCAAGCTGTGCCAGATGGGTAATACATATTATCTGGTGTCCTGTCGCTATCTTGGACAGTTTTTCCGATACCTTCTGTGCTGTCCTTCCGCTGATACCGGCATCTATCTCATCGAAGATAAGTGTCCCCACGCCGTCTTTTCCGGCCATGACCGATTTGATGCCGAGCATGATACGTGAAAGCTCGCCGCCGGATGCCACGTCCTGAAGCGGCCGCGCACTCTCGCCCGGATTCATGGACATCATGAATGTGCACTCATCCGTGCCGTTTGCCGAATAGGCATCCTTTTCGCTTATCTCTATAGTAAATTCCGTCTGGTTGAAATTAAGCTCGCCAAGTGCTTCTTTTATCATGATCCCGAGCTTTTCGGCCGAGGCTTTCCGCATCCCGGTAAGCTCCCTGCTGCTTTTTACAAGCTGCTTTTCTGCTTCCGCATAATCTTTTTTCAGCTTCTCGGTATATCCTTCATAATCAGACAGCTGTTCAAGCTCTTTTTTGGCCTTTTCACAATAAGAATCTATCTGCTTTACCGATGCCCCGTACTTGGATTTGAGCTTCATGATGAGGTCGAGACGTTCCTCTGTCTCTTCAAGCTCTCTGCTGTCATCGGGAAGGGACTCCATATAATCATTGATATCCCTCACCGCATCACTTAATACCCCGTCTATATCGGCAAGTGCGTCGGTCATGGCAGAAAGCCTTTCATCGAACTCGGATACTCTTGACAGCGCCCTTATCGCTTCCGTCAAACTGTCAGAGGCTCTGCCGTCACCTTCTATGGCATTATGTGCTTCTGCAAGTCCCTCCGTAATGAGCCTTGCATTGGCCAGGAGCTTATGTCTGTCCTTCAGTTCTTCCTCTTCGCCCTCTTTAACCTGTGCACTCTCTATCTCGTTAATCTCGTACTCCAAAAGATCGGCACGGCGTTTTCTCGCCTGTTCGTCATCATTCAGGCTCTCGCATTCCTTTTTCAATCCGGAATACTTTTTGTATTGTTCCTTTACCTTATCCTTTAACGCCTCGATCCCTTCTCCGGCATATTCATCGACTATAGCGAGCTGGTTTTCTTTTTTAAGAAGTGACTGATGTTCGTTCTGTCCGTATATATCTATCAGACAGCCCGCCAGCTCCTTTACAAAGCCTGCCGAGGCAGTCTCGCCGTTTATCCTTGATACGCTTCTGCCGTTACTTAAAAGCTTTTTGGATATCACGACCTCTTCCGTATCCGAAAAACCTTCATCCTCAAGCATCTTACGTGCTGCCTTCGGGATATCGGTAAATGTCACCTCACTAAGCGCATGATCAGCATCTGCTCTTATGATATCTTTAAGTGTCCTGGCACCTAAAGCCATATTGAGAGCTCCAAGCAATAGCGACTTGCCCGCTCCTGTTTCTCCTGTAAAGATATTCAGATTATCCGCCAGGTCAATATCGGCTTCATCAATGATAGCAAAATTTTTTACATGAATATTTGTAAGCATAATCCTCCGTGAGAATATACAAATCCCGGCTTTATTGTGGTAAAGTAGTAAATTAACCCTATATATAGTATATTTTACCACATCTGATAATTATATGCAAGCGGTATCGGTCAAAAAAGAGGGGCAAATTGTAATATTTTTGTAACAAATCCCAAAATCGATCGAAGAGACTAAGCGAATTCGCTTATCTCCAAAAAAAGAACAGGTACCATTTTACGGTACCTGACCCCTATACTTATAATATTAAATTATTCATCCCAGTTATGATATACATTCTGGACATCATCGTCATCATCAAGAAGGTCAAGAGTTTTGTTAATGTTCTTGATGTCTGTCTCATCGGTAAGCTCTACATATGTCTGAGGTATCATGGTTACATCGGCCTCAAGCATGGGCACCTTTGCTTCCTCTAACGCTTCAAGTACCTTGGAGAAATCATCGGGATCGGTTATGATCTCGTAGCTTTCTTCCTCGTCACTGAAATCCTCTGCGCCCGCATCGAGTGCGATCATCATGAGCTCGTCGGCATCCATCTCGCACTCTTCCTTATCGATGATGATCTGGCCCTTCTTATCAAACATGAATGATACACAGCCGGGAGTACCTACATTTCCGTAGCCCTTTGTAAATGCATTTCTGATATTTGCAGCTGTTCTGTTCTTGTTGTCGGTAAGTGCCTCAACTATGATGGCTGTTCCCTTAGGACCGTATCCTTCATATGTTACTGACTCGTAATTTACCGAACCTAAGTCTCCTGCTGCTTTCTTGATGCTTCTGTCGATGGTATCGTTAGGCATGTTGTTGGCCTTCGCCTTTGCTACAACGTCCTTTAATTTAGAGTTATTATTGGGATCCGGACCGCCTTCCTTTACTGCTACGGCTATTTCCCTTCCGATCCTGGTAAATATCTTACCCTTTGCGGAATCGTTCTTCTCCTTCTTATGCTTGATATTGGCAAATTTTGAATGTCCTGACATGTTCTGCATTCCTTTCTGTTTTATATATGTATTAACCACGAGAAAATGCTCTGCATTTTTTTGCTCGTTTAGTTTATCACACTTTTTTATTTGCTGTCAACTTATGAATTGTTTCGGAAAGCTTTATTGTTTCTTCCCCTGTTTTTACCGCACAGAATATGGTGTCATCCCCGGCTATGCACCCTACCACGCCTTCAAAATGCATGGAATCGATAGCTGCAGCCACAGCCATAGCCATACCGGCTACGGTCTTTAAGACCAGTATATTGCCGGCTGTATCCACAGATACAAGTGCATCATGGAATATCCTGATGTATTTATCCGAGATGTCGCGGCTGCCCTGTTCCATCATTACGGCATATTTCTGCCTGCCGTACTCTGTGGATATCTTGGTCAGCTTCAGTTCCCTGATATCTCTTGATATTGTTGCCTGGGTAACATTGTATCCCGCTTTTTTAAGCAGCTCCAAAAGTTCTTCCTGTGTCTCTATGTCGTTCTTACTTATCAGGTCCAGTATGATGCTCTGTCTTGTCGATTTCATATATACCTCCGGGTCTGTATGAAAACTATCTGTTCAGCTTGGTGTTCAGCACATTAAAGTAACTGTGCTCGGGGAATCTGATGAATTTTACTACTGTTTTTGCCTGTTCTACATCTATAAAGTCACCGGCATTGAGCCTTACTGCCATCTGACCGTCTATAGTGGCAAAGCTTTCGGTATCCTGGGATTTCTTCTGCTCACCTACCACTATCCTTACCTTATCCTCGCCGGATACGACTATGGTCCTGGAGTTGAAGGTGTGAGGACATATCGGAGTGATGCACATGAGCTTTGCTTCAGGAGTAACTATCGGTCCTCCCGCAGAAAGGTTATATCCGGTAGAGCCTGTGGGGGTTGCCACCAGACATCCGTCGCCCGAATATGAGCCTACCGCTTCACCGTTCACAAATACATCCGTCTTTATAAGTCTGGAAAGTCCGCTTCTGGTAATGGTCACGTCATTTAATGCCAGACAGGTGCTGAGCTTTCCGCCGCTTGAGGATGTTACTTTTAAAAGCATCCTGTTTTCTATGCGATAGTTATCTTCTATAAGCTCTTTTACGGCATATTCTATCTTTGATTTGTCTATGACCGAAAGGAAGCCTAGTGTGCCTAAGTTGATGCCTACCATGGGGATCTCGCGTTCTCCGACGGCTCTGGCAGTCTCTAGGATGGTACCGTCACCGCCGAGCACTATGATGCAGTCGCAGTCCGGTATCTCCACATCGTCATTCCGCGGATCTCCGAGCAGGATGCATTCACCGCCAAAGGATTTGATCAATGATTCCGTCTGCTTCGTTACGGCATTTTTGCTGTCTTTCGATCTGTTGGTTATGACGCAGAACCTTTTCATGACGGCGGTCTCCTTTCGATGTTTATAGTCTTACTGCCGGGACTCCGGGTACCGTACGGTATATAACCCGATACGCTACCTGCAGGGATATTTTCCGGCTTCCCCTTGAGGGGAAGCTGGCTGCGCAGCAGACTGATGAGGTGTCATATCAAAAGTATACACCTCATCTGCCCTTCGGGCACCTTCCCCTCAAGGGGAAGGCTGTTATATAATTACATGCTTATTTTATCTGAGTCTCTACTACTCCTGCAACTGCCTTGATACATTCCTCAATGCCCGCGGGATTCTTGCCGCCGGCCTGAGCCATATTAGGACGTCCGCCGCCGCCACCTCCTACGATAGGAGCGATAGCCTTTATAAGGTTACCTGCGTGAGCACCCTTTGCTATGGCATCATCTGTAGCCTTAGCCACTAAGTTCACCTTGCCGTCTGCTTCCGAGATAAGGACTGCGATACCGCCGCCCATCTTCTCACATAAGTTGTCTGAAAGGTCACGGAGTCCGTTCATATCTACGCCGGGCACCTTTGCAGCAAGTACCTTTACGCCCTTAACCTCTGTTACGGAGTCAAGTACGTTTCCTAAAGAGTCCTTTGCCATCTTAGCCTTTAAGGAGTCAAGTTCGGATGACAGTGCCTTATTGTCAGCCATTAAGTGCTGGATCTTTTCTATAAGTGAAGCGGGCTGTGTCTTTACAGCGGCTGCTGCTTCCTTTAACAGTTCTTCCTGCTTCTTATAATATGCTATAACATTGGAACCGGTGATGGCTTCGATACGTCTTACACCTGCTGCTACGCCTGATTCGGAAAGTATCTTAAATGATGCGATATCACCTGTATGCTTAACATGTGTGCCGCCGCAGAGTTCCTTGGAGAAGTCACCCATGGATACTACTCTTACGGAATCACCGTACTTTTCTCCGAACAGAGCCATAGCTCCTGTCTTCTTAGCTTCGTCGATGCTCATCACATCGGTAACTACAGCTAAGTCTTTTTCTATGTTCTCATTTACGATAGTTTCTACCTTCTCTATCTCTTCAGCTGTCATAGCCTGTCCGTATGAGAAGTCAAAACGTGTACGCTCTGTATCCTGATATGAACCCTGCTGCTCTACGCCGTTTCCGAGTACTTTACGGAGTGCTGCCTGAAGGAGATGTGTTGCAGAATGGTTCCTGCAGGTCTTGTTCCTGCCCTCGGTATTTACCGAAAGCTCAGCCTTCTCACCCTTAACGATAGAGCCGGATACTACCTCTCCGACATGACCTGTCCTTCCGCCGGGAAGTTTTACAGCTTCTTCTACCTTAAATTCACCGTTAGCTGTCTTTATGATACCAGTGTCACCCTTCTGTCCGCCCATGGTAGCATAGAAAGGTGTAACCTTTGTTATGATTGTTGCCTTCTCACCCGCATTTACCTTATCAGCTAAAGCATCCTCACCTGCGATAACAAGTATCTCAGATGTCTCATTAAGGCTCTCATAGCCGGTAAAGGCAGTGGTGATCGATTCATCCAGATTATCAAATACGCTTTGTCCGGTAAGCTTCTGTGAGAAGCTCTTGCCTTCCCTTGCCTTCTGCTTCTGCTCTTCCATGGCAGCCGCAAAGCCTGCCTCATCAACCTTAAGACCTTCCTCTTCCGCAAGCTCTACAGTAAGCTCAAGCGGGAATCCGAAGGTGTCATATAGATAGAATGCTTCCTTACCGTCTATATCGGTGCTCTTTTCAGCCTGCTTGGTCTCAAGTATCTTCTTAAATTCCTTTAAGCCGTTTTCAAGAGTGGCTTCAAATCGCTCGATCTCTTTTCCGAGCTCTGTAAGTATGAATTCTTTGTTCTTTAATACATTGGGATAGCTCTCCGAATATACGGAAATATATGTTTCAGCTACCTTTAAGATGTTTTCCTTCTTAAGCCCTAAGGTCCTTGCATGTCTTACGGCACGTCTGATCAAACGGCGGAGTACATAGCCTGCGCCTGCATTTGAAGGAAGAAGCTTGGCTTCATCACCGATAAGCATAACCGCAGTACGGGTGTGGTCTGCAAGGATACGCATGGATCTGGTAAGCTTTTCATCGGAATCGTACTTGATGCCGCTTGCTTCCTCTATAGCGGTGATAGCGGGTACATGAACATCGATCTTATATACATCGTCAAAGCCGTTTAAGAACGCGAGATTTCTCTCAAGTCCCCAGCCTGTATCTACGTTTTTCTGCTTTAAGGGTGTAAGTGAGCCGTCATGATGCTTCTCATACTGCATGAATACATCGTTACCTATCTCGGTGTACTTTCCGCAATGACATCCGGGCTTACAATCGGGACCGCAGGGAGGAACGTCCTTTACATAGAACATTTCACTGTCGGGACCGCAGGGACCGTACTCGAGACCCCACCAGTTATCTTCTGCGGGAAGATAGAATATATTTTCCTTCTTAAAGCCGGATAACTCTCTGAACTTTGCACCTTCCTCGTCTCTGGGTGCATTCTCGTCACCTGCAAATACGGTGGCTGCAAGATGGTCCGCATCAAATCCGAACAGCTGTGTTAAAAGCTCAAAGCTCCACTTACATCTGTCTTCCTTAAAATAATCGCCTAAGCTCCAGCTTCCCATCATCTCAAAGAATGTGCCGTGGCTCTTATCGCCTACGGAATCAATATCATTGGTACGGATACAGCCCTGTACGTTGCAGAGCCTTGTCCCTAATGGATGCTTCTGTCCGAGCAGGTAAGGCATAAGGGGCTGCATGCCTGCTACGTTAAACATAACGCCGGTGGAGCCGTCCGATACGAGTGATACGGCACCGCAGTCCACATGTCCTCTTTCCTTATAAAAATCTATCCAGGCTTTTCTAAGCTCACTTGATGTTATCTTTTTCATTTATACTCTCCTATAGTACTGTTATCTTTACGGTCTGTCAGTATCTGAGACTGTTCCGTGATATCGTCCTCTTTAAATTCCTGCATATCCTCCGTATCCGTATTTTCTATCGGATAGTTCTCGCAGTTTCTCTTTATGGTTTCTTTTTGTATCGAACGGAACAGTTTTACACCCATCGATGTAAAGAACGTGATGAGTGCCACGGCCCCAAGTCCGATACCGAATTGCTGCTTATTATTTAGTTTCATAAATATCCTTTGTCTTACTCAAGTGTCTTCAGGAACGCTTCGATCCTGTCGAGACCCTTGGTGATGTTCTCCATGCTTGTAGCATAACTAAGTCTGATGTGTGTATCAAAACCGAAGTCCTTGCAAGGGATAACCGCTACGTTGTAGTCATTAAGAAGGATATCAGCCAGCTTAAATACATCGCCGACCTTCTCACCCTTATACTTAAGTCCGAATGCTTCGCTTACATCCACGAATGCATAGAAAGCACCGCTGGGCTTAATGATGGATGCGTGAGGCATATGGCTTATGCGGTCATACATATAGTCACAGCGCTTAGCAAACTCCTGCCTCATAGCCTCTACGGTATCCTGAGGTCCGTTGAGTGCTTCAACGCCTGCCTTCTGTGCTATGGAGTTGGGATTGGATGTCTGATGGCTCTGGATGCTTCCGATAGCCTTTGCTATCTCGGGAGCAGCACCTATATATCCGAGTCTCCAGCCTGTCATGGAATAAGCCTTAGCCATACCTGAGCAGGTGATAGTTCTCTTATATATTTCATCATTAAAGGAAGCTATACTTACCACTTCCTCATCGGTATATACAAGGTTCTCATACATTTCATCGGAAACGCAGTAGATATCCTTTTCTACGATAACATCTGCCAGAGCCTTAAGCTCTTCCCTTGTATATATCATACCTGTGGGGTTGTTGGGAGAATTAAGTACAAATGCCTTGGTACAGGGTGTGCATGCTTCCCTTAACTGCTCGGCAGTGATCTTATAGCCGTTCTCTTTTGAACAGCGTACATATATGGGGATACCTCCGGCAAGCTTAACCATCTCAGGATAGCTTAACCAGTAAGGTGAAGGAACGATAACCTCATCACCCGGATCGAGTATTGCCTCAAAAATATTGGTCAGGGAATGCTTTCCTCCGTTGCTGATGACGATCTGGTTCGTCTCATAATGAAGCTTGTTAAAGCGAGCAAACTTATCGCATATAGCCTGCTTAAGCTCTACAATACCGGAAGCTGCAGTATACTTGGTAAATCCCGCATTTATAGCGTCTATCGCCGCATCACATACATTCTTGGGTGTGGGAAAATCCGGCTCTCCGGCACCGAAACTTACCACGTCTACTCCCGCTGCCTTCATCTGCTTAGCCTTATCCGATATGGCAAGTGTTGATGAGGGCTTAACCGCTTTAGCTTTTTTTGATAATCCAGTCATTTTTATCGTCCTTTCCATAAAAAAGAGTACCACAAAAAAATTGCCTTAAGACAATTTACAGTTTATAATACAACTTTCTTTGTCTAAAGGCAAGAATTTTTTCATCGATTTTGAATTTTTATGCAATGGTATCAGCCGATTCCGGATTTTATGCCTATACCCAAGTATATCCCAATAGTTTAATAGGATTCAAAAAGCTGAGACCTGGTATCAGTTCTGTCACAAAAACCCATATCAGAACTACTATGACCATCCTGCATATGACAGAAAACTTATCATTTCCGAGATAACTGAGTAAAGCCGTGAATCCTCCTATCACCATACCGAACAATCCCCTCACAATCAGGATAAAAGCGATAAACGTCCTGATGGATATATACATCCCGAAATCATTCAGATATCTTAACCCCTGAACCGGCTTATCCAGATCAGGGAACAGCATACCTTTGTCAATCAGATAAATCTGTACAAACGAAAAAACTATCGGACATACAAACGAAACAATTATGATGAGTGACGGCTTTACAATCAGCTTGTCTTTTCTCCCTCTATATGCAGCCATTATCATCGGGTCCATATTGGTATGTTTTTCATAAGCAAAAACACCTGCAAGGGCTGTTATTATAGTAATAATAGAAAGAAAAGCTCCGCGGTCTTTGGTCTGAGTATCCCTATTCAATAAAATATCGTATGCATACGGCTCCACCAATGAGACACTGTTCCCGGTACGGAGACGATATTCATTAGCCGACCTCAGATCCTGCAGTACCGGTTCAAAGGCAGTTTGATCTGCCCTGTTATGACCCAATGCTTCCTTATACTTCTCATAGTTGTCAGTTCCGTATTTCCCGGCCGTTTCCATCTCTTCCATTTTCTTCATATAATTCTTCTCAGAATTCTTCAGATTAGCCATGTATTTTTCGGCACGTTCCATCTTGTCATCATCAATTTCTCCGTTGTATTTTTTGTAGTTAATGCGCTCATTGGCATTCACTCCATAGTAATATCCATACTTTGAAGACTGCTGTATATGAAGACCCAAGCATATGATGATAAATATCAAGGCTCCCTGCTTTATGAAAACCTTATACGTTTCCCACCCAAAAAGCGTACGCTGCACAGCTGATTTTTCTTTTATCCGTCTTACAAAGCCTCCTATTCTCTCACCGCCTTTGTTCCTTGCGGCATATTTCTTTCCATATATTACTAAACCCGCCGTAAAAAGCAATACACTCAATACGACAGTTACCGTCAAAAGTACATTCAAAGCCCCAACCGCATGTTCAAAGATATTTAAATATACACTGCCGTTAAAAAAATCATCCGTTTTTATCAGGGAATAAAGATTTATATACTTAAAGGTGTTTAAGCTTGAAACCGGAGCAATGAGAATACCTGATAACAGTTCCGAAATTATTAATCCGCCCATAAGGAAGTAAAACAGGAAATCACTCACCAAACCTCTGAGCACATATAAGATCAATCCGAACAGAAAAACACCCATGGCTTTCAAAAGAACAAGTATCAGAATAAAACCTGCCACAGAAAAACCATACGGACATTTCTGATATTCCGGAAGCGATTGTATCGGTCTGAACATATCCCCTGTACCAAAAGTAAGTGCCGCACCTAACAGATTAATCCCCATCAGTAAAAATACACTTACAAAAGCAGTAAAGAGAAGTATTCCCATTCTGTACAGACAAATTACAGTCCTGCCCTTACCGGTAGATCTTACCATGTGGACAAGCCCTTTTTTCCGCTCTTCAAAAAATGAATCCACAACGTGAAATATAAAAAACAAAGCTAAAAGCTCCGGTATATGTGACTGAAAGAATAATACCATCCCCCTGTTTTCCGAAACTTCCGGCTCAGTTCCTATGAGAGCCTCAAATCTTGATAATGATTTAGCTGTCACTTCCTGAGCATACCCTTCTTCATAAAGCTTTAACTGAGAACGGAGTTTCCCCTGCTTTACTGTTTTATCCAGGAAATACGGATATCCATTTATATACTGTTCCAGTTCATCCCCTGTCAGCGTTATTTCCTTGTTCGGGTTTGCCCCAAATATAAATATGCTGATACTCGCAACCAGAAGTAATGAAAACAGCATAATGGTTTTCTTATTATATACATGCAAGAATTCCACCATATTTTTATCACCTTTTTGTCATCCTAAGCGTTTCTCCGAATAGTACAGGTAAACATCTTCCAGAGAATTCTGCTTCCCCGTTTTCTCATCCACCTCTTGCTTAAGCTTCTTCGGAGACGCATAACGGATAATCTCGCCTTTTTTTAATACAACAACTTTATCCGCTATTGACTCTATATCGCTCACTATGTGTGTAGTGATTATTACTATCCTATCCTTCCCCAGCTCTGCTATATGATTTCTTAAGCGTATCCTCTCCTCAGGATCAAGCCCGGCCGTTGGTTCGTCAAGTATCAGAATTTTGGGATTGTCAAGCATGGCTGCTGCCAAAAGCACTCTCTGCCGCATACCTCCTGAAAATCCACCCAACTTACTAGAAGCATACTCCTTTAATCCAACCAGTGACAATAGCTCCGTAGTCTCTTTTTTCACCACAGAATGCTTCATGCCCTTCAGGGATCCAATGTATCTCATAAACTGCCCCGCAGTAAAATCCTCATACATTCCCTGAAGCTGTGGAGTATAACCCAGAAGCTTTCTATATCCGGATCCCAGTTCCAGAATATCCCTTTCATTATACAAAATGCTTCCCGATGTCCTTTTTATGTTGTCCGTTATAAGATTTAACAATGTAGATTTCCCTGCTCCGTTCGCGCCCAGTATCCCTGTCACACCCTCATCTATCGTCAGGCTCACATTATTAAGAGCGGTAAAGTCACCATATTTTTTTACCAGATTCTCTATTTTTAGCATATCTTCTCCATTTTTCAATCAAAGGGACGATTCTTTCTCCCTCTGATTGATTTTACTCCTCCTGCAACGTCCTGAACGTTTCGCTCCATTCACCCTTGCCGCTTATTATATCTGCAATTGCACAACTCTGATAAAACCTGCCGTTAAGTATATATGTGCCCATCTCGGCATGGGTGATTTTTTCCTGCTCTTCCGGAGTATCCGGGAATGGTTTGGTATAAACCCTGTAAATAATATCGTTACAGATTTTAAACTCATCCTTTTGCGAAGTCAGATTGCCTGTATTCTGTTCATATGCCAGTTCACCAAGCTTTTCTCCAAAGTTATCCTGTTTTGCAGAATAAACAACAATCTTCTCCTTCTCTATCGTCACAAAATAATCACCATATACCAGCATGTCCTTTTCTGCGATTTTGTTTACGCCTGTCTCGCCTACCACTTTTTCATATATCTTTTCAGCATTGCCATCATCCTTTATCCTATATGCAATGATTTTTTTATCATAACGGCTGTTTCCTTTTCGTCCTTCAGCAGATTTATCCTCTGACAATTCCGTATAAAACACATTGTTCTTTATGCCAACCATAACTCCATCGTAAGCATTCCAAGGACTGTTCTCAAATATGCCTTTATCAGTATCGTATCTATACCAGCTTATCTTTGCATATCTGTCAGCCATGCCGAAGTACACATAATCTCCCGTTCCTATAATCCAATATGGGAAATCGTCCTTGGTATCGGTCATCTCATATATTTTCTCCGTCTTCCCGGTCTTTATATCAATCCTTGTTATCCCGCCCCCTCGGAAGCTGTCCTTGTCTTTTCCAATTTGTAAGTAATATGGGCAATAAGCATAACCTTTATGAATAACAAAATATTCCCGAGAGTCTCCGATATAGATATCCGGTTGTACGATATATTCAGATCCGGTTTTATTCTCAGCTTCAAACACTGTAGCTACACGGTCTATGGATGACCCATCCAGAGCAGTTCTATACAGTGCAAGCGTACTTATATCGTTATTGTTCTCTTCACCATAAGTATATAGATATCCGTCATATATTTCCTGCCCAAACACCCACAGCTTATTATATGTTGCCACACAATCATCAGTCTGTTGGTGCCTGCATTCCGGTTTGTCACATAAATGCACCGCTATTTGGGACTCCTTGTCAAAGAAGAACATATTCATTAGATTAGTCCTGACTGCAACGTTTTGTCCCTTTTCATTGTACACGGTATTGAGCAAACCGATATTGTAATAATATCCAAGTTCTGTCTCCATCACCTTGAATTGCCCATGATTGGCCTGATTATCTTCCGGTAGGTCATATTTTTCGCTTATGTGCCTGTCTATGTTCTTTTCACCGTTTTTATTACCGGAAACATTATTATCCCCATTATTCCCCAAAGTATTATCCACACCTTGTTCAGTGTCGTTACTACCGGAACAGGCGGTAATGCCCATAACGATTATTATTGTCAAAATGAACAAAACCGGCCCTCTTTTCTTTATTGCTCTAAACAATTCCATTCTATTTTCCCTTTTGCTTACTGAACTCCCACTATTTTCCTTGCTTTTTCATTACAAATTTTCAATCTACTCCCCGTTCATAAAGATATACAAGATCCCACTTGCCTTCACCTTTAATTATACTATCTATAGGACAGGCGTAATAATATATAAATCTGTCATGAATGCCTGCGTCATCGTATAACTGTGTAAAATAAAGCTTTCCTCCGGTAAGTCTGTAACCTTCATCATAATTATACGAATTATTTTTTCTTTCATCTCTTTTGGTAACATACTCATCCTCAAAAGTGAATACTCCGATATTCTTTCCCCACTCCTCTTCCTTCAGGCTGTATATAAGGATTTTTTTATTACAGATAAAAAAGAGCATATCGTCAGTTACCATTATTATCTGTAAACTATTTTCATTTATTTCACCTTTCTTCACATCAGTGACAATAGCTTTATCCCCTACGGCATCCAAGCTGTATTTTTCATATACAATGATACCGTATTTTACATCATCATCGTCCAACTCGTCGTATTTAATCTCTCCGTTTTCAAAAGCTTTTTTCTTCTCTTCATCCACTATTACCCGATTCAGATCAAATCCGTATTTCTCATTTTCTGCAATAGGATTATACAGGTAAATATTCTTTTTTAACGTAATATCGTGTTTTTCTCCGTATGCCTTTTCCCACCCGGTATAATCAACTTCTTTTGTATTGATATTATATGACATCCGATAGGAAGAATTAATATTTCTCACAAAATACATATATACCTCATCCCCTATAGCGTACAGATTGCAAGGGAATGCGTCATTACCCATCTGAAGCGTGTATATATCTTCCATGGCACCCGTATCTATATCCATCCTCTTTAATCCGCCTCCCTTAAATCCGTACATGCTCTCTCCGTCACGGAAATAGTAAGGAAGATAGGCGTACCCCTTATGGATTATAAAATAATAGTATTGCTGCGGAACAAAATTCGGTCTGTCATATACCCCTGTATCCTTAATCTGACGGTCTTCGAAAACAGTTCCGACAATATCTATGCTCGATCCGTCCAATGGAACCCTGTACAGGTTAAACTTATATTCCTTATCAATCTGCTCTACCCCATATACATAAATATAATTCTCGTACAATACCGTATTTATCACACGCAGGTTCTTATATGTCGCTACACAGCCTTCATCTCCCAAATGCTCGCACTCCGGTTTGTTACAAAGCGGTACGGAAAGCCCTGATTCCTTATCAAAATACTTTAGATTCATCAATCGGTCGGGCATCACTCCGGCATTGCCTCTGTACACACTATTCGAATAATCCGGGAAATAACCCTGATTAAAATAATACCCATACTCTGTTTCCATGATGTTTGTGTAACCGTTGTTATTGTAATTGTTCGGCTCATGGGTTTTCTTTGATCCTGCATTCGATCCTGATTTGTCTGTGTTTTTATCACCGTTCTGTGAAACTACTGCATTGCTATTCCCCGGCTGATCCTTTCCCGAGCCCGCGGAATTGTCTTTATCATTCCCACAGGCCGCCAGACATAACACAACAGCCGTTATAAGCAGTATTTCTATAAGACTCTTTGTATATTTCACTTTTCAACCCTCCTCATGTTTTATATTTTAAGATTCTGAGCGAAGCATCTTTCCTTCCCTGTCCGATTATAAGTATAACCATAATCCTAACGAAAGAAAAGACTTCCGGCACAAGCGGTCGGATAAAAAACAAAAGTGGAGCTTTTACACTCCACTTATCAGGCAAACACACAACACGTTTGATCCTCCCGTTTATCTGTTCATTATCACAGAAACCTTAAAGACTCCGCTGGTATCGTCAATACTTACAGTGCCGCCATGCTTTTCAGCAATCCTTCTTATCTGCTTCAGTCCCAGTCCATGTCTTTCCTTATCCTTTTTTGTGGTAATGAAGCTGTCATTTTCCTTCTTGACCTCAAGGTAAGGGTTTTCGCAGAAAATACAGAGCATATCCATCTGACGCACCATCTTTAAACTTATCCATCTGTTATCAGCATCCTCCATTCTTTCCGCTGCCTCTATAGCATTATCTATAATATTTGCAAACAATGAACACATCTCATATTCGGAAACGCTTATATCACTATACTCGTCCTCTATGCTCACGTTAAACTTCATCATTTTAGATACAGTAAAAGAATACTTGTTCCACAGCAGCAGATCTAAAGCCTTCATGCCTGTTTTTCTGATATTTCCGGCATCGGCAGCCGCTTCTGTCAATTCAGAAAGATACTTTTTAGCTTCCTCATTTTTACCTTCATTCATCAGAAGCAGCACCGCAGAAAGATGATTATTCATGTCATGCTTCAAGGTCCGCATTTCATTATATTTCTCATTTATTTCTGCAAGATATGCCTGCTCTGCCAGTTTCCTCTCTGTACTCAAAAAGCTCCGGAACCTGAACTCCAGGATGATCATAAAAACCGTCATGATAAGAGCAGAAGATGTCACAAAACCGACAAATTCCTTATGGGTAAAAGTCAAAATCTTTTCTAACCTGACCGTCCCCATGAAATCAAACAACGTTCCCTTTAAAAAAACAAACTCGGATATTACTGCCACGCCGGTTATGACTAACCCAAGGCAGTATCTCTTCTTCAAGATGATCAGCACGATCGCATCGTATAATACAAAGTATATTAAAACCCTGAGTATAGTACGGATTATCAGGAACATTCCCATGCTTATCTGCACGGTACATTTTTTATATCCGGTTACCGTCTGGACCGGATATTGAAGTCCACCGATACCAAATGTACGGTCTATTGCTGCGCCCTCCAGCAGGAACAGACATATCAGCCCCGCAATGAGCAACCAGCTAAACAGTCCCTTTCCGTGTTTCTCATTTAGTACAGACCCTTTTTGTCTCCCCGTATTTCCCAATACTGCAAAAGAGCATATCAAAACCATGAGAACAGCCATCATATCCCCAAACGGGTTATCCAAAAGTTTTTCAAATCCTGCAGGTATATACGCCTTCATCTTTACATCGGAAAAACTTGAATACTCATTTCCCTTATTTTTGATATCTTCCTTTGTATCATCATCAAAAATCCTGACCTCTGAAAGCAGCCTGGAATGATCTATAACATACCGGACATAGGCTCCATATTCTTCCGAATATATAAGACTCCCGTATACAGCCTGATATATCCGGTATATATCCTCCACCCGGATGGGATCGAGATTACTGTACCAGCTATACACTTTAGTTATCTCTTCCCTGGTATATCGCACTTTGTTGATGAATATGTAGTTCTTACCGGATTTCTCAAGCTCCGATAAAGCTCTGTTTTCAATTATCAGAGTTTTATACTTCTGGATTTTTACTATCTCGTCAGCATAATGATCAGTTTTTTCATAGTATTCATCATACCCGATTCCCTGTAGTATATAATTAGCTTCATTTACCTGCTCGGAAGATAACTGCAGACCATATCCGCCCCAACTGTAATGTACTTGTATATCATCCTTGGCAGCGGTATATTCATACATCTGACTCCGGTTGTAGAAATAAGTGACAAAATACTCAAAGACTATGCAAAACAAGAGCCCCAAGACAAAATACAAAAAGTATCTTCTCATTTTAAAGTTCCTTTACTTTACATAATACTGCACAAAGAACATCATTTCTTTTTCTTCTGCTGAGCGGTAATTCATTGCCGTTTGACATTATTACCACATCATTTTCCACCCGTTTTATCTCACTTATATTTACAAATATCGCTTTGTATACCTCGACAAAATCACCTGTCGGGAGCATCTCAGCCAACTTTCCTATGCTAAGGGAGCTTTCAAGCTCTTCATATGTACTTTCAACAGCCTTATCTTTACTTACCCTGTCCGGATTCTTTAAAACCAGTCTGCTGTATCTTCCGTCCGATTCAGCCCAAAGGATATCTTTTATCTTAAGTACTGCAGTCTTATCCTTTTTTATAGGCACCGCGATCATACCGGTCCTATGTTTTTCCAGGAATCTTTCAAGAGCTTCGGGTAATCTTTTATCAATATCTTTTTTTACCACATAATCAAGTGCATCTACACTGTATCCCTGATATGCCCTGTCTTCTATTCCTGTGACAAAGATTATGGGAGTATTGATATTTCCTGCTCTTAGAAGTTTTGCCGTATCCATTCCGTCGCTGTGTTTTGTCTGCAGATCCATCAATATCAGATCATAATCCCGGCCTTCATTTATCTTATTCATAAGCAGCAAAGCATCAGTATATGAATCGACAGCTGTTTTAATATTTCTTTTTAGAAAAAACCCGGTGGTTTTCTCTTTGATCAACTCAATATATACCGGCTCATCTTCACATATCGCAATCCTCATATCATCCACCTGTATATTCAAATAACAATTAAGGCTATTACATACATTTTATGATAACATGACCTTACAGATCAGTAAACAGTTTACGCACAAGTGGATAATACTGCAGCAAAAGTGGTAACACAAAAAATTTAAAATCCCCAGTATTCCTCATCGTCGTCTTCGTGCATATCAATCATATAATTCTTACCATCCTCAAGTCCGGCTCCCTCTAACGCTTTCTTGAAGGCATTAATATCAGCATCCTCAGAAATTAATATCCACACGAAGAAATCCTTTTCTGAATATCTCTCATCAACAAACTTCGGAGGTTCCTTGCTCTCAAAGGTTATCCGGGCTCCTTCATATACCTCATTCTTCCCTGTATAATACTCTCCCATGAGTTTTGGTGAGAAAGAGGAAATATCAATCTCATCTATCGATTCAGGGATAGTTATGGAATAAATGCTTCCTATCGGTGCAAATTGCAGATCGAGTTTTTTAAACGAAATATCTGAACGTTTATTGTTTATATATCCTATAACCGTTTTGGTCCCGGGTTTGTATATCAGCCCACCCGACTGTTTAAAGTTTTTGTTGTGTTTCTTAAATGTCAGGTTAAGGTTATAATTACCGGAAAAAGCCCTGTTTCCTATATATTCCACATTTTTGGGAATTACAACTTTACTTAACCTGCAATTGGCAAATGCATAGCTTCCTATAGACTTCAACCCGCTCGGAAGCTTTATCTTTTTAATCCTTGCAGCCCAGAATGCATTGTCACCTATCTCAGTCACATTTTTGCCAAGCTTTACTTTTTTAAGGCTGTTAGCTCTGGCAGCCATACCTTCGGGTATAACGGTTACACTGTCCGGAATGGTAATCTTCTTTACCGGTGTGGCAGAAAAGGCGTATGGCTTTATCTCCGTAACCCCTTCGGGCAGAGCTATCACCTTTGTCCTGAAGTCAGCCAGTCCCAGTACCGTACTTCCGTCAGAAGTCATGAGCAGACCGTATCGGATAACAAATGAAGTATTTCCTTTATCCAGCTTTACTATCATGGTATTCGTTACAGGACCTTCTATGTTTTTTGTTCCTTTCGGTATGGTAAGGATCACTTTGTCTTTTCTATCGGCACTGTCATAAAAAGCCATGTTTCCGATCGACACGGTATTCTCCGGCAGAGATATGCTCTTTAAAGCATAAAGGTCGGCAAATCCCTTTTCTCCGATTTCAAGACTCTTCAGATTATGAAGATCAACAGTCTTAAACCAGCTGTAATCAAATGCAAGCTTATCGACTTTTACATCTCCCCCTTTTATTGTCAATGTACCGAATTCACCGAAATATCCTGACCCCTTAAATGCCATCTCTCCGATTTCAATATTATCCGCTTCTATACTGACATCATGAAGTGATGTGTCTTTAAAAGCGCTTCTGCTGATTTTTTTGACACTTGAAGGTATACTTACATCAGAAAAGCTTTTTTCCGAGAAAACGCCATAGTCCAGATACCCGTATTCATAATCATCCACATAGCCTATATACCTTATACCGTCATCACCGATCTGTGTCACTTTATATTCTTTTCCATTATACTTAACCTTTGCCGGGATAATAAACCGCTCGGTTCCCTGTCTATAATGTGCTCTATTTGCTGCAGGTACATTGTCAAGCTTTGTTCCGATCAATACTGCTTCATCTTTACCTGCCGTTCTGTACAGATTGCTTCCACTGTAAAATACCTCGCCTTCAACATCTATGTTTATATGAAGTTCAGCGTAAAATGAAGCTGTCTGCTTTTTTGCCAGTTCATCGGATAAGGCAGCCATGACCGCATATGTTCCCTGCGGCAGATGAAGTACAGTTTCTTCACCACTGTCAGGTCTTCCGTTTTCACCGAATACTGCTTCGGGATCACCAACAAAGTTCATCCATCCCTCAATACTGAACGGGACCTCATATTTTTCCCCTTTGTCAAATACCTTCTTAACCATCGCATTCTTATTGTAAAATGCAGATGTATCCCCTCTTAAGCCATTAGAACCTTCGATCCTGAATGTCACCACAGGATCACAGCAGGATATTTCTATACTGTTTTTCGAACCGATATATTCTATTTCAGCCTTCATGCGGACAGGATCTCCCGCATGGTATTCCGTTTTATCGGTTTTTAATGTAATCCTGAAGTTCTCGTTTTCTGCAGCTGACACAATAGAACCGTCTGATATTTCATCTTCTTTTATTATTTTCCCGGTTCTGTCGGCTTCGGTCATTAACTCAAAATAATCAGCTTTTACATTTATTTCGGGTATAAAGGCTGAAATAAAAAACATCAGCATAATGCTCAATATAGCAGACAAAAGAAACTTGATCTTTCTATTATTTATTATATTCATTCTTCACACTCCCTTTTACGACTGTTTTGCTTTTTGTTAATACACTTATATTCACTCTTGTCATTCTGAGCGCAACGAAGAATCTTTATTGCCAACAATATCCTTCACCGTAATACTCAAGAAACTCTCCGAAGGCTCAAAATAGTACAATTCCGTTTCAGGATCGAATATGATGCAGTCATTTTTTTCAAGAACCGCATCCACATCAAATTCTTCCAACTCGTCCCAGCCGTATTCCACTTTTCTTATCACATTCAGATATTCTTCAAAAAAGTTCATGTACACATTCATATACATACGCATCATTATAGCTTTTTTATCATCATAAGAAGCTTTTTTATGTTCTTCTCTAAGCTTTTTTTCAACATAATAATAGTAATTTGAACTTCCCGGAGCGTAATCCAGACCCTCAGCTTTTATTTCATCAACCATTTTTTCCTGAAGCATCCCTATGGTTGTCTCAGAATTATCATCATAGAATACCTTGAGGTCATTCAAATCTATCACTTCACACACATTCTGCTCAACACCATGTTTAGACTGTAAAACAGAATCATGAAGAATATACACCTTATCGCCTATCACAGCGGCATACATCCATGCCTCGTCCGTATAGCCTGCAATATGCTCCTTGATGAGCAGATTCCCATCCGGATCAAATACCAGTACCCATTGGGGTTCTTCCTCATCAAAATAACAAATGAGATACCCATTTTGCATATCAAATCTTACATCGTACCACTTTTCAAAATACGGAAGATACGTGAAAACCTCCCATTCTCCGTCAAGCCCCGCCCGCTCGATCCTTAAGCCGCTCTGTGTTCCAACTATATAATAGTAACTGTCATCCCTCGGAACTCTGTATTTATAACCGTCAGAAAGTCTGTTTTCGTCATATTCCGGAAAATCTTTGTATAATCCCAGCTTCTTAAACTTTTGCCCATTAAATCTGTACAGAATATCATTTTCTCTCAATCCCGGCATTCTGACTTTCAGTAACAGTTCTCCGTTTGAAACCCTAAGTTCAGCACTATAAGGAGTTACTCCCCATGTATCGGTTTTGATTTTTCCAAGGTATTTTTTCCCTGTCCCGTCCATCCCGACACTATACAGCTTATAGCCTGCAGCTATTTCATCAGACTGATAATACTTCATATAGTAAACACGACCGTCATATTCTTTTATGTAATTATAGCTTGGAATATTCGAGGTTATCTTCTTTCGTTCACTTCCGTCACATTTTACCGAATACAGCTTTGTCCGTCCGCCGTCTTCGGCAACATAACATATGTAACCGTCACCCACCGCCACATTATCCAATTTACTATAATTATTTTTAGAGGTTAATTTTATATACTGTCCTGTTTCCAAGTTACGCGCATATATTCCTTTTCGTTCTTTATTAAATATTATAAAGTTGTCCTCATATTTAGGAGTCCAGACTTCTTTCAGATATTTTTCAACCTTAAGCTCGCTCCTTCCGATCCTGTAAACATCCGAAGGAATACAATGTGGCCCCCTGTAAAAATACAAGTAGTCCCCGCATACATAACCGTTTACCGCCATATACACAGTCCAGTCCTCATCAAGGCCGCAATTCCCGATAATCTCTTTTTTTATGCTTTCTTTCTCTGTTTCTGTAGCAGTCAACGTAACAGGAGCCTCCTTCTCACTGCCTTTAACTCTAAACCCGTTAAATATTATGGCAAACCCCAATATCATTATTATCGATACTGCTTTTTTCATCAGATCATCTCCTTTAATACTTTGGTTTTCACTCCCTTAACCCTGTCATTTTTTACTTTTTATAATCAAACCTTACCTTCTTATTGATCGACCTTATTTTTGCCTTGGTTTCTTTAGAAATGTTATTGCACTGCCAAAATGCATCATTCGATATTTCCGTGACACTGTCCGGTATGTTGATTTCCGTAAGCTTCTCACAACCGCTGAATGCCCCGTTTTTTATGGTCGTGATCGAATCCGGCAGATATACTCTTTCAAGCTCACTGCAATCGGCAAAGGTTGATACATCTATCGTAGTTACCCCATCAGGGATTCTTATTTCCTTTAATCCTGAATATCTGAATGCACTGATTCCTATAGTCTTAACCGTATCGGGGATTTCAAATTCATTAAGTGATTCACAACCGTAAAAAGCGGAATCAGGGATATATGTAATACCCTCCGGCAATTTACAATATGAAAGCCTTGTACACGTACTGAATAACCCCTTTCCAATTGTCTTCAGACTATCCGGTAATGTGACTCTGATCAAGCCACTCCCGGCAAATGCATAATCTCCGATATCCGTAATCCCTTCAGAGAAAATAACTTTTAACAATCCGGAGCAATGCTGAAAAGCATTTGAGTCAATAACCTTCACCGAATAAGGTATATTAATCTTCTCTAATAATACGCAATCATAGAAAGCCGCCCTGCCTATCACTTCCACAGAATCCGGTAATATAACTGTTTTAATAGTATTGGTACCTGCGAATGCTTTTTCTTTAATTTTGATTATCCCTTGAGGGATTATGGCATTTTCTTCACTCGGAACTACATCGCTGTCAGCAGGCTCAGTATTTATATTATCTTTCTTATTGATTTTTTCAGTTTTATCAGAGTTTACTTTACTCATTTTCTCTGATTCATCAGAGTTTACTTTATCGATCCTCTCTGCTTTCTCATTTGAAATGATCGTGGTTTTTACTTGAGTATCTTCCGATTCTGTGTTATCAGTATTTTCGACATTGCCTGTATTTTCAATATTAACTGTTTGCTCAGTATTACCTATTGTTTCATCATTACCGATCTTTTCGGTATTATCATGTTTTTTTTCTGCATCAGCATTTTCAAGGCTATTGTTGACTTCAATCAATTCCGGATTATCTCTATACTCAGATTCCGGTTGATTACTCTCGCTTTTATCCTTGTTTTTTGCCGAAACCGGATTCGTAAGGAAACAAATGGCAAAAATAAAACATCCTATGATAAGCACAGCTATAACTGCTTTGACCGGCTTTTTAATACTGATAACCGCTTTGATCCTTTCTTTTACTCCTACCTCACCAAAGGCCACAGGACATGCGATAAGCATCCTGTTATGCACCGAACATTTTAGCAGTGCTTCCGAATAAGCCGCTCTGTCGGATGCGGACAGTCGGCCTGCGGCTCTCTCGTCACATGCAAGCTCTATATCTTTGGAGAAAAAGATAAAACCTATCCAGACCAAAGGGTTAAACCAGTAAAGCATCAGCAATATAAAGCCAAGCACTTTCAATACCTGATCAAAATGTGTAATATGTGCATTTTCATGCTTAATGACATACCTTAAGGCTGAGCTGTCCATCCCCTCAGGTATATAAAGCCTTGTGCCAAATAACCCCATGATAAAAGGCGTTTTGATTGCTTCACACACATATACCGGTGCCAATGATTCTTTTCTGATATCATCAGGTACGTTTGCTGCAACAGAAAACCTAACCTTTCTTTTTATCCGTATTATACTGAATACAAAGTATGCCAGCATAAGAACACAGCCGCTAAGCCATATGATAATAAGGATATGCCCGATACCATGATCATGCTCGCTCTCAGTAAGCACAGTGTTTGTTGTGTCCGGGTTATACTCAGTCTCAGCAACCGAGGTTCCTGTTATACCCAAAGTATGCTCTGTCTCGTCAAGTGAAATGTTTGTTATACCCAAAGTATACTCTGTCCCATCAGGTGAAGTGTTTGTTATATCAGTGTCAGACTCAGTAGCAACAATTGAGGGAACTGTTATATCCGTCTGCGATACACCTTCTTCATCAAAGCCTTCCCCTTGAGGGGATATATCGAGCCACGTAGTGGCTTGATGCCGTCCCTGGCGAAGGGAAGGTGGTTGCGCAGCAACCGGATGAGGTGTAGTATCGTCCTGTTTCTCATGTTCCCCAAACAATATTTCGGAATAACCGGAACGTATCCCCGCTATATCAGGCACAAGAGAAAAACTGCTCTGAAGTCCAAATGGCATAACAAGACGGACTGCCACTATTAGCCACAGTATGAGATTTACCCACTTGGGAAGCTTTTTTATAAATGGTCTTATAGCCAATACTATCAATATGATAAAACCGGCTATTATGCTTGAATCTATAAGCCATGAAAGAAGCTTTTCCATATGCTATCCTTTCCTATTATTTTGATATAGATTTCCTATACTCTTCTATCATCTTTCTTATCTCGTCTGCTTCCTTTTCTGACACTGCCTTATCAGAAACAAATGCTGCCAGAAACGCAGGAAGTGAACCATTGAAATGTTCCTGTATAAACTGCCTGCTTTTTACCCCGGCAAATTCCTCTTTTGTCATAACGGAAGAAACCATACCGTTTTCGTTCTTAAAAAGACCTTTTTCACAGAGTTTCCGTAATACCGTGAAAGTGGTGGACTTATTCCACTCAAGTCTTTTCTTGCATACTTCCACCAATTCCATGGACTTTATGGGTTCACATTCCCATATGATGTTGGCAAATCTTTCCTGTACTTCACCTAATTCTATCTTATTCATTTATCTGATCTCCTGTCTCTCTTACTTCACATTTCCCTGTTGATACCTGTTTTATCAGCACTTCCAGAGCATCGATATAATACTCCGGTTTTACATATATCACCGTATTTTTCATTGTCTGGTTAAGTATGCCTTCCGGCAGTCCGGCTTCTATCGTGAGCTTCGTGCAGGTCTTATCTATTGCGTAATATCCTATTTTCTTAACTGCTGCAGGTAAGGTCAGGCTCTTTAGGTTTGCGCACTTATTAAACGCATAGCCCGCTATCTTTTTACAGTTCTTTGGCAGGATAACCTTTGAGATGGCCGGCGTAACATCCTTTTTCCCGTCATAGGTTACAAACAGGTAAGATGGAATGGTTTTTATCACGGTACTTTTCAGGTTAAGCTTTCTGATGTTTACTCCCATGCATTCTGTTTTAAGTACCTTTACGCTCTTTGGCAGCTTTACATCAATCTTCACAGCTGCATCCAGCCCGTCCTTGGAAAAAGCTTTATAGCCTATGGATGTAACGGCATATTTCACATTGTCTTTATATACATATCTTTCCTGTTTATAGCACTTCCCGTTATAATCCTTTAACGGTCTGGATTTAACCAGCTCTACATAGTGTTTCTTTTCACTTATTATCTCATATGTTGAACCGTTGTATTCAAATATTACTGCACTATCCGTATTGTTAGTTTCACTGCCTTGTGTTATTCCCGGTTTCTCTATAGATATCAGGAACAGCATTAAAGCAAGAAATACAATACATTTGCTTACTCTCTTCATTTCCACCTCATTGCCATCTGTCAGGTAAATATCATCACTTGCTACACATGTTTAACTCGCTGCCATATCGGTTTAAGTATCAATCCGTAAGCTTTATTATCTCACATTTATCAATTGTTCTGTAAGTAATCTTGTCAAAAGCATATTCTCCATGGATGATATATACGTATTCTCCGACTATCTTAGCCTCCATATAGCTTTCATCAGTTTCACCTGCTATAGGGACATCAACCATAAGATTTCCATTTTTATCATAAATAATAGTCTCGACCGGCACTCCATCCCCATTATCCCAGAGAAGCATGAGATATCCGTTCTGCATCTTAAAACTGCCTAACACTATTATCTCAAAAGGAGTGTTGGCAAATACCGTCCACTTACCGTTTTTATCTTTTCTTAAAACCTTCAGCTGCCCTTCTTCTGTATAAACAGGTTTCCCATTTTCCAGTTTCCCTATCATGTAATGATATCCATCTGAAAGTCTGTCATCATATTGAGGATAATCCGCAGCCGCTCCGATATTTACAAATGTTTTCCCGTCAAATCGGTATAAGGCATTATATGTGTACGGATCTTCAGATTCTTCTATCGTATCATCCCGGTATCCGAAAAGCAGTTCACCATTCCTCAAAAATAATACTCCGTCCGTCGGTAATACTACGTCCTTGTCAACAGGTTTATTATCTTTCCCGTTAAGATCGCAGCTGTAAATTGTCACTCCTGTAATAAAGTTTTCCGGTGATCTTACGAACTTTGCGTAATAAACCCTGTTCTTAAATATCACGAGACCATTATTGTCTTTATCACTGTAATCGTTCACTCCCGATGCTATCCGCTTTTTTCCAAACAAACCAAAAAACCATTTTGTATTATAAACGCATAATTTATTGTTTTCAGTAGCATCTATATAGTAGATATAATTCTTATATTTTCGAACATATCTGCATGAACCGTCATCAGCTAGCTTTCTCGTTCTCCCGGTATCAAGGTTCTTTGCATATAAAATATAATCTCCTGTATTATAAAAAATATAATTGTCTATAAACTTCGGAGTCCAAATATTACTGATATACTTCTCCAGCTTATAATCCTTAAGCCCTATCCTGTATACGCTCCTGTCAGTACTCAGACTCCTGTAAAAATACAGATAGTCCCCATTCACGTGACCATATACAGCCATGTATGCAGTCCAGTTTTCATCAAGCCCACAATTTTCGATAACACGAGCCACTATTTTGTCATTATCCTGAGCCTTTGCATAAACTTGCCCGGACCATATTAATATACCGTTAAAAGCCAAAAGAAAAATTGCAAGAATAATAGCCTTATTTTTCACCCTATATCACCTCAACTTTTTGCAAAAGAAAAAATAGCATACAAGTTTACTCTAATTAAACCTGTATACTATTTTACTCCGGATAAACCTCGTTGTCAATATGTAAAACTAACGCTTTTTCAAAATCTTTTCGAAATAATTGTGAACTGTGCCGATCACTCCGGATCGGTCAATTTTGAATACTCCTCTATGATATCCCCCAGCTCTGCAAGATTGATCTCGAGCCTGCCATCATAAATCGCAAGGCCCAAAGTGCCCTTTAACTGATGAACAGCGGGAAGATAATCATCGCCCTCATAATAAGTTATGAGTGTCCTTGTTTTAAGATCTATATACCAAATCTCCCTGACTCCGGCATTCATATATTTAAATGACTTGATCTTCAGGTCCTTATTTCTTGTAGAATCGGATAATACCTCAAGAACGAAGTCGGGCGCACCATATACACCAAATCTTTTAATCTTATCACGATTGCAAATAATGTAGATGTCCGGTTCCACCATTGTTTTATCATCACAATCAAGTTGAACAGCAGATGGTGCCATCACAGCAATACAATCCCCTTTATTTTCTTTGATAAAACTTTGTATTTTATAAAATAAAGAGGCTGCAACAGCCTGATGAATAAATAACGGTGTGGCCATATCATAAAAAACTCCGTCGATCAGTTCTTTTCTGTCGCCGTCAGGAAGAGCCATATAATCTTCTACTGTATATTCTCCCTGCTTCTTTACTTTGCTTACTGTTGATTGTTGCCCCTGCATGTGATTTAAAGCCGTACTTCCGGCGTTGTACTCTGCTTCGCCTTCACATACGAAGCTTACCGAAGCCTGGGAATCGTACTGATAACTTTTACCTGTGTATACATTTTCATCACCGATCAAGACCTTTTCAAGGGCATTTAAAGTGGCTACCCTCGGGTTCTTTGACTCCCCGGTGATTATCTTTCTTATGGTGCCTTCAGGCACACCTGAATACTGAGATAACTGAGCTACACTGTAGCCGCGCTTTTCTTTTAATTCTATTATTTCTTCTCTGGTCATAGGCTTGCACCTCCGAACTATTGTAATAATAGTTTAACACATCCATCCGCACTTGTCAACCTTTTTAAGTGTTATTTATCCTTATTTACCCTTTCTAAAGATATAAAACAGGACGGCCCATTGTAACAGAACCGTCCAAACTTTTATTTCTCATAATCGTAATGATTAATCCATTGTAACTCAGGAATGGTCTTTATCAAAGCTTTCGCGTATATCTTGTCTTTATGCACAAACCTGAACCTGTCAGGGTCATAATCAGGCGATGACGGGTCATCAATGTTATTGTCCCATTCTCTGGCATCAACCGAAATATCCCTGTTATCTCCCAAGCAAAAGTAGCAATCCTCCGGCACGTAATACGGACCATAGTTTCCCTTTGGTTTACTGTTCAGATAAGGCTCGTCCAAAGGTGTCTCAGAATCATTAATATAGATCTTGCCTTTTTTTATCTCTACCTTTTCACCCGGAAGCCCTATCACTCTCTTTACAAAAATATCGCTTTCATCATGATATCTCGGCTCAGTATCTCCCAGCTTTCTGTCCAGGCAAAAAGTCAGTTCGGGATCTATGGCATCCAGCTCTTTATAACTTTTAGGATACTCAAAAAATATGACATCCCCACGCTCGGGATCTGAAAATAAATATGCCAAACGATTACCGATCACATGATCTTCTATCTCCAGTTCAGGGATCATCGAGCCGGAAACCACCTCTGTTTTTATTATGATGACCTTTGTAATAATGATAGCCATTACAAAGGCTATTGCAACTATTTTAATCCAGCTGATTATTTCTTTTTTTATTTTAGCTTTCTTTTCATCCATAAAAATCGTTCCTCTGCTAAACTATTAAAGATATTGTATTGGTTACTAACAATTATTTAAACAGATTTTCAGCAGTTATGACATTCTGAACAATCCCAGAATACTCATAGTTATCTTTCTCATTATTTAACTTTTTTTGCACATAAGTCGCCAACTTCTTTATTTTTTCATGCAACTTGGCGACTTATATGCATTTGCATGCATCATATTCAGCCAACTTCCATTATGCTAACATATATTTCCCTCTTATTCAACTACTATTTTCAATTAAATATCAAACGGAAGGACGGTTCTATGATTAAGATAAATCACAGAACCGTCCCTTCTTTTGAATTATCCTGCGTGATTTATGTTGCTGAAAAGGATATCCATATACTCACCCTTATTGGCATCCTTTAAGCCTGCCACATCATAATCTCTGACATACTCCTGCAGATCTGCAAGGTCTATCCATCCGGATACGCCGGTGTATGATGATTTCTTATAAACATCATCGACGTCAAAGCTGTTAATATAAGTAATATGAATCTTGCTCTTTCCGTCTGTTTTGTCAACAAGAACATAGCCTTGAGGCATATAAGTATGTGGTGAATCAGGATCGAACTCGACCGCAACATCCAGCTCTAACTGCAGCATCCAGAAATAGCTTTCCGGATTTTCGCGTATCCTGTTTCTTGTTTCATCAGCATCTTTCTGAGAAGAGTACTTGGCAAGATGTTCTTCATCATAATAATATGAAATATCATATATTGTATTCAGCCTTGTTATGTTTCCATCGCCATCCATCTTCCATAAAATATTGTCAGAACCCCAGCTATAGCCATAGTCCTTCAAGCCGACTCTTCCCTCACCGACAAATGTCCCATCATTTTTAAAGTTACAAAAAAGAAGCCCCTCGGGAACACTTTTTTCCTTATCAAATGAGTATCTCAAGATATAGGCATAGGGCTGTTTAGGGGCACTCAACTTTCCATCTTTCCAAACATAGAATGTATCACTCAATTCAGCATCATTTACAAGAATTTCATATCTTCCGTCATTCACGTCAATATCAGTGATTGCAAAAGCATATGTAAAATAATAATGCATTCTGTCAATATTGTCCTCTCCGTTCTGTAGCTCGCCATTTATATAAATTAAGCTTTTAGGATAATCCCCATAATAATCATAATAATTCGGATCATAAGAATAATTAAGCATATGCTTGAAGTCATCTTCATTTTCAGGTTCAGCGTAGTTCATCCACTGACAATTGGCTACAAACAGCTTTTCATCTTCTCCATCACCGTCAAGATCTAAAATGTATCCTCTATTGTAATTATATATACCGGGTTCCGTTATTCTTATATCATAAGGACAATACCGAACATAAATATCATACATATCTTTATTGAAGAAAATACGTCGTATGCTGTACAAATTCGGCTTGAATGCATCCTTTAAACTCGCGGACCACAGATAGGTTTCTGTCTTCTCGTCAACTTCAAACAGATGAACATACCCGTCTTTAAAGTACAACTTAAAACCACAGTTGCTATCCTCATACTCATCACTTGTAGATATGACAAAATACCCGTTTTCGCTTTGTTTGTCATTTTTCCAAGGTGCAGTGAGACTTTCATCCTGTACTATTGTTTCAAAATCAGTCCATTTTGATATATACTCTTTAAAGTATAATCCTGCGGAATACCCGAAATTTCTGCCGAAGTTCACTCCGTTTGGCATTACATATGTGAAATCAAAATCATGAACTATTTTGTTTTTGTATTTACGGGAGATAGCATTCATTAAGGCGGTTGTAGAATCTATATCGGTATGATTTTCAACCGCAAGTCTTACCGCTTCTTTCTTTTCTATGTCCTCACTGTCTTCAAGTAGGATTCTATTAACACATACAGCTTCTTCCGGCTTGAAATGTGCATTTAGATCGCTGCTGAATGTATCAGCCCGTACCTGCTCAAATGTAATGGTCTCCAGATTGCTCAGATATACATCCATTTCATCATATGCAGCATTAGGCATTCTACCGGTTATTTCAAGTTTGTATTTATAGTTATATCCTTCATACATATCAGACTTATAAGTACCGTCTTTAAGCTTATAATATTTATGTCCGCCCATGCCCTTATATTCTTCTGCATATTCTTCAGGCTCGGCTTCCGTACCGGTAGGATTTTCAGTTAATATAGTACTGCCACCATTATCATTTTCATCATTATTATCTGTATTCTCTGAAGGCTTTGCAAAGAAGAACACGGCCGTTCCGACGAGAAGTACGAACGCCACTATGATCACCCAGAGCAAAGGCTTCTTATAACTCAATGCTGCCTTTATCCTGTCTTTGACAGCCACCTCTCCAAATGCGAGCGGGCAGCCGTATACAAAGTGCCGGTTAGCACTGCATACAAGCAAAGTGTCGGAATACTCTCTTATCTGTGCAGGATTCATATCCGATATAACCTGTTCATCGCATGCGAACTCGATATCCTTGCAAAGGAATGCATAAGCAAGCCACATCACCGGATTAAACCAATATACCATAAGAAGTACAAAACCGATAAACTTCCAGATATAGTCTTTTCTCTTTAAATGCACCTGCTCATGAGCCAGGATATTCTCCACCTGTTGTCCGGTAAGATGACCGGGCAGATAAATGCGCGGCTTTACAACTCCCAGGATAAAAGCAGAATCTATCATGTCGCAGATATATACGTTTTTCAAATCCGTATCAGTATATGGTATCGATTCTGCCGTAAGACTTCTCATCCTTGCATAAGCGATAACCATGTATACAAATACTAGTACTGCTCCAAGGAGCCAGATATATGCAAGGATTTCCCATGTATGTAGACTTAAAGAATCAAGCCATGTAAATAAAGATTTGCTGTTTGAAACTGCATCTTCTTCCGGTTTTGAATGTTTTTCAAATGAATTATTATGTGCAATATCTATTTGGGCAGATTCGGACACCTCATCTACTCCGCTGCTTGCAGTCATATTTACAGTAAGTACATTTTCAGCTGTATTATTCTCAGTCTTATCCGGGATATAATTACTATCAGACGCATCAACAATCCGCTCACCGATATGACTGCTGTCAGAAGAATTCTCCATCCTCTCTACACTATAACCACTGTCGAAAGCATGCTCTACTTTCTCCCCATTATATATGCTTTCTGTCGAATTCACAGAGTTATCAGCAGTACGGACATCCGAGATTTTGTCACTCGCATCAATTGCAACTATTTCATTCACCAATGCTTCATCCACTGTTGCCTCATCTACCTTAACAAAATCCCCTGAAGGCATGATAGAGAAACTGCTCTCAAATGAAAACGGTATTATCAGACGCAGGGCGACAACTATCCACAGCAGACATACCGCCCTTCTGGAATATCTCTTCAGGAACAGCCTGAAAGCAAACACCAAAAGTACCAGCATCCCTGCCGAAATACTTAAATTTAGAAGTTTTATAAATACAGAAGTCATATATTCCCTCCGCAGATAACGTATTAGCTATATACTCCGGTCATTTATCAAGTGTAAAACATTCAAACACCGCACCATCTTCTAACTGCAGGTACTTATAGTTCGAGGATCCTGCCGCCACAAATACAAGCTTTCCATCTATCTCTTTAAATCTGTTAATCCTGTCAGTATTCTCATCTTCCATGATGACAAAATCTCCATCCTTATGCCATTTACCTATCCCCAACAGTGCACTGGAATATCCTTCATTATATTCATAATTACTATCATCATTAAGCCTGATATAAAAATATGAACCTCCGTATCCATACCCACCACTATACAGGTAATCAAGCCATGTACCATCCGGACCTGACTTCTGATATATTTCTCTCACTTGATTAAACTCGTTTTCAAAAGTATCAAGCGGTTCATTTTTTATATTTAATTCCAGATCTTTATTCCATACGCCTCTTCCTATTTTATGCGGCATAAGTACATTGCTTTTTGAGGTGTCAGATATTGTCATGATCCCATCATTAAATTCTATAGCATAGTACAGTGTCTTTCCTTGGTGTATACTGTTACCGGGTGTCATAGTAAGATAAAGTCCTTGTTTTCCGTCTACGACAGCAGTTTTTAACTGAATATCCGGGATGCCCACTATACTTGTCATAGTTGCACGATTCATCAATATATCTCCCCAATAGAATGAGATGCTTAATGTCATATTATCACTAAGGTCATATGAAATATAGCAATTGACTTTTCCGTATGGATTTTCAGATAACAACGTTTTCTTGTAAACAATATTCGAATACGGGTTTAATCTAACTGTCCGTGGACGCAATATAGCCGCATCAATGGTAAATACCATTCCGTCACGCAATCCGTGATAAACACCGTGAGGATTGAAATCCAAATTGGATTTCTTAAAATTTAACTTGATCTCCTTAAATCTTGGAGATAAAGCAACACTGTTACTATCAGCCTTCCAGTTTTCATCGTTTATATCAAATACAAGTTCTGTTTCAGTAAAGTCAAATGACAGTATCAACTTGTCTGCATCGAAAGTATACTCACCTACCCATGCGTAACCCGATACAGGTAAATCTATAATAAACTTACCCCCAAGATATAACGCTATAGAAACTCTTTCCGACGGACTGTCTCCCATGTAGTGGAAAGAAGAAACCATTATATCGTTAAAACGTGCTTCATACCAGTCATCCAGATATTTTTCATTATCCTTCTCATCAAAAGACACAAGCGGAAGCCTTACCGTTCCGAAATATTCCGATAATTGATCTTTTCTTTCAAAAACAGCCCCATCTGAAATGTTGTAATAGCTAAAACCTGCTGATCCTTTTTCAAGGTTATATACCAATCTTCCGTCTATTATATCAAAATAATTCAATCCGTTATGTGAGTCTATTATAAGCGTAGTATCCTCCATTCTCCAGCTGCCAACCCCGGCATTACTGCTGATATACGGCTGAGAGAACGATGCACTTCCATCGGGAAACAGTATAATAGTGAATATCGGACTCGGATCCTCAACATAAGGAGTGGCAGAGCCCGACACACATACGTAACTCTTTCCGCTAATTTCCGGGTCCACTTCATAAGGTTTAGCAGGCATACTCTTGGGGTCAAAATAAATAGGCTCTGTTTCTCGTTTTACCTCTTCTATCTTCCCTTCATCATCGTAGTATATTACCAACCTGTCACCACTTTGAGTCTCAATCACGTCCGCCCATGAGCCATACAAATATGTGCCGGCATCTCCGTATTCTGCACGAATTTCATCGAAGGTAAGATTTTTTATTTTGTCAGGATCAGCCATATAGTCCGCTATAAGCGCTTCCGCTCTGCTATTTTCTGATCCTTCTATATCAGGTATATATGGAATACTATTATTTATAGCGATATAATCTTTATTATTATCTTCACTTTGAGATGTAATTTTTTTGTCTCCTGAAGGTTTAATAAAAAAGAATACACACATTCCCACCAACAATATAAACACTGCTACGAGAACCCAAAACAACGGCTTTTTATAGCTTAATGCAGCCTTAATCCTGTCTTTTACTGCCACCTCTCCGAATGCCAGAGGGCATCCATAGGAGAAGTTTTGGTCAGTACTGCATAAAAGTAGTGTGTCCGAATAGGCTTTTATCTGGTCAATATTCATTCCGGATATAACCTGCTCATCACAGGCAAATTCAATATCCCTGCAAAACAGCACATATGCAAGCCACATCAACGGATTAAACCAATATACCATTAAAAGGATAAAACCTATCAGCTTCCACAGATAATCCCTTCTTTTAATATGCACTAATTCGTGAGCCACAATATTTTCGCTCTGAGTCCTGTCAAGTCTCTCAGGAAGATATATCCTCGGATTTATGATACCGAATATAAATGCAGTATCTATCCTGTTACAGATAAAGACGTTGTCTATCCCCAGTTCGCCATAGGGTACGGATTCGGCTGTAAGTTTCTTTATTCTTACATATCCGATAATGATATAGAGTAATATTGCTGCAACACCAAAAAGCCATACATATGTAAGCAGTTTCCAAAAACGTTCCGAGACGAAAAACCCGGGGGCGGATTGAATATCGTATGCCCGGTTATCGTCTGATGAGTACCTGTTTTGTGCAGCGTTGTTATTTGTATTAATCTTTCTGTTTTCATATTCGGAAATAGATTGAATGAGCAATGCATTATTATCCACTCCGGTTATTACATTGGTATCGGAAACGTCAGATTCATTTTGAGTTTTATCGGTATTTGATGCACTAACATTGTTGGAATTATTCTCAATATAGGGCGTGTCTTCCAAAACGACGTTTGTATCAGCTCTGCTTTCCTCATCAGAAACAACAGTACTCACAAAATCCCCTGAAGGCATGATAGAGAAACTGCTCTCAAATGAAAAGGGTATTATCAGACGCAGGGCGACAACTATCCACAGCAGACATGCAGCCCTTCTGGAGTACCTTTTCAGGAACAGCCTGAAAACAAACACCAAAAGTACCAGCATTCCTGCCGAAATACTTAAGTTTAGAAGTTTTATGAAAACAGAAGTCATAGGCAACCTCCTAAATATCTTCGGGATTATATGAATCGATCATCTTGCGGATCTCATCTATTTCCTTTTTAGACAGCTTCTTGCGCTTGGTAAATGCTGCAAAGAATGCAGGAAGAGACCCGTTAAAAGACTCTTCTACAAAGCTTTCGCTCTTGGCACTGTAAAAGTTTTCTCTTGATATCTGCGAAGTCACTATCGAGTTTTCAAGCTTGAACACTCCGCCCTCACATAATCTTTTAAGTACTGTATATGTGGTAGTCCTCTTCCAGTTAAACTTGTCCTTGCATAATGCTACCAGCTCCGAAGTAGAAAGCGGTTCATTCTCCCATACCAAGTCAGCAAAGCTTGATTCTACCGTACCCATATTATAACCTACCATAATGTTCCTCCAAAAAAAAATAAGAATGTCTACTCATTTTAGACATTCTTATTCTACATCCTTTAGACAACATTGTCAAGCACTTTTATTGTGCAACGAATCTTGTATGGATAACATTTTTTATATTTTCTGTTTTACAGATCAATATCCCGATATATCATATTGTCTGGTAAATACTGCGCCATCTTGAATAATATATGATTTTAATCCGACCGAGCCTTCGGCCCTATATACCAGATTTCCGTCTACAATGTCAAAATAGCTCAATCCGTTGTCTACAAGCACCAGTTTATCATCTTCTATATACCATTTCCCGTTAACCGGCGAGTAACTGCTAAGTAACGGCTGCGAATAAGTCATATCTCCATCATCAAACAAATAGATTGTCAGATTATCACCACCTAAACTTAAACTCGACTTAAAATCATCAGCGTTACAAATATAGGTTTTTCCGCCAACTTCTTTGTCTTCATCAAAGCTTGGGGCAACTTTGGCAGCGGTAACATCAAATGCTTCGTGCCCGGACGGAAGAGCGACTGAAGCAAACTTTTCCATCGATTTTTCCATTACTGCTGGCGGCTGAGTAGGTTCGGCTTCTAAAAAGTAGTCCTTGTTATACTCATACCAGAACGAATTGGTTTTGTACTTGTGCGTTTCCGCATCATTCCTTAACTTTTCCTCGGTATAAGGCGCGTTTTTCATGACAATCTCATACCTGCCGTTTTCATTGTGCAGATATGAAATCTTTTCCTCTATATAACCCGATTCCCCCAAATTGAATATACGGGCATATCCCTCTTCTGTGCCACCACCGTAGCTACCATAATAATATGTGCCGTCGGTTTTAAGTTCAAGCAGACTTTTGTGGTCAAATTTATATGCATATATAATACCGTTAATACGGTGAAGGACGAGTTTTCCACCTGCATCTCCCGCAGTACTTACGACATCAAGTATAGCTTCCTCCGCTCCCGATCTGTCCAGATCACAGAAGGTGTAGTATGCTATATAAGTATCCGGATTACCCGGAGTGAACAGTTCCGGTACATCATCTATCGTCAATTTCTTCTCTCCACCGTTCTGACAGTAGTAAAAACTCTCTTTCCCGGCAAGAACACGCTTATATACATTATATCCCGAATTATTGCTATCTTTCTCTGCTAGAATTCTTTTTACACTTTCTGTATCACCATCATAGTACAGAATAAGCGTTTCTCCATTACCGTTATTATAAATATCTCCCCAGAATCCGTTTAAACTTCCGGAAGGGTCTCCGTATTTTTTCTTTACATCCTTGTAATTCATGCCGATTATATTGCTCGGATTCTCCCTGTAATCAAAGAACAATTGAAAATATTGTGTCGATCCGGGCAGTCCGGAAGTAGGCTCAGTCAGATCCTCTTTAAATGAAAAGACCATATCTCCCAAAACGTTAAAATACATTAGAGCTCCCGGTCCGCTTCTAATAAGATTTCCATCCACATATTTAAATCTTAATCCATAAAAGACTACTTGATCGCCATCTATATACCAATTATTCCCCGGCAAAACACTGCTATAAAACGGTATATTATAAGAGGCAGTTCCGTCTTTATAGAATTTAAGTACCAGCGTGTTCGACCAGTTGTTTTGTTCCAACCTTTCATCTGTGCACCAGAATACCTTTCCTGCCACCTTTTCATATAAATCATCGTTATCTTCAGTTGTTTCCACATTCTTTCCGTCATCACCGATAGTTACCGTCGGCCCATACTCATGTGTTTTTTCCGGGGCCAGGTATTTTCTTTCAAATACAGTGCCATCAGGTATATCATAAAACATAAATCCGTTTGAACCATCTTCTCTATAGACAAGATTGCCGTCAACAATGTCAAAATAATTTGTAAACCAATCTTCCTTAATGACAAGTGTATTTCCTTCAATATACCATTTACCCATAGGTGCATAGCTGCTGTATATAGGCTGAGTGTAACCTATTGTACCATCACTGTACAGACATATCCTAAGAGAATCATTTGAAAGCTTTGTCTGTTCATTTACAACTGTGGTATCGGTACATACATATATCTTGCCGCCAATCTCTTTATCTTCCGAGTATGGTTTTGCAGCCGTTTCACTTGTAGTAAGAATGCCCACTACCGGATTATAAATATTCGGTGACGGATTGCCCTGTTCCTTTTTTACCTGTTCCTTTTCATCCATTCCTTTTTCTTCATTTTCCTTTTTAGGGTTAGTCAGGAAACATACCCCGACTACCACACATGCTGCCAGCGCAACGATCATGATCCAGAACGCCGGCTTTTTATAGTTTAATATTGACTTCACTCTTCCTTTGACCCCCGTTTCACCAAATGAAAGAGGACATACAGAAAAACGCCTTTCATGTTTCCCGCAGTTGAGCAGTGCCTGAGAATATGCTGCACGCTCGGATCTGTCCATGTTTTCGATAACTTTCTCATCACATGCGGCTTCTATATCCCCGGATAAGAGGATATAAGCTACCCACATCAGAGGATTAAACCAGTATACCGCAAGAAGCATAAATCCCAAAGGTTTCCAGATGTAATCCTTACGCCTGATATGAGCTGACTCATGTGAGCATACGCTTCTCAAAGTCACCGCATCCATGCCCGAAGGTACATATATCTTCGGACGGAATAATCCGAGGATGAACGGCGAGTCGATATCGTCACACTCGTATACGGGCGTACCGGATTTCTTACTACTGCTCTCAACAGTATTATTTTCAGTCCCGGCATATGTTGATAATGCGTTGCCAGTGCTTTTACCATCAGCACCTATATAGTCATACAATATGCTTGCAGCTGTCTTCCTTCTCATCTTAAGGTAGCTGAAAAGAGCAAATAGAAGCATTGCACCTATACCGGCCACCCATACTATACCCATTATATCGGTCCAGTATTTGAGCGGGCTGTAGGTTACACCTGTATCCGCGGCTGCTTTGGGAGCAAACTCCACGTCGGTCTTCTGATCGGTGATCATGGCTGTATTATCGGCAGGAGCAAACATATCCGATATCACCGGATTGATAACCGCATTGGCTGTCGGTATACCTGTATGTATGGCAGGCTCCTGCGAATATATGATGTCCTGCGGAACAGTCTCCACACTCGGCACCAGACTGAACCTGCTTTCAAAAGGAAGCGGGAATAAGAGTCTTACCGCTACCAGCGCCCACAGCGCACACATGATCCACTTAGGTATTTTTCTGAAAAAAACACGCAGCAGTACTATCGCAAGTACAAGCCAACCTGCGATAATGCTCATATTCAATACTTTTATGAATATAGTACCCATATTATTTCCTTTCACGATATTTTAATACAAGATTCTTCGTTGCACTCAGAATGACATGTAAAATGCCACATCTTTCTTTTTAGCTATCACTTCGACTTGTACTCATCTATCAATTTCTGGATTTCCATGGCTTCCTGCGGTTTTAAGCCTTTTCTTGATATAAATGCAGCTATAAAAGAAGGTAATGAGCCGCCATAAGACTCCGTCACTATCTGTTCGCTTCTCTTTGAATAAAAAGCCTCTTTGGATATGACCGAGCTTACTACTCCGTCCTCATTTTTTAACAATCCTTTTTCGCAGAGCTTTCTTAATACTGTATACGTAGTCGGTTTCTTCCATCCGAACTCCTTTGCGCACAGCTTTACTAAGTCGCCCGAGCCTATCGGCTCGTTGGCCCACACAAGATCTGCAAATCTTTCCTGGATCGAACCCAATTCTATTTCCTGCATTTTTCTGTCCCTTTCTTATTGTGACAAGGGGACGGTTCTCCTGTCACACTTGCCACATATTATCTTTTGTGACAGGATATGTCGCAAGGTATCACCTCAGGTGATGGATTCCTTGTGACTCTGACCGTCCCCTTGTCACAAAAATGGTTTATTGCAATAAACTAATTGAAGTTTATCACAATAAACCAACTCTGTCAACTATTATTTTGTGATATCATTTTATATCTATTTCCACTTTTTCTTCAGGTCCGAGGACAAAGCCCATGGTATAATCAAGCCTTACTTTTTCCCCATATCTGCCTCCGCCCTGATATGTTTTTGTATTATCTACTCCTTCAACCGACCATGTCTCATCATCATTACGTCGGAATACCAGCTCTGTTCCGTCATTTCTTCTTAATGTGAAACACTTTACATCACACTCTTCTATATTGTACTCGAACAGGATATCCATTCTTCCGACGGTTACTTTAAGTCCGCCCGTTTCGATATACTGAGGCTCTTTGGTTGTGCTGATTATATCTACAGGCACATATTTTTCGAGGATATCCATTACCTCGGACTGCATCGAGTCGATATCGTAGTAATACACAGGAACCATTCTGTCCGGATCATATGTTAAATTACACACATCATCCTCGTTAATGGCATCTATCTCCTCACAGATTTTTTTCCACTCCTCTCCTGAAAGCACTAAAAATCTCACAGGTTCAGCTTCACTGTAAAAATCCTTTGTCTCCGCTTTAAACTTCACAAGCATATCCGATCCGTTAAGTATGGTATATCTTGACCCCGTATTCATAAAGAGGAATATGATCTTCTGATCACCCAAGGTATATCCGTTTACCGATGTCTTTCTTGTCAGCTCTGACTTTGCCCGGTCAAAGCGGATATCTTTATCATATTCTAACATGGTACTTATATCCAACGGATTGCCCGATATATCGGTAAACCCGAACTGAAGGTATCCTCTTCCGACTCCGCCGTCATAAGCATACCCTGTAAAGGATACTTTGTACTCTCCGAAATCATACTCCCTGCCGCTCTCCATATATACTGTTTCAAAGGATCTGTCATTGTCCTTAAAGAAGAAATCCTTCAGTCCGGAGGCTGACATGGCCCATGCTATTCCGCCGCCGATCACAAGAACAAATATCGCTGTGATGATTATGGCTGCCGTTTTGGACATTTTTCGGGAAATACTTACGACCTTCCGCTTTTCCTGTGAGTCATCACCGTTGTGTTCTTTTTTCTTTATTGCCAGGCTTATGACTCTGGTTTTTTCCTCTTCCGAAACCGGGATACTGTCTATGGCTTCTTTTATCCCCTGTCGCAGATATTCATCAAATTCGTTGTCATTAAGCATTTTCACGGACCTCCTTCCTGTTGATATTGATTTCCAGCTGTGCTTTTATCTTTTCCCTTGCCCTTTGAAGCCTTTTTAATACGGCAGACTCGTTCACATCCGTGATCTCGGCGATTTCCTTAACAGTATAGCCTTCATAATAAAACAGAAAAACTGTCTTCCTGTATTTTTGCTTAAGACTCAATATTGCCTCCAGAACACGGTCCTGTTCTTCATCCCTATCAACACGTACAACGCTTCTTTCAGGGACAAAGTAGTCAACCTTTGATTTCCACGGCGTCTTCCACAATACCCTGCATTCATTGACTGCAACCTTAAAAAGCCATCTCTTTATATGATGATCACCATCAAACTCCCCGGCGGCTTTCAGAAGTTTTATAAATACATTCTGAGTTATATCTTCCGCATCCTGCAGATTTTTGCAGACTGTATAAGTAAACCTTTTTACTTCATCATAATACAGATTTACGATGCGGGAATATTCCCCGTTATCCATAAAACCTCCTTCCCCGGGATACCGTCATTTTTTGTTATTACTTTTTCATCTTATTTTTCATTTTGTTGAAGCTCTCAGTATATTCCTTTTTTAGTGCAGCATATCTTTCTTCAAAATCCGAACTGAACAGTACACTGTCCGGAAATTTAAAGTATTTTTTTATGATCCTTCGAAGTTCCTTTGCTTCCGGAGGAAAATCAATACTCAGAGCGGGGGATGCGATCACATTGTCTTCATAATAACTGTTTCTTTCATCAAGTGACATAAAATGGTTCATATCCGTCTCGCCGTATAACAGACCGTCATCAATACCCAGGACACACTTTATATTGAACCCATCAACAGGCTTTTCGCCTTCCCCATCTTGTGTGTACCCATATGTCAGAAGGTTGCCGTAATCCGGGTTGGTCCTAAGTAGTTCAAGGAATGTAAATGCCTCCTCCTTTTTAGTCGAGGTCGAAAGAATGGCAGTAGCTGAAGTAAGTCTTTTCCCTATTCCGAGCTTTTTCAGATATACAAGGTCCAAACATCCTTCGGCCTCACTTTTATCCCTCTCCAAAAGCAACAAGCCTTCATTTTTCTCGACACTGTATCGCCCAGCTATGACTACACTGTTTTCCATACGTTTTTTATTGATGTTTTTCATCCATTCCACGCATCGGCTGTCTTCAAACGGATTGATAAGCTGACCTTTTTCATTGACCACCGCTCCATAGTGAACATCGTATGTATATCCGAATAATTCCACAAATTCAAGCTCATCTAATCCATAATACAGTTTATTGTCTTCAGAAATGTATTTAAATATATCCAAAGGCTTTTTTTCGAAATCAAAGTCCTTTGTCACACCGTTTTTGTCAAGCAGAAATACCGCCAAACGTCCATCCTGTACTATAGAAGGAGTCAGCAGATAGATTTTTCCGTTATATTTCATGGAATCCAAAAGCAATTGAGGCAGATATTTAAAATAATTACCGTTTTCAATATACTCTGTGAGGTCCGCATACTTACCCTCCAGGATTTCTTTTTCCAGACTGTTTTCCGCTCCGATAAAATTAAAATCATTAAAGTCGGTATATACTATATCAGCACCGGATGTAAACATTTTTTCACGTATAGCCTGTATTATTTCAGGCTTAGTAGAATGGTCATCATACAGTATGATCTTCAGTCCGAAGTCGTAGCCGTCTTCCCTTAATTTCTGATTGATCTTTTCTATACGGTCATCCTCAAATGAACAAAATGATTTCGGCAGATACCATTTTATATAACCTGATTTGGGGATGTATTTTGTGGTAATGATATCTGGGGTACTTTCTGAACTGCCTGAACTATTTACAGGTATTTTATCCTTTGAACCTTCAGCATCAGTCTTTGCAGGTATTTCCTCTACAGTCAGCATAGTATCCGCATCGCTTTCCGTTACGGTATTTTCCGAAAAGCCTTCATATTTTTCTACTATATCGCTTATATTTTCTCCAACCGAAGAGGCAGACTCCGCCTCATTACTCTTATCTTTTTTTCCGCATCCGGTAAGACTGAAGCACAGTATTACACTTAGTGCCAATGCCAACAGTCTCTTTGTCACAGTTATCTTTTGTCCGTATAAACCCATGATCTTTCCTCCCTCAACAATGCATTCTTCTGATGTTTATAGGCAAAACCAGCCGGCCTGATCAAATGTCTATATATAATATACTATTTACAAGGCAAAATTATGACATTTTTTGGATAAAATAAAAAAAAGACCCGACAACTGAATAAAATCCGTCCGGTCCTTTTTAGAACAAACTGTCCTTGATAAATGCCAGCACTTCCCTCAGATAATTGTTCGGTTTGTAAAAAGGATCTGAACCTGCGGGGATAGGATATACATTATAAAGGCCATGCTTTTTACACAGATATACACCACGATACATATGAAAATCATTGGTCACCAGGCCGATCGAAGCATTCTCAGGTAAAAACGACTTACTATACATTATATTTTCATCCGTGGTGGTCGATCTGTCCTCCATAATGATCCGTTCAGGATCTATACCTGCTTCCACAAGATATTGTTTCATGGCTGAAGCCTCTGACTGCAGCTCATTTGTGCCCCTTCCGCCCGATACTATACATATGGTAGAGGGATTTTCCTTAAGGTGCTTTTCTGCCCTGTCCAGTCTGTACTTAAGTACCCTGCCCGGTCCGTCAGGCTTTACCTGTGACCCCAGCACTATCAGATAATCAAGGCCTTTTTCAGGTTTTTCCTCAGAGTATGAAACTATGATAAAAAGCAGTACCACGATCACTATCAAAGCGGCCACTACTATAGCTGCAAGACTTACATTGAGCCAGACCGGCAGCTTTTTAAACAATCCGGTCTTAAGTGCTATGCCGGTCAATGCAAGAAATACTCCGATCACTGCCCACACCGCAAAAAACGATGAACCTGAATGCACGCTGTATATCATAAAGCTGTACCACATCGATACCGCTGCCAATACATAAAGGATGATCCTTAATATCATACTAACCTCAATCTTTCCGTTTTCATATTATCATACAAAAACACCGCTTCAGAATTAGTATACACAAAATCCTAAGCGGTGTCCATATTTATTGTTATTAATATGCCTTAGTTATTAACTGTTTTCCATCAAAATCTTTCATCTTACCTTCTGATGAATGACTGATCATATAATAAACATCTTCAGAGTCCCCATACCAGGGGATAAACTGCAGATCTCTGACCAATACACGACCGGTAATATCATAATCAAAGATTACATACAGTTCACCGAGAATGTCACCGGTATATCCGGAGCCCTGTATCAAGTGCTTAGCAATAAGAAAGCCGTCCTGTTCTTTTATCTCACATATACCCCAGCCTGCTATGCCCGGTTCTGCAGAACCATTTTCAAAAGCACTTCCATCTGCCACGGTTTCCAGTATCTTTCTTCTTTCTTCATCCATACCTGACCAGATACCGTCTAAAAGGCTGTTGTAGTGCTTTCTTATGTCATACTGAACCATCGTCATGATTCCGCCGCCATCCTTTTTCCCGCCTATAGGATTCTGACATATCATTGTCACATATTTACTTACATCTTCTTTCCCGCTGTTTGCACTTCCTCTGAGCACAACTATAGGGAAAGCATTGTTTAACTGAGGGATTGAATTCTGTGGTATTGTCATTTCATTCCAGCCATCTCCGTTTTTCTTCAGTACGGTATATAACTGTAATTCATTCCCATTGGCATTTGTATCAAATGAGAAGAAAATCTCCTTTTCACCATCCTGATCAAGGTCCGCAAATTTTACTTCTCTTGGAAAAAGTTTATAATTCGGGTGACCATATTCATATATCTTTTCGTTATCCAAATACAGAGAAACATATCCTAAATAATCCGAAGAATATACGTCTCTTGTCGCAACCATGTAATCATTGTTACCATCTCCATCAATATCTCCTAATCCAAATACCGCTGTCTTTTCCCTGTATTGCTCTCCAAACTCTCTGATCAACTCAGACTCAACTATATCAGAATGTAAAACATTCGAATCATCCACCCAATAAAGCCGGTTCCTTTGAGGGCAAACTATATTAAGATCATTTATCAAAAATCCTGTTTGTGCCGAGAAAGATATCATTGCCTCAGCCTCCGGATAATAACCATAAATAAACTCCCCATGGGACACCTGCCCCTTTTCGTCCATTATCTGATCATAGATTGCAACTTGGGCCTGCAGTTTTACTCCATACTCGTTCAACAAAAAGTGCATCTGCTCCCCAAACATATATTTTACGCCATTCTTAAAGCGATTGCTTTCTTCAAAGGCCAGATTGATATCTTTTCCATTCTCTGCATGTATCCAGCCTATAATCTTATCATCAACCGCAAACCCAATCCTGCCTTGATCATAGCCCACAGATATCCTGTCAGTCAGTTCATCACAGAAAATGCTGTTCGAAGCGTGCCATATATATGCGGCTTTGTCTGTTAACGGTTCAGCTTTAAGCAGGTCATATTCTTCTTTTTCATAGAATGGAAGCAGCTGATCATCTTTTTTTCTATCCGGTGAATCGGATTCCGCATATTCACGCTGACGAACTTCATCCATGGTCACCGCTTCTACCACTATCAGTTCTCTGACTGAAACTCCTGTTCCGCGCGCCCCGGCCATAGATATAACAATATCTTCATCCTGATCTCCATCAATATCCATCATTGCTATACCCGGGGAATCAAGCCGTCCGTTATCCCAGTTTACGTCTTTCAGGTAATAAACCTCAGCACCTTTCACTATCACTATGTCATTACCATCTCCGCTAAGAAAGACCTTATATTTTTTTTCGGTATCTTCTTTTAGGAAATACAATGAATTAAGATGTGCGGCTTCCTTTTCAATTTCCGGACGCTTACTGAACCATTCCTGATAGTCTCCCGCAGTTATCTGTCCGATATCTGTATCTGCTTTAGCTATACTGATAAGCTTACAATACTCTACCCCATGAAGATTGTTTAAAGTCTTATTGTTTTGATAAGTTCCGGTCTGTACAGGTTCAGTGTTATCATAGTCTGTATGGGTTTCGCCTACAGAATCAGACTCTGATAGTTCCGCAGTTTTTGTAATATCAGCGTTTTCGGATGATTCCGACCCTTTTCCGGGCTTTGTATCTTCATTATCGGATCTGTCAGGTACAACAAAAAACAGTATTACTGCAACAATACCACATACCATAACCGCCGCTATTGCGATCCAAACGGTTTTCCTCTTATAACCGGAAATATTCTTTATTCTCCTCTTTATCCCGTTCTCGCCAAAATATACCGAGTATGAAAAACTTTTTTTATGTGGTTTAACACATTCAAGCAGTGCCTGAGAATAATCCGCACGGCCATTCATATCCATATCACGGATAACCGCCTCATCACAAGCCAACTCCATATCACGGCAAAATAGTATAAATGCCACCCATACCCACGGAAGAAACCAATATGCTGCCAGTATGATATAGGCAAGGATCTTAAGCAGATGATCCCTATGCCGTATATGCATCCTTTCATGCTTTATAACATTCTGAGCGCTGATGTCAGATAACCCAAAGCCCATATATATCTTAGGCTTAACTATTCCGAAAACAAACGGAGATCCGGCATATTCACTTAAATATACATCCTTCTCATTTTCTCTCAATACTGCAGTCTTTAACCTGCTTCGAAGCCTTATAAAACGGTATAGGCCGTAAAGCATGAATGCCGTTGCTCCAAGTAACCATACATATCCCAGGATATTAAATAAAAACGCCTTGCCTTGCACAGAATGTTCATAAAAGGGAATACTGTCATTATCTGCAGCAATAATAACATTTTCAGGATCGTTCGATATTATATTATTTGACAGTCTTATATCGTCATCTGTAAATGCAGACTTATTATCATACTCCGTCTGTTTTTCACCGTTTTTTTCAGTGATCGGATCATTCATGTTTTGCTTTTCAAGGTCAAAATCTGATATCCTGTCATCTTCAACAAAGCTATTATCCGTGTAAGGCTTGCCAGGCTCATTTTTATCTGTCATATTTTCCGTAATCCAGGTCTCAGGAACAGTTTCACCTATCTCTATAATGTTCTGTACAGAAAAGTACGGAGTAATCGCGAAATTACTTTCAATGATGACCGGCACAAGCAGACGCAAAGCGACCATTCCCCACATTGCACATTTTACCCTGCTTGATGCCTTACGGAACACTAAACGCAGTATAAGAACTGCGATCACCATCCAAAGCGCCGCAATCCCTATATCTATAACACGATAAAATACATTTAGCATGTTTTCACCATTCCTTTCATGACCGTCTACTTCTTTTCACGCATTGATTCTATAAGCTTCTTTACCTCATCTATATCCGCATCTGACATCCGCCTGTTTCTGGCAAATGCCGCTATAAATGCCGGTAAAGAGCCTTCAAATTTTTTCTCCAGTAAATCGTCAATTTCAGCAGTCCTAACAACATCCTCCTTAACAAGTGCCCTGACTACGCTGTTTTCATTGACTAAGACACCTCTTTCCGAAAGTCTCTTTATTACTGTATATGTTGTTGTCGGTTTCCATCCCAACTGCTCGCTGCAAAGCTTGACTAAGTCTCCACTTTTTACAGGCTCATTTTCCCACATGATTTTGCAGAAACGGTATTCACTTTCAAAAATTTTCGGTACTTCCATATAATTACCCATCCCTTTTAAAAAAAATCCAATTCGTAATTAAAACAAAACGCACTCTACTGTGTTAGAGTTAAATTTGACTCTATCACGTTAGAGTGCGTTTGTCAACAACTTTTTTGCAAATATTCTTTTCTCTGTTGTATCAACTGCAGGCTTCAAACACTTTATTGAATATGTCTTCGGGAATCTTTACAAAATACCACCCAAGATTCCGGCTTCATTGCGGAATTTAGTTCCGCATTCAAGTAACATAAAAAGGCAAAAGATTGAGACGGGTCTCCGATTGATTTCAACCGAAGAACCGTCCCCGTGATTGAATTTAATCCATATATGTTTCATAATACGGTAAAGCTTTCCACTCATCCGAATCAGTCAAGATCTTTTCTATCGTACTGCACAGGCTGATGAAATCATTTGCTTTTTCATCATCCGTTTCTATCTTGTTCAGTTCGGGATGCTCCATTATCCCAGCAGGGTAAGGATAGCAGACAATCTCTTTTTCTTTGTTATCAGACCTCACTTTAATAGTAACTCCCTCTTGAGAGAGTGTCTCCCATTCCGGATAAGGCTTATATATATCCGGGTATGAAAGGAAATCCATATCGACAATCTTTTTATACAATTCCTTCTTTTGTTCATCCGTTAAGAAGTACGTGGTTATATACTCTTCGGGCGTATGCTCTTCCGGTTGCCCCATAAAATATTCAGTCCTAACTTTTACAAGCTCTCCGGTAAGACTGTCATAAGAGCTCATTTCATACGGTCCCCATTTGGGTCCCCAGGAAAAAGAGATATAGAAGTCATCCGGAACCGTTTTCTCCGCTTTAAACCAGTTTAGCTTATACCCTGTAACTATAACAGCGGTAATCACCAGGATTGCTGCCATTGTTATGACGATTATCTTCTTTTTCATTCACATCTCCCGGCTTTCATCATCTGAATCATCCTGATCGCTTTAATCTACATCCATCGCTGTACCGATAAAGAAGGGCACATTACTTTCGGTATCTATAAGCATAAATACGAAAGGTCTGTCAAGGTATACCTTGGGAGGCTCCTTTGTTGTCGGCAATGCTGTAGCATCATTCATTATTACCATAGTTGCAGCACCTGCTTTCGTTCCCTTTTCATCGACCCTGATATAAGTTTTATGCAGGATCTTACTTATAAATATCTTTCTTTCCTCATTTTCCGCTACCATATCTGTAAAATCAGCCTTTTCAGAATCAAACGCATCAACTATCCCCAGTTTTTTAATTATCTCTCCCATACTTACGGAATAGTCAAATGAAAACTTGGGAGTTTTAGTATACACCTTACAGTTTTGTGCTGATGAGATCAGTTTTAAAAGCTTATCCCCTTCTAAAGAGGAAACATAATCTGCAACACTTATCCCCTCATTAGGAAGTAACGCAACAAATGCATATTTTAAACCTTTGTATTTTTTAACAAAGCCTTTTGCCTGAGAATCTTCAATATATATATTTTCAGCGGAACCCATAAAATCAACATTCTGTACTGTACCATCTTCCTTGGTAAAGATGCCTTCTTTTACATTTTGTTCCTCATATGGCTCTATCCATTCCGCATCAAAACAAAGAGCATTTATCAGGACCATAAGATCATCATCTTCAAAACCATCCAGCATCTTTTTGATCATGCCGTCAGTATTCTTATCAATCCAGTTGTTGATCTCTTCTGCTGCAGAACTATCGAATACTCGCTTATAAATCTCTGCACCATAAAAATTTGCATTTTTCTGCAAAAATGTCTGGCTGATGTTATTGAAGCGATCCGCAAACCAGATTGAATTGGCAAGTTTAAGTATACTCTTTTCACCGCCTGCCATCACTTTTTTCATATAGTTACTTAAATACTGATTTAATATATCTATCGGAACGCCAAAGGTTTTCTCAAACTGCGATAAAGTCTCTCCCGCGGCTCCGTTAGCGGTCATACCCAAAGCCATGATCACGGACAAAGGAGAGATAAGCTGGTTGTCACCATTACTGTAACAGCTTTTAAACAGTTGTATGGCAAAGTCAGCTAATACCGGAGCATACTCTTTCGAATGTACAGCGGTCTGCACTCCTTCCTGTTTTGTTATCCCCTCCATAAGATCGGCTGCTTTTACTTTTCCGCTACAGCCGGCAAGCAGGGAACATCCTAATATAAGTATCATGCATAAGCTGAGTATTCTTTTCATACGCACCTCTCATAAAATCGGATTCTTTCAGGGATTCTCAACTATCCCTATGAACATCGGGAGCCCGTCACCTATTCGTATCACAAACATGAACGGACGGTCAAGGACAAAATCAACCTTTTCTTCAGGGGGCATTATGCCTCCAACTTCATCTTCCACAGTAAATGCAGCTGCCTTAACGCCATCTTCATCCGCCACAACACGTACTCCGTGTTCAACCTTGTCAACCCAGATAGAATCAGCTTCATTGGTTAAGGGTGAAAAATCAGCATTCATCATGTCAAATGCATCTGTAATCCCCAGTTCTTTAAGATTATCCGCGATATCCTGTTTCGATGATATATCAAACTTCGGCATAGTAATATTAATTATAACATTTTTTGACTGATCATACTCGAAACCTTTACCTATAAAATCCAATACTTGTTCATCCTCTAACAGGTCATATACACTGACCCCTTCATCCGGCAGGATAAACATCATATCCCCTACCGACGGACGGAACCATTTTATTATAGCGCTGAAATTATCTCCCCAATAATACGGCCCGGTTGTGCTCTGATGCATAAAGTCACATTGGATATCTCCTGTAGCCGTATGAAATACATCCGTTTCCGTATAATCCTTCTTAAACTCCTGAGACCATTTTGCACAAAAACATACCGTTGTAGCCAGTGTCATGATAGTCTGCTTCTTAAACTTCATATCAGCTATCTGTTCTTTCAGTAATCCGTCAGTCTGGTCATTCAACCAAGTCCTGAAGGCTTCTGAATACTCCGGTGAACCCATCTTTCCGGAAAACGATGACGCATAGTAGTTTTCAGCCAAACTGTCCATGGTATCCTGATTGTATTTTATATCGTCCCTAAGCCAGACAGATGAAGCCAATACGGACTTTAAGTCTTCATCATAATAAGTATTATTGTAAAGCCCCTTCATGAGGATTCTCGCATCTTCTATCGACGGTACACCAAGAAGATCCAGTATCTGCTGCCTGGTATTGCCGGCTGTGGTCTCTGCCAGCATTCCAAGCGCTATATAGATATTGATTGGTGAAAACACTCTGTTTTCATGATCATTCTCTTTCAAGAGCTGCGTCATGGTTTTTGTGGAGAAACTAAGGAGTTCATTTTTAGCTTCTACTTGATCATATTTCTCCACCATTCCCTTTTTATATACAAATTCGCTCCATTCAAGGATAGAATTTGTAAATAATTCCTGCTCTTCTTCGTTTAATCTTCCGTCTCCGTCCGAATCATAAGCAGTGTACTTGGGCCTTGAAGGTCTCTGTGGAGTCTTCGGATATGAAAGAGTATACGCTTTCAGAGCCTGCGGAATCGTCTGTTCCTTATATACTGCTGCCAGATAGCTGCTATTATCCGAAATGACAGGCGTAGCGATATCGTTAAGTCCGGTTTGGTCATTGACCGGTGCCGGCTCTGTATCGTCTGCTTCATGCAGGGAATTTGTATCTTTCCCCGTATTTAAAGCAGTGTCACCTATGTCAACAACTTTAATTTCGGGTGAGTCCTGCGCATTTATCCCATCAAACAGTCCCAGTTTCCCGGCAGCAAAAAATCCTGCTGCCACTATAAGGAGGCTGGCAGCCACAGCAATGCTCCACTTAACTATCCCTTTTCGTTTGGTTTTCTTCTTATCTTCCATAGCCGCAACAACCAGATCTTCATCTATATTGTTTATGGCATTGGCAATCTTTGGTATCTTCATAGTTCCACACCCTCCTTGATCAGGTACTCTTTCAGCTTTTTACGGGTATTGAACAACATGTTTTTCACTTTACTCTCCGTAAATCCGTAGCGTTCAGCTATAACTCCGATCGGATCAAAAAAATAATACTTACGTATAAACACATTTCTTGCATCTTCTTTCTGTTTACGTAAGAAACTACTGATCAATCTGCTTACTTCCTCATCATCAGTACCGGGCGTAAACTTGTCATCGGCCAGAATATCCGTAAGTTCATCCAGTGACACCTCCATATCCGCCGATCTCTTTGCTCTGTTTAAGTACTCATATCTTTTCAGGGACAGATTTCTGACTATCCTGCAGATAAATGCTGAGAAATTGTTTGGCCTCGTTGGAGGTATAGTATTCCACACTCCCATATATGTGTCATTTACACATTCTTCCGCATCTTCGATATTTCCCAATATGTTATGTGCTATACTGAAACAGAGTCGTCCGTATTTGTTTTCCGTCTCTTTTATAGCCTGTTCATCCCGGTTAAAGTACATCTCAATAATCGTTTTGTCTTCCATGTTGTTCACCTCCCCTCCATGTTATAAAAAGCGCTTTCAATATATAAGTACGTTTTTTAGGGTGTCGGTCTTAAAGAGTTAACTAAATCATCGAAAATAGTTGAATGCCAAACTAACTTCTGGTTTGAACTCGGCCATTCTAATTTGCCAGACTTATTTCTGGTTTGGCTATTTTTCTGCATTTTTCCAGTTGTTTTTTCACGTTTTTGGGGATATAATCAAGAAAAATGCATGGATTTTTGGGTATACGAAATCAGCCCCCAGAACTCACCGTTGCAAGAGTA
>JAFRSU010000017.1 GCA_017427415.1 Lachnospiraceae bacterium | reverse complement strand
GACCTTACAGAACCTTCTCCAATCCTATAGCTGTTGAAAAGGGTGCCTGCGACGGCTCCATGAACTACAACAGCAATTCATGCGGTGCTCTTCAGAGTGATGTAACCTTAGCTCCCGGCGAGACCAAGCAGTTCGTATTCGTACTCGGTAAGAAAAAGCCGAAGGAAGCCGATAAGATACTTGATAAGTATGCAGACGGAAGTATAGTAGAGAAGGAAGTAGAAGAGCTTAAGGCTTACTGGCATGCAAAGCTTAACAATTTCTCGGTTAATACTCCTTCGTCTGAGTTTAACAATATGATAAACGTATGGAATGCTTACCAGTGCTTCATCACATTTACATGGTCAAGAGCCGCATCACTTATATACTGCGGACTCCGTAACGGCTACGGATACCGTGATACTGTACAGGATATCCAGGGTATCATCCACCTCGATCCCGAGATGGCTTGTGATAAGATCCGTTTCATGCTGTCCGCGCAGGTAGATAACGGCGGCGGACTTCCTTTAGTTAAGTTTACTCACAATGCCGGCCATGAGAATACTCCTGACGATCCTGAATACGTGCGAGAGACAGGACATCCTTCATACCGTGCAGATGATGCTCTGTGGCTGTTTCCTACTGTATACAAGTATGTAGGTGAGACAGGAAACAAGGCATTCTATGATGAAGTCATCGTATATGCTAACGGCGGCGAGGCTTCCGTATACGACCACTTAAAGAAGGCTATAGAGTTCTCTATGAACAGACTTGGCGACCACGATATGCCCGCAGGCTTACATGCAGACTGGAATGACTGCTTAAGACTCGGCGCTAAGGGCGAATCCACATTCGTAGCTTTCCAGCTTTACTATGCTATGAACATGATGGAAGAAGTAGCCGCACTTAAGGGTGATAATGATTATATCGCATATATCAAGGATGTTAGAGCAAAACTTGCTGCTTCCTTAGAGAAGTGTTGGGATGAGGACCGTTTCATCCGCGGTATCCGTGAAAACGGTGTGATAGTAGGTGCAAAAAAGGATCCCGAGGCTAATATGTGGCTGAATCCTCAGAGCTGGTCAGTTATTTCCAAGTTTGCTTCCAAAGAGCAGGGCCAGACCGCTATGGGCAAGGTAGAAGAGATCCTTAATACTCCTTACGGCGTTAAGATCATGGAGCCTCCTTACAGATTCCATTGGTTTGAGGATGCTTTGATGAAGGTATTTAACCCCGATACTAAGGAAAACGGTGGTATTTTCTCACAGTCACAGGGCTGGGCTATCTTAGCAGAAGCTTTGCTTGGAAACGGCAACAGAGCATTTAAGTACTTCTTAGAGAGCTCACCCGCTTCCATGAACGACAAGGCTGAGATCCGCTGCATAGAGCCTTATGTACACGGACAGTTCACCGAGTCCAAGGCTTCTCCTTTCGAGGGACGTTCACATGTGCACTGGCTTACCGGTACCGCATCTACCGTTATGGTAGGCTGTGTAGAAGGTATCTTAGGTATGAGACCTGATGCTGACGGTCTTGTGATCAATCCTGCCATCCCTTCTGATTGGGACAGCTACAATGTGGAGAAGAACTTTAGAGGTGCTCACCTTTCCATGAAGTTCGAGAATCCTAACCATGTGCAGAGCGGCGTTAAGGAGATCTACCTGAACGGTGAGAAGCTTGCAGGCAACAAGATCGACGGCAAGCTACTTAAAGCTCAAAATGATGTGAGAGTAGTGCTTGGATAATACTTGAATTATACCTGAATTATACTTGAAAACTTAGCGTAACATGTTGTTAACCTGCATTTTTGTGCAGTTTTACAACATGTTACATTTTTTTTACGCAATAATTTAATAATTTTACTATTGAAAAAGCTTATAAAATGGTGTATCCTTTTATTCTGTGAGATTAGGAAAAATGGGCTTATAAATTGAATTGATAGATATAAGAAGGTATATAGATGAGTGACAATAGAGGAAACAGTAAAATACTTATTATTGGTATTCTTTCGATAGTGGTCGGCATTATTGCTCTGGCTTTTATCCTTAAGAATGTCATATTTGCGGATGACAGCAAGGAACCGTCGTCCATGCTTACTGAAGTGCAGGGCTCCGAAGGAAACAAAAACGATAAAAATAATAACGGTATAACCGATGAGATGCAGAAGACGCTTGATTCCGAAGCATTTTATGAAGGTATCACGATAGATGGCGTTGATATATCCGGAAAGTCTAAGGACGAGGTAAAAGAGCTTTTTGCCGATAAGTCCGGTACAGACGATAAGAAAGACATCAATATCAGCTTCAAGATTGATGATGAGACTGTAGCACTCAATGGAAATGATGTTCAGTTTGATAACAATCTTGAAGAGATTATCGATGAGGCATACAGCGTAGGCCGCAAGACAGATAAGGCCGGTGATGACGGTTTAAAGGAAAGATACAGCGAGATAGAAGAACTCTTAAAGAATCCTAAGGACTTTAAGATCGATGAGAAGGTATCTAAGGAAAGTATATCTAAAGCGGTACACAATGCCCTTGATAAGTACGTAAAAGAGCCAGTAAATGCTGAGGTTACAGGATTTGATACCGAGACTCTTACATTTATCGTTACCGAGTCGGAAACAGGATTAAAAGTCAATGTAGATAAGGTAGTTGATGAGCTTACAAAAGCTTTTGAGACAGGTGATTTTTCAAAAGAGATCACTGTTGAGACCGAAGTTATAGAACCTGAAGTATCAAAGGAATTCTTAGACGGTTACCTTTGCAAGGTTTCATCTACTACATCGACCACAACCTCTTCATCCAACAGAAATAACAACATAGATCTGGTATGTAAGAAGATAGACGGTCTTGTATTAATGCCGGGTGAGTCATTTGATTTTAATACATTTATAGGTAAGCGTACTGCAGAGGCCGGATTTAAGGAAGCCGGCGGTATATTTGACGGAAAGCTCATACAGGAGCTTGGCGGCGGTATATGCCAGGCAAATGCTATGATATACCACAGCGTTACAAAAGCTGATCTCAAGGTTGATACAAGAACCTGCCATACATGGCCGAGCGACTACGTACCTACAGGTACGGACGCTACTGTATCATGGGGCGGTCCTGAGTTTAAGTTTACCAACAGTTCTGATTATCCTATAGCACTTCATGCATATTACGGAAACCAGAAAGTGACAGTTGAGGTATTCGGACGTCCGTTACCTGACGGTCAGACCATAAAGCTTATAGGTGAAGTTACCAGCAACGTATCATCCGATAAGGTTGAATATGTAGCGGACAATACATTGGCAGTGGGTAAGACTGTTACCGAAAGAAGTGCTCACAACGCTATAAAGGCTGTATCATATAAGGTTTATTATGATGCAGAGGGTAATGAGATAAAGCGTGAGCAGTATTTCTCGAGCAGTTATCCTATGATCAATAAGAAAGTAAAAGTCGGTACATTGGCCGAGGATGGTGTGACTGTATTTAAGCTTGATAAGACCACAGGTGAGGTTACAGCTCCCGAAGGTTATGTGGCTCCTACACCTACACCCGATCCCGATGCCGAGATCACTGATACTCCCGAGCCTACCAAGAAGCCTAAAAAGCCGAAGAAGGATAAGACCGAGACAGGTGATACAGGAAATGACGGTGAGTCAGGCAGCAACGGCGGATCAGATAGTGAAAATGAAGAAGGTCACAAGAATACCATTATCATAAACGGTAAAGAGGTTGATTTAACTACACTTACTCCTATACCTACCATAGTACCTGCAGGGTAATAGGTTAAGATGCTGTAAAGTGCAAGCAAATACAAATATTTCTTGACAAATAGATGGTTATACTTTATAATACCAATGTTTTAAAGAACTTTGACCCGGTTTTCGGAATCTCCAACCGTTTACTTAGTCATAGTCGTCAATAAATAATAAGGAGGTAGTCGCCATGATTACAAAAGAAAAGAAAGCAGCTATTATCGCTGAGTATGGTAAGACACCTGAGGATACCGGTTCTACACAGGTACAGGTTGCTATCCTTACCGCAAGGATCAATGAACTTACAGAGCATTTAAAGGTTCATAAGAAGGATCATCATTCAAGACGTGGTCTTCTTATGATGGTAGGTCAGAGACGTGGTCTTCTTGAGTACCTCAAAAAGACAGACATCAACGAGTATCGTGCTCTTATCGAGAAGCTTGGTCTTAGAAAATAATCTCATTACGCCTGCCTTAATAAGCAGGCGTTTTGGTTTTTTAGGGCAGTAAACGGGTAATCTACATGACATATAATCAGGTGCAAAACTTTATAGAGAATGAGTGTACTAAAGGGTCCGTATACGGCTTAGAGCGTATCAGGGAACTGTTAGTGAGGCTTGATAATCCGGAAAAGAAGATGAAGATCATTCATATAGCAGGGACCAACGGAAAAGGTTCCATATCAAGGATGATCATGAGCGTACTGGCTTCATCCGGATACAAGACCGGGATATTTAATTCGCCGTTTTTAAGATGGAGAAATGAATACCTGTGCATCAACGGTATGGATGCTACGGACGAAGAGTATGCGGATACCGGTAAGGCTGTAATTGATGCCGTTAAGACAAAAGAAATGTCCCAATATCCGACTGAGTTTGAGTTTTCCTTTGCGATGGCCATGAAGTATTTTGCGGATAATGCATGCGACTTTGCTATAGTGGAATGCGGACTGGGCGGACTTAGTGATGCTACCAATATTTTCGAAGATAAGGCTTTAAGCATCATAGCGAATATAGGTCTGGATCATACCAAATTGCTGGGTGATACTATAAAAGATATTGCAGAGCAGAAATGCGGTATCATTATTAAAAACAATACCGTTATAGCATATCCTTCCGATAAGGAAGCTATGAGTGTGATAAAAAAAGTATGTAAAAAGACGCATTCCTGGCTGATCACACCTGATTATGCCGAGTCCGGCCGTACAATATATTATAATCCCGGATTTACAGATAATTTGACCAAATCGGCATATAAGTCGATGGGATATAATGCAGCGGAAGCAGATATAATATATTCCGATACTTTAAACTCTGTATATAGATTTATGAGTTCGGCAAGGGTTGAGAGAGTATGGTGCGCTATGCCGTATTTGCTGGACTGCGTTAACCTTAACGGGTATTTCCAAAAGAAGAATGCCATGGTCGCTTTGGCAGCCGTAATGGCATTGAAGTATAAAGGTTTTGCAAAAAAGATCTCTTTTACTTCTATAGAAAAGGGCTTCAAGACAGTTACATGGCCCGGCAGATTTGAGACACTGCTTAAAAAACCTCTGGTCATAGCAGACGGAGGGCATAATGTCCAGTGTGCTAAGGCTCTGTGCGAGTCGCTGGACCGGGAAGGTATTGATAAAGCCATATTTGTGATCGGTATTATGGCCGATAAGGATTATAAAGAGGTGTTTAAGCTGCTTTTCCCTTATGTGAAGAGACTGGTCGCAACTGAGCCTGATAATCCGAGAAGGCTGGCTGCAAAAGATATAGTATCGGTATTTACCGAATATAATAAACCCATAAGGCCTGCAGGAAGATTTATAGCCGTGAGCGATCCTAAAGAAGCTGTAAAAAAGGCCATAGAGATAAGTATCACAAAGTATTCCGGTAAGATGCCTGTTATTATTACAGGTTCATTATATATGATGGCTGATATAAGAAGTTCTGTTGAGGAAACGTCGAATACGTTTTTGAGATGACATTTATAATATCAGATATCAATTTTTAATAGTAATTCGGAGGTTTAAAATGAAGAAGCAGATCATAAAAGCAATCAGTTTGATAGCTGTACTGGCTCTTTCCATTTCTTTTGCTCTGCCCTTGGGCGATATGTCGGTAAAGGCTGCAGAAAAGAAGGTAAAGCTGAACAAAAAGAAGATTACCCTTACTACAGGCGACTGGAAAAAGCTTAAACTTAAGAACGGTGACTTTGCGATAGATGATATCGAATGGAGCACAAGTGATAAGGCTGTAGCTAAGGTATCACGCAAGGGCTGGGTAGTGGCTTTGGTAAAAGGAGAGTGCACGATCAAAGCTAAGGTTAAGGCTACCGGTAAGACTTATAAGTGTAAGGTAACGGTAAATGCACCCGATATCAGCAAACGTGTGATAGATCCCGAAAAGCCCATCATCGCACTAACCTTTGATGACGGCCCCGGACCCAATACTTCAGGTCTTTTGGAAACACTTAAGACTTATGGTGCCACAGCGACATTTTTCATGTGTTATTCTAACGGCAGCGGATTCAGGGTATACAGTGATGTAGTCCGCGAAGTATACAATGCCGGCTGTGAAGTTGCCAACCATACACAGAATCATCCCCAGCTTACCAAATGCTCCGCATCCAAGATTGATGACGAAGTAAACGGCAATGCCGATAAGCTTGCAGAGCTTGTAGGAAAAGGACAGAGATTCTTACTCAGACCTCCTTACGGTGCATTTAATGACACAGTAAAGCAGATAGCAAATGTGCCCCTTATCATCTGGTCGGTTGATTCGCTTGACTGGAAATATAAGACACAGTCCAACTGCACCGAGCTCATCATGAAGGAAGTAAAGGCTCAGGCGAAAGACGGCGGTATCATTCTTATGCATGATATCCATAAGACCTCTTGCGAGGCAGTAAAGACCGTACTTCCCTGGCTGATCCAACAGGGATATCAGGTTTGCTCCGTAAGCGAGATGTTCGAAGCCAGAGGCGTAGAACTTGAAAACGGCGTATCATACACCAAATGTATCACAGCCGCTGAATATAAAGCTAATAAATAAAGAAAATGTGACAAGAGAACCGTCCCCTTGTCACATTTTTTTTATTTTCGGTCGAGTACATATACGTCGTAGTACAGGATTTTGTCTCTCTTGAGGGTAATCCTTAGGTTTACGTTATCTTTCTCGCCCCTATACTGGTTTTCTTTATCGTCGTAACCTCCAGAGAAGCCTGCTTCCTTTAATTCGTCAATGTATTTCATGAAATAATCCTTTGTGATCATGCCGACGTGGAGGCGGGCAGAGCTTTCGGAGATAGATTCCACGTATATCTGGTCAGCATCGGGGGCGGGCACATCCTGAAGTCCGCCGGACTTAGGCCAGTAAAATTCTGTAAAGGTAATGGCCTTATTCATGGTGATGCTGATCTCGCTGCCGTAAAAGAAGTTAAGCTCAAGTTCGTTATCGTTTTTATCGTAGGCTATGTAATGGTAATCCTTATAGAAAGGATCGATATTGTAGCCTGCTTTTTTACATTCATTTACATAAGCTTCAAAACCGGCCTTGTCTGTATCTTCGAGTCTGGCATGGAAGTATTTGTCTGTATTGTATACTTCCTTGAGCTTCAGATCAGGCACAGGTAAGTCACTGCCCATACCGATGGTAGGCCAGGTTTTTTCTTCGTCATTACGACGGTCAGAAGAGGGTGTATCTACCGCAAGAGCGATAAACCAGACTATAACAAGCGATAGTATGATACCGATAAGTATGGTGGATACTATGGACAGCTTGGGTTTCCCTTTGGACTTCGCCGATACTTTAAATATGATGGCAAGTATTGCACATAATAACTGGATCGCACTTACGACTCCGACCATATATGAGCCGGTATCAAAGCCGTATGCAGTAAATATTAAAAATACGAGACAGGCTATGGAGAGCGCAACCAGTGATAAAGCATATTTTATCGAAGAGTCTGTCTGGGTATCCTTTAAGGTTTCTTTTATCTGTCTGGTATCTTTTCGTACGTCATATAATGCTTCATTGAGCATTTTCTGTAATTCTTCCTTGGTCATGCTGTCAAATGGCTCGATAGCACCGCAGAAGGGGCATACAAAGAGCTCACGCTGTTTATCGACGGTCATTATTCCGCCACATTGTTTACAGGTCATATTGTCCTCGTTTCTCAGATAGTGTAAATTAACAATCGTGTGCTATTTTACCATATATTTGTCATTTTATCAAGTTTGTCATTTTTTACATAATTTAAGGCAGTATATGCATATTTTTGTTTATAATATGACTTGTCCGGAAAAACGATTTATGATAATATATTACGTAGCTGTTACGGAAAAAGTTCCGTATAAACCGCTATGGATTACGGTTTATTTTTTTAAAGAAAGTGCGATAATGAGGCTATAAAACATTATAACCTGTTTTGCACCAAGAAAGGAAAATGAGATTATGGCAAATTTGTTCAAAGCGTTTTTAGGTTTATTGTTAAGCGTGATACTTCTTACGGGATGCAGTAAATCAGATGATAAGCCGGCTGATGATGCCGCAGTAAAGCCGGGCAGTTCTACCGTAACTAAAGCTCCGGACGGAAAAGGAGAGCAGGCAGGACAGCTTACACCGGCCATCGGTAAGGATTTTGATATATCCAATATCGATGAGGCTACACTTAAGACTTATCCCGAAGAGAGCAAGCCTTCTATGTATTTCTACAGTGCCAAGGAGTTGAGCGATACAGTATTTTTTAAGGAACAGGATGACGGAACCGATATTTCCGGCGAACCTTATATTATAAAGGGTATCATTACCGAGGATTTTGATGATATCGAAAAGTATCTGGAACTTAATGAAAAAGCAGTAGAAGTTTTAAAGGGCAGAGATGTTACTGCCAAGGGATTTAAAGTTGTGACAGATTACGGTGATGTGATACTTGTGGATGTATTACCTTATCAGGCTCAGTTTTTAAGGGATGACGCAGGTAAGTCCGTATATCAGTTCCAGTTTTATAATTGCTTATTTAATAATATGGCTACATATAAAAAGTACCCGGAAGTCGGTACACCCGGAAGATTTTACGGATTTTATTTGGGCTATGATGACGAAAACAAATGTCCTGTATTTACATATGGTGTAGCCGAGATGGCTCATGCAAATTTATTTAAGTATGATTATGAAAAATACAGAACTGATAAAACAAAGCATTATAAATACAGAAACCTCATTGAAATGGATTTGCCTGTAGGATGGTCGGAGCCCTTTGAGACAGGAGATGAGAAGGACTTTTATTTCGGACTCGGCAAGGGACTTATAGCTCTTCAGAACTTTGAAGTATTGGATATGTCACTGGATGATGCCGTAGAAATGCTGATCGATCAATATTCGGGCAACAATATGCAGATGCCTGAAGATTTTGATGAGTCAGAACTTCCTGAAGATTTTGACATGGATGACATGATGGCTAATATGCCTTCATATAAGTTATATGATCATAAATATATAACTGTCGGAAAAGATAATGATATACGTGCCCATGTATTTAACGTATGTATCGGAAACAACGGTAAATGGCAGGATGAAGATGCATATCTGTTACAGACTAAAAATTCCCTTGTTTTGATCTGGTATCTTGATATGACCAGAGTAAGCTATGATGTGGACGGACCTGAAGCACCTATACCTACAGATGAAACTGTGACTCCTGAGATTGCAATCTACCAGGAAGAATTTGAAAATATTCTTAAATCGATCACTTTATGCGGATATTGATTAAGAACAGGGAACAGAGGGAACAGGGGACGGTTCTCTGTTCCCAAAAATCCTAAAAAATTAGGCGGGGCAGTGAGAAACTGCCCCTTATTTAAATCACATATTATTTCGCTAAATCAAGGTTTAACGAAAAAATACCCCTGTTTTGGACCGACTTTTGCACTTTCAGCGTCATACAGGCCATTTTACTTTAAAAAGGCTCCTGGCACGTTCTAAATGATACCCGGGATACTTTTCCTTAAAACACTTGTTTTTTGATATTGCATCCGTGTAATACCTGAGCCCCAGCTCAAAACAGATTTTATTAAATACATCAGGTAATTGCTTTATATCATTCATTATTATATCATCCGGATTATGATTATCTGATGCATCATACGGATTATGTTCAACGGATACATCATACGGATTATGTTCAACTGATACATTATACGGATTATGCAGATCCTGCTTATTATTTAATTTAAGATCATTAAAATCATCACATGTGTCCAGATATCCTTTAACAAGTTCATTTGCTTTATCTGTGTTCAGCAGTCCGTTATCTATACAGCATGACCTGATACAATCAGCTACATCTTCGATCAATGAACCGTTCATCAACGTATCAAAATCTATAAAGCCTGTAACCTTACCATCTTTAAATAAAATGTTCGCCAGTTTTGTGTCCCCATGTACCACGGATGTTTTATCTACGCTGATCTTAAGCATTTTATCGATATCCGCACTTATTATATTCTCTATAGCAGGATCTAAATACTCCGTACAGATGTTTTTATCATCATCCTTAACCTTACAATACATGTCGTAATAATACATCAGATCATGCAGATGCGGATATACGGGCTTTGGCTTATCGTTTATCTTCTGCAACAATATATGAAGTTTTTTAAGCCCCTGCCCCAAGAAGAACAATTGTTCGATTTTTGGCGGAGCACATATTATATCGCCGTCTATATAGCTGTACATACGCCAATTATAGCCTGAACCGTCCGTATAAAAGTATGTTCCGGCCTTGCTTTTAAGCCATACGGGAAACTTTAAGCCGTTTGATGCCAAAATACCGGCATACAGGCTGTAATTATATTCGTATTTTACTGTATCTGCCGTATCTTTGATACGTTGGACCACGTATTTACCGTCTGCAGCTGACACTAAATAGGTATCGTTTATATGCCCGTCACCTATAGGTTCGGCTGACTGTATAGGGCTATTTATGAAATAAACGCATATACCGCTGATAACGGCTTTTATATCTTCTGTCATATTATACTCCGGACAACAAAGGATTTTGTACTGTAAAATAGATATCAGTACCCGATCTCCTTTAATACACGGTCCATAAGTTCAGCGTTCTTTATCGAAAATGCAGGCGTGATATACGGTTTTTCACCATATAATATGCAGCGGCTTAAGTTCTCGATCTCAAGTGAATAATTCTGAGGTACGGATACATATCTTTCTACGATGCCGTCCGCAGTATAAATCCTGTAAGACAACTCTCCTGCCTGGTTATATTCCACATCGGACTTTATGGATCCTTTTGTGCCGTGGATATACAGCCTGTCGAATCTGGAATTGGTATTTTCACCTAGTATCATACCTACGTTAAGCGATGCACGGGCCCCGTTCTTAAAACGTATGATACATGAGGTGTTATTATCAACTCCCAGATTGGTAAATTCGGCTACGGCCTTTACCATATCAGGTTCGGAATCTATAAGTGAAAGTATCATCGTAGTACAGTAACATCCGAGGTCGTACAAAGCTCCGCCGCCAAACTCCTTATGCAGACGGAAATCCTCCTTATACCCCTGTGTGATAAATGCTGACTCTATATAATCTACTTCACCGATCAGACCGCTTTCTATATCCGCTTTCAGGCTTTTTACATAAGGACTGTGCAGATACGCATAAGCTTCCATAAGATGTACGCCGCATTCCGATGCTGTGGCAAACATCTCTGTTACTTCGTCGGCATTTAGTGCTAAGGGCTTTTCACAGAGCACATGTTTGCCGGCTTTTAAACATGCTTTTACCCATTTTAAGTGGATATTATTGGGTAAAGGTATGTATACGGCCTTAATATCCTTATCGGCTATCAGTTCGTCATAGCTGTTATATGCGACTTCAAATCCGTATTTATCCTTAAACATCTGTACTTTTTCGGGATTTCTGCCGGCTATCGCATACATTTCACAGCTTTCCGAAAGCTTCATGCCGGGTATGGTCCCGTATGTGCAGATATTTGCAGTTCCAAGTATTCCCCATTTTATCTTTTCCATT
>JAFRSU010000016.1 GCA_017427415.1 Lachnospiraceae bacterium | reverse complement strand
GTTTTTTATAACATACGGGTTACTCCGCCCGGCCATAAATTAACTATACTTACCTAAATCACTTATCCATATGTACATCCACCTGCTGGAAGGGTATGCAGATACCGTTTTCATCAAACGCCTTCTTAACACGCTCCATCATATCGAAGTACACTTCCCAGTAATCAGCACCCTTAACCCAAACTCTAAAGGTATAATCCAGTGAGCTTGCAGCCTGTGCGGTAAGCCTTATAAAGGGAGCGGGATCCTTAAGCACCTTCTCATGGGACTCAGCCACACTCATAAGCACACTCTTGACCTTGTCGATGTCATCATTATATCCTGCACTGAACTTGATATCAACACGTCTCTCGGGAAGAGTTGAATAATTGATGACATTCGAGTTTGTCAGAGTACCGTTAGGTATGGTGACCACTTTATTGTCCACAGTATGAAGTATCGTGTATATGATGGTTATTTCTTTTACCGTACCCATCACAGCACCGTTTTCTATAAAGTCGCCGACTCTGAAGGGTTTAAATATCAGTATCATCAGTCCGCCTGCGAAATTCGACAATGCTCCCTGGAGTGCAAGACCTATTGCTACACCGGCAGATGTAAATATCGTAAGGAACGATGTAGTCGGGATGCCCCAGATTATAGCCGCACTCGCGATCACGAGAGCATAAAGGATAATCTTTATAAAGCTTAAGAGAAAGCTCTGTACGCTCATGTCAAGCTTTGAAAATGCCCTGCCCTTGGATACCAGCTTAACTACCCATTTGGCCACCTTAAAGCCAATGAATAAAACCAGGAGACCAAAGATTATCTTAAGTCCCACATCTGTTCCAAGTTGTTTCAGATACTCAAGTATTGTATTCATGTTACCCTCCTGTATTTCTAAATATGATTCTTCGGGCTTCGCCCTCAGAATGACAAATACCGGCGGCTGTCATCTCAGCCGGCTTCTCCGGTCTCCTGCGGGGTGGCATTATCTTCCAGCAGTGCCGACAGATCACCCTCGACAGCACTCTTTATGGCACTCCACAGGCCCTCGGTCCCGCCGCTCATTTCCCATGCAGCAGCTCCGGCGAAATTCTTTTCTCCGATGACCATGGCTTTAAGCGTCAGTGATTTTTTCTCCTCCGCCCAAAGCTTATATGTATCTCCGTCCTTTTCATATTCATAATAATACTGTCCCGCATCCTCAAGCCATTCAGGCTCTTCTTTAAGCTCTTTCAGGAACTTATCCTGTGCGTTCAGGTCCATACTGTCGGAGTAGGTCTTTACATTATCTCCGTCGGCCACTTCATGCCACAGTCTGGTATAGAAAGGAACGCCCATTATCAGCTGCTCTGCCGGACACTTTTTTAATGAGAGGTCGGCTGCGTATGTAAACCACGAAAGAGAGGCTACAGACCCTGCATCCGAACCCTTATAGTGCTCATCATAGCCCATTATCACGACATAATCCGCTACCTTGGACTGCTCGGGGATATTGTAATATGCATTGTTGCTTTCAGGTATATAGTTATCTACGGATATCACTATACCTTTTTCACTGCATTTGAGGTACAATTCTCTCAAAAACTGGATGAAAAATACACCGGTATCGACATTTGTAGTCTCTATATCGATATTTATACCGTCAGCTCCGCATTCCGATACGGCATCGATCAGATTGTTTATCAGTTTTTTCCTCGAGTCGTATTTTGACAATACCTTATAACAGTCGGCATTATGCTCAAAAGAACCCTCTATATCATCATTCTTTAAAACTGCCCAGACCTTTACTCCTCTTTCATGTGCAGCCGCTACATACTCGCTGTCACCGTAGGATATCATCTCTCCGTTTGGTCCCGACATAAAAAACCAGGTAGGCGATACTACGTTTATCTCAGGATTTTTATCAAGACAGCTCTGCATTTCCTGAATATGTCCCTTGCTGTATACAAGCTGCCAGATCATATATATCTTGTCGTCACTCTTTATATGCTTATACTTTTCAGCCTCATAAGGATTAAATGAAGGTGCCTCACTGAATCTGTTTGCCCAGTCAAGCTTTTCCTCCAGTATATATCCTCTGACACCGTCCTCACTCATTACCTTGATAAATCCGTTTTCCTGGATGCCGCCGCCATCGATAACCCTGACCTTAGAGCCCACGGGAAGTTTTTCCAGATAATTTGCTTTTATGTCTTTGTCCACACGTATACTGGTCTCTTCCTTAACAGCAGCACATAAATATTCGTCAGTGCTGTAGGTCACAAGCACGCGTTCCGGCTCATGGTATGTCCGGTATGTAATGGAACTGCAGGTAGTAAGGAATGACATGGATACATAGATCACGCCGTTCTTTTCGACAATAAGCGGGATTTCATTTTCCACCGGGCTGTCATTTACTATCATCCCCTTTTCTCCGGGAGTAAAAATGTAAGCCCTCGAGGCTGTAGTATAATACAGCCTGTTTTCTTCAGGATTCCACATAAAAAGCGTCGAATACCTTTCAGCTACCGTAGAAAAGTCCAGATAATACTCCCCGTTTTCGTATACGGCGTTCTTATCATATACTTTTTCATCAAAAATGAGCATAGCCTCCCCTTCCGGAACGTTATAGTATGCCGAAAGTTCGGTCTTTACATCACTTTCGCGGTATTTTTCCGCTATCTTATCATAAATGATTATACCTGCTGCCGCGAGTAATCCTATTATGATCACTGCGGCAAGTCCGATCAACACCTTCTTATTCATATAAACCCCGTGACTGACAGATTATTCCATGTCGTTATATTATACCTCTCTAGCTCACTTAAGAAGCTCAAGTATCTTCTCCTTAGGAGTGAATCCTACGGATTTTTCAGCGATCTCTCCGCCCTTAAGTACCACAAGGGTAGGGATGCTCATAACGCCGAAGCTTTCGGATAATTCATCCTCATCATCAACATTTATCTTACCTACCAGGTATTCCGGATGCTCCTCGGATATCTGGTCGACAATGGGGGATACCATCTTGCAGGGACCGCACCAGTCTGCATAAAAATCAAGCAAAACGGTCTTCCCGCTGTTTTTGATCTCTTCATAATTTTCCTTTGTTACATTGATAACTGCCATAATATACCTCCTTTATTTTGATTCTTCGCTTATGCCAAGAATTCCATAATATTTTTTTATTATTTTCATGTCAAAACGCCGTTCCAAAAATGCTTCAGGATATCTCCGACACTTTTCAGGTCCACATACATATACGGGTACCATTCCTGCGGAAACAGGCTTCTGTATTGTTCCGCGGCAAACCTTTCGTCAAGGAGAAGTATCGCACCCCTGTCATCGGAGGTCCTGATCACACGCCCTGCAGACTGAAGTACCTTGTTCATACCGTTATACAGATACGCATATTCAAATCCGTTTCCGTTTATCCCGTCAAAATAATTCCGGAAAAGCTCCCGCTCGTTACATACCTGAGGCAATCCTGTACCCACTATCACGGCACCGATAAGCCTCTCGGCTCTTAAATCTATGCCTTCTCCGAATATGCCGCCCATAACGCAGAAGCCGACTAAGGTGCCTTCGTTTGCCACGTCAAAAGCCTTAAGGAATGCTTCCTTTTCCTGCTCCTTCATTCCCTGAAGCTGCAGAAGAAGATTCGTTTTTCCGGGAGTAAGCTTAACCTGAAGCCTGTTTTCATCTTTGTAAGCGCTCCTGCCGGTCTCGGATTCTTCATCCGAACCATTAGAATCAGATGCTTTATCTTTTTCGACATCTGTATTTTGCCCGGACCGCATCTGTACCTCAACAGTCTCTGATCCGAAAAGCGATCTGTACTCTTCCGCTACATCCAGCATCATCTTATAAGATGAGAAAAATACCATGTAATTACCTGTTTTCGCACTTATAAAGCTCCTGATATAAGCAGCTATTTTTCCGTACTCATCCTTACCGCGTCTGGTATATTTCGTACTTACATCCCTTGCCACCATTATGAGCCTGTTGTCCTTATCAAACGGTGACGGTGCGTATACCGCATAATCCTCTGCAACCTCTCCGCCAAGCTGACTGATATAATACTTTACCGGGATAAGCGTGGCCGAGAAAAATATAGCACTCCTGCCTTTTTTCAGACATTCCTTTAATGCCTTTGAAGGGTCCATGCAGCATAGCGTCACATTGAAGCTTCCATCCGGAGAATAATCGGAATATATACTGTAATCCCCATCCATACGTTCATGCATGTTCACAAAATGCCGGACGTTAAGATACAGCTCGGACAATATCTCCGGATCCTCCACCCTGAAATCCATCGGAAGCGCCTCATATGTTCCCATAAACTTAAGGCACGTATCATACAGCATGTCCACATCTTCCCATACGGTAAAATCGTCGCATTGACGTTTGATCTCCAAGATGGTTTTATTGCACTTTTCAAGTGCTCCGGACAAACGTTTATGGTTGTAATCCGCTGTTCCCACCATTTTTTTGACGGCCAGGAAATCCTCTTTTTTAAGTCTTGCACTGTACATTTCCCTGGCACGCTCCACAAGGTTATGGGCTTCATCCACCAAAAAAACATAATCCCTTTCGGGCCCGTCCGCAAAAAAACGTCTTAGATACACATTCGGATCGAACAGGTAGTTGTAGTCACATATCACCGCATCTGCCCATGTAGTCACATCCAGACACATCTCGAAAGGACAGACGTTATACTTTTCCGCATAGGAAAGGATCAGATCCCTCGTTATCCTGCCTTCGTTATTTAACATATCGTATACGCAGTCGTTTACCCTGTCAAAATGTCCCTTGGCTCTCGGACATTCATCCGGATTGCATGCCGGTTTCTCGAGCACACATATCTTTTCCTTGGCGGTTATGGTGACTGCCTTAAACTCGAGTCCCCTGTCCATGAGCACCGAAAATGCTTCCTCGGCTACAGTCCTTGCTATAGTCTTGGCGGTACCGTAGAAAAGCTTTGAGGTAAGCCCTTCTCCCATGGCCTTTACCGCAGGGAATACGGTTGATATGGTCTTCCCGACTCCCGTAGGGGCCTCCAAAAAAAGCTTCTTCTTACGGAGTATCGTCCTGTATACTCCTGCTGCCAAGTCCTTCTGTCCTTCACGGTAACTGAACGGGAATACAGCATTTTTTATGCTCGCATTTCGTTTTCGCTGCCACTTCATCTGCCAGGCTATCCACTTGGCATACTCATGGGTGATGGATTTAAACCAGCTTTCAAGCTCCTCGAATGTATAATGATAATAGAAAAACCTCTTATCCTCACTTTCAAGGTTTGCATAGCTCATCCTGACACCGGCCATGTCAAGTCCGTTCTGCTCAGCATAGATGTAAGCATAGCATTTTGCCTGAGACAGGTGCACTTTGACGGGCTCATCCATGTTTTCCACTTTTTTATATGTAGTTTTTATCTCATCTATAAAGGTGATTTCCGAATTTTCGGTTTCCGAGGCAAGCTTTATGTTTCCGTCCTCCTCAGTCACGAAGGTAAGCGCAGTGTTTTCTCCGGGTGCGGGTGCTTTTAGGACTACTGCAGCCTTCCCCTGTCTGTTCACCGCATCTGCCCAAGTCTCGATAAAAAGTCCGTCGGCTCTTCCTTCGATGGAAAAAACCATCTTTTCGCCATCATATTCTTCGTGAGCATCAAACTTTAATGTCACCTCAGAACTGTACCCGCTTCCCTGCTCCTTCTGGATCTTACGGTGAAGCCGTGCTCCCTCCTGCATAGCATCAGGGTCAGTGCGTGCTGTCCGGTTATCTATGTCGCCGCTCCGCTCTGCAAACTCCACCAGCTCCCTCACCGATATCGATATAGGCTCGGGTACCGTTATATTTTTATTGATTCCGTCAGATTCCATCAAAAATTGCTTCCGTTCCAGCCCCAGTCATTTACAGGATGATAGGTTACATATATCGCATTCCCGGGGATACCGAGAAGTTTTGAATATACATCACATATCTGCCCCGTCATGGTTGAAAAATCCTTAGAGGGCGCATTGCCGTATAGGCTCACGGACACATAAGCACCTTTCTCAAGCTTCTTTCCCCCAAGCCACAGGTCATACTTATCCTCTATACCCACCATAAGGTAAGATTCGCTTTTATGAAGCGTAGCCATGAGCTTTCCGAGCTCAGCTTTTAACTCTTCCTTCTTTGCTGCATCCACAGCCACTGTTATTTTCGAATCTATAAACGGCATGTTCCCTTCCTCCTTTTTCGGTCTGTTTTGATCAATGTCACCTCAAAAACGCGTTCTGCATTTTACCGTTATAATCTTAATAGTTTAAAGTCAAGCTTTCCGCGTCCTTCTGCTTCCAAAATGCAATACGAAGGATATCCGTCCCTTGGTCTTGATATGCTCCCGGGATTAACCACCCATACGCCGTCTTTATTAAGGAGCTTCTGCACATGGGTATGTCCGAACAGCACCACATCATAACCGTTATCCTTTGCAAACGAGATCAGATCCACATCACTTCGGAACTGCAATCTGTGCCCGTGCTCTATATGGACCAGGTTCCCTTCTATGTTAAGGTTGACCATCGACGGTTCCCTTGAAAACATATCGCAGTTTCCCGATACTCCGACCGCTTTGCATTTAAAAATATCTCCGATGTAATCTATGTCAGATATCCCGTCCCCGCAGTGCAGGACCAGATCTATCTTACCGACTTTCCCTTTTAAATACTCTATATTTTCCGTTTTCCCATGTGAATCACTTATGATCAGAACTCTCATAATATGTATCATGCAGCAGGCGTGCTTACACATCGGTGTCGTGCCTGCAGCGGTACCGATGAAAACCAAGTGAAAAATATCCTTTAATATTATACCACAGGATAGACATTTATCAATAAATAAATATGGAGTCAGGTACCATTAAAATTCTATTAAGCGGTTAATAAAATTTTAACGGTACCTGACCCCTGTAAATATTTTTAATTATTTATTCCAAAGTACGTTTTCAGCTGCTGCTGCGTCAGCAAACGGTCCGGGTATGGTAGAAAGTCCCCTGTGGTTTCCTAAGAAATCACTGTCAAATGTGATAGCTGTTCCGTCGGGATTCTCAAATCTCTGCTCCGGCTCAAATGCACATCCTAAGATGTCACTTGTGATGATACCATCTTTAAAGTCTTTAAGCAGCGGATAAAGATTTGTCTTTATACCGATCTTGCCGTTTTTCTCTACAAGTTTAACGCTTACCTTATTCTTCTTATTCTCAAAGCCTTCGGTCTCATGTTTTCCTACAGCGGCACCGTTAAAGTAAGCATTGCCCTTTACCCATACAGGCAGATGACCGAAGTGAGCGGGAGCCAGTTTACCCATATTAGGTTCCTTGTCCATATCAAACTGTGCGATCCACTCATCATATGAAGGGAATATATCGAAGCAGGAGGTACCAACTACTTCGTAATCATTATCCTTAGGTGTTTTTTTCTTGTCGGTAACGGGATAATTCTGTACGAAGATATTGTTATATATCCTGTCATCACCGTGAAGTATGGTCATAAAACCTGCCACCTCTGTCCTGTGACGGATATGATAAGGGGTGTATCTGGGCTCACGCTGTCCGTTTACGATGCTGTCAACACCTGAGTTGATAAGCGCAAATGAACCGAGCATGAGATTATGTACGCATGCGATGCCTTCGCTGGGGATAACAACGGATACCTTGGAAAGCAGCACGTTGTTGTCGATAAGTGTGGGACCGTGTCCTACTTCGATGAAGATATCGTTCGAGAACATAGCACCCTGTGCGGGAGTCCTGCCCTCGGGACGGAAGTTGTCATGCATGAGGTTCTGTGTGATACGCGCACCCTGTGCCTCCCAGTCAAGCCATACACCCATGATACAGTTGTGGATGTAGTTTCTTCTGATGGTAACGTCTATAGCTGCGTGAAGCTTGATACCTGCGGTCTCAGCACCGCCTAACTGCTGGGAATTACATACATGATGGATATGGCAGTCTTCGATGGTCGAGAAAACAGCACCCATACGTCCTACGATACCTGTCTGCTCACAGTGATGAACATGGCATCTGCGGATGATATGACTTCCCACACGCTCCTTAAGCCATCCGTGGAACTGGCCGCGGCATACGGCATCTCTTTCCATCTGGGTAGGGCTTTTTACATGCTTTGTGTAGAAATACATGTCATTTTCGGGATCACGGTATTTTCCTAAAGAAATACCGCAGCAGCGGCTGTTAGATACTTCACAGTCCTCAATGATCCATCCCTTGCTCCAGTGAGGTCCGATAAGACCGTCCTGGTAAGCAGCGGGAGGTGCCCATGTGGTAGCTCCCTTTGTGATAACAAATCCGGATACGGTGATATATCCTCTTCCGGGCTTGTCGGGCATAAATATATTTCTTCTTACGCTGATCTCAACCTTTTCCTTGGTGGGGTCCATCCCCTTAAAATTAGCATAAAGTATGGTCTTTCCATCCTTTTGCTCAGTGAACCATTTATATTCGGACTCTTCCTGATTATATGCACAGGGGTCAGGCTTGCCGGCTACGCATTCTGCAAGTGTCACGGTCTCGTACATCATAAGGTCGTTGATGAATACGGCGCCTGTATGCCTTACGGTAGGTGCGAAATACCAGTCACCGCATACAAATGTGGTATAAGGGTTGTATGCTCCGAATACTCCGTTATCTACTTCTGCCTTCCATACATCGCCCTTGTATTTTTTCCAGGCCTTCAGTTCCTCAGCACCTGTGATAATAGCACCTAAGGGCTTCTCCGAACGGTATGTTATCCTCTTTTCCGCAGTGCCTCCGTTTACAGGATTTACATATTCCCTGTAGATACCGGGTGCTACTACAACTTCATCCCCGGGTCTTGCAATCTTTGCCGCATCATTTATATGACGGAAGGGCATTTCTTTTGAGCCGTTGCCGTCTTTTCCGGCATTGATATTTACATAATAGATCATAAGTGTAAAACCTCCTTCTCCAATACGGATTATATCTCATGAGACCATTATAATATGGACCTTCCCGTATTTGCAATAGCAGGAGGAGACAATTACAATATAACACATTTTTACAGCATTATTAATAGGGGCAGGGATTGTTAAAAATATTCTTTTAGTATAGGGGTCAGGTACCATTAAATATTTATTAAATGATTTATTTTTAATTGACATGTATTATTTTAATATGATAGCATTTTTATGCTTGATTGGATAAGCGTACTTCCATAAGGGTAGTATGTGGACTACTTGTGATTTTTTTAGTAATGCAATAAGGTTTTGCTTAGATAATATGCATTTTCATGCGGAATATTTTTTATCTTTTATTTTTTACAAGAGATTTACATTTACACGAACAATTAAACAGTCAAGTATTTTTCGTAAACCAATATTCTTAATTTTCCCAAAAAACAAATATCTTATACAGGAGTACTATGCCGCGAAAAAACAGAGAATGGTATGAGGGGGCTTGTTACCATGTTATGGCCAGAGGTAATCGAAAAACAGCCCTGTTCCAAGCCGAAGACGATTTCCGTATATTTCTGAACTTGATCAAAAACGTCAAAGAAAAACATCCTTTTTTATTGCATGCATTCTGTCTTATGACAAATCATTTTCATCTTGAACTTACCACATTATCAGATCCAATCTGGGTAATTATGAAACCTATCATGCAGAATTATGCGATATGGTTTAACAATAGATATGATTTTGAAGGACATGTTTTTGATTCAAGATATACTTCTTGTCTGATTAAAGATGACGTATATTTCCTTGAAGTGAGCCGCTATATCCATTTAAATCCGGTTAAAGCTGCAATAGTAAAAACCCCGATCGATTATGCCTACAGTAGTTATAAGTATTATGCTTTTACCGAACCAAAAACAGGTATTAAATTACTTGATACGGAACAGGTGTTAAATCTGGTTCCGGGTCAGAGCAGGGAACAATATCGTATATTTGTTGAAGAACAAATTTCACATTCCGACAACGAGGCTTTAATTCAGAGGGATATTAAAGAAGACGATATGTGGCTTCCATAATAGCAACCTGTTGACAATATAATGTAAATATAGTATAATTATAGAACAAGAAAGGATCATAGATGATTCACTTTGAATGGGATGAAAATAAGAATAAGATAAACAAAGAAAAACATGGGATTAATTTTGAAGAAGCCCGTACTGTTTTCTTTGATGACGCTGCCATCATGTTTGACGATCCGGAGCACTCTGATAAAGAGGACAGATTTATTCTTTTAGGAATGAGTGATGCGGCAAATCTTTGTATTGTATGTCATTGTTACAGAGAATCCGATTCGGTGATCAGAATTGTTTCCGCCCGAAAAGCCACAAAAAAGGAGGCGAGCAGATATGTTAAAGGAATATGATATAGATAATTTAAAGCCACGTAAAAATCCATACTCGAAAGAACTAAAAAAACAGGTGACCATCAAGCTTTCACCCAATGTCATTGATTACTTCAAAAAGCAGGCCGGGGAAGTCGGAATACCGTATCAGACATTGATCAACTTATATCTTACGGATTGTGTTAAAGAGAAAAGAAAATTAATTATGCAATGGAATTAAACTATAAGTATAGGGGTCAGGTACCATTAAACGGTATCTGACCCCTTATAAAAGGAAAAACAATTACATCAAGCTTTCATCATAAATGGCACGGGCTCCGCCTACGTACTTGGGTCTGCGTCTTGCACAGATAATGGGAGCTTCGCCTATCTTTCTTAAGGATATCCTTAACGGAACGACAACGCTTCGGATATGCATTCCTATCATGGTACCTCCGATATCTATACCTGCATCTCCTTTTGCTTCAACTGACTCTATAAGTACCGGATTTTCAAAGCGGTTGTAGCATTCTGTGGCAAATGCGCCTCCTGCGTGGTTGGGTTGTGGAATGGCGTTTACCTGCTCGAATCCGTACTTATCCATAGTCTCCCTTTCAACCACAAGTGCACGGTTCAAATGCTCACAGCACTGGGCTGCGGCATATATCCCATGTTCCTTTAGCACCGGTATTATCCCGTCATATATTGCCTTTGCGGAATCCATATTGGTGGCTGTGCCTATCTGGCTTCCGAGCACCTCGCTCGAAGAACAGCCGATAATAAACAATGAGCCGGGCTTAAGATGTGCTTTCTCTATGATCTCACATACAGCCTGTCTGCTTTCTTCGGTAATCTTTGTAAAATCCATGATCCTGATCTCCTGATTATATATTAAAATAATCTTGTTGTCCTAAAACACTTCAGTTTAATTCCATGCGCTTAAACAACTTGATAAGTCCGCCCTTAAAGCATAAAAGAAGCGATCCTGCCACGCCTAAAAGTCCCTGTGCTATTTCATAAGGAAGCTTGACCAATGAGCCGGCCATGCCTGCTTCGCGCCCATATATATATGCTCTTCCGAAGGTATAACCTGTTACCATGATAGCAGCTCCGATAAGTGTTGCCGTCAGAGCAGTAATAAAAAACTTCTTATGGTCATTTTTCTGTGCTTTATATACGATGAGTGCTATAACAAGTGCCTGAATTCCATGTGTCACAAGTGAGACAAACATCGGTGCAGGATAGAATATCATATCTCCGAGGAACGAACCTATACCGCCCACCGCAAATGCTGCTAAAGGGTCAAGCAGAAGTGCTGCAGTACAGATGACTATGTCGCACAAGTATAAATGTCCTCCCGGTACAGGTACGCCAAAGCTTGACATAGCAATATTCAAGCCCATGAAAAGTGCCGTGATGGTGATCCATCTGACTTTATTGATATCTTTTAATCTTCTGTTCTTATTAACTGTAGCTTCCATATTTTTCCCTCATCTCCATACGGGACCCGTATCATTTTCAAAAAAACAGAGCATAGAAACCGTTCAATTTCTATGCTCCATAAAATACCACATATTTGGTATTATTAAAATCACCAGAAAATAAGTATTTTATATGACCAGATATTTAATAGTACCTGACCCCTTACACTATCAGTATATTTCTCTGCCCTTCTCGTCTTCTATGCCGCTTATACGGTGGAAGTAGGTGTTGACCTGGTCACGCCACTCTCGGGCGTTGTACAGCTGGCGTGTGAAACGTTCGCTTACGTTATCAAATATATCTTTATCTATCTTTTCCTTAAGTGTCTCCCATTTTTCTGCAAGCTTCTCTGCTTCTGCGTATCCTTCAAAATGCGAATCATAGATATGCTGTATCACTGTCTTTCCGCTGTGAAGTACATGTGTATAAGGCAGATGATGGAAAAACAATACCAGTTCGTCCGGACATTTTTCCGGCGAATTATATACGGATGCATTAGGTTCATTATATTGAAGTGCATATCCGGTACCTTTATCGGTCCTGTCCACTCCGAGTCCCAAATGGTCAGCCCTGTGATAGGTGCCCCATCTGTCATATTCGTATCCGTCCACGCTGCAGCCATAGTGATTATTGGGCTTTACCATCCATCCTATACCTAACGGGCAGGTATATTTCTCGTATATAGCTCTCGAAGGAAGAAGTATATCCTTTATTGTATCAACCACATCTCTATCATTCGATATGGTCATCCTTATAAACTCTTCCGCTATCTCAGCGCTTGAGAGGCCTGTATCAAATGCCAGCCTTCCAAAACCAAAGAGGTTGGCTCCCGCAAGATAATCCCCGGTCCAGTTGAAATCATTACCCGTATTGGTAACTGCAGCTATACCTGAAAAACGGCTGTTAAATGTTTTCCCGCTGATGATATCTGCCACAGTGTCACAGCTGTCGGGTTTTACGGAGCCGTTTCCGCCGATATCCTCTATATCAGACCAGCCTTCGCTTCCGGTCATTTTCTCCTTCGAACATACGTTATCGTAAGTTCCCGATATCTCTCTATCCCCGTTGCAATATGTCTTAAACTCAAGGATCTCCTTAAACATCGGTATCAGATAACATAAATCTATCTGCTGTCCGGTATACTCCTGTGCTATCTGCACCTCCAGCATCTGGTTGGTTTTCTTTAAGCCTCCGAAAAGCGGTGATATCGGTTCCCTTATCTGGAAATCCATGGGACCGTTCTTGATCTGAAGGATGACATTGTCGTGATAATCCCCGTCCATAGGCATGAAGTTATCATATCCTGCTCTTGCACGGTCTGTTTTCTTATCCCTCCAGTCCTGTCTGCAGTTGTATACAAAACATCTCCATATGATCAGGGCATTATGCTCTTTGGCTATATCAGCCAGCATATTTGCTCCGTCAGCCTGAGTCCTTCCGTATGTGAAGGGACCGGGGCGTCCCTCAGAGTCTGCTTTTACCAGGAAGCCTTTAAGTGTGGGTATCTTTTTAAATACCTCTGCCATCTTTTCCTTCCACCAGGCTTTAACACCTTCGTCCAGAGGATCCGCACTGTCCATGCCGCCTATCTCTATAGTGGATGCATAATTCAAGCTTAAATACAGCCCTATGCCGTATCCTGCAAATATCTCTCCGAGCTCTGCAAGCTTTGCAAAATACCTGTCGGTTATCATATATGAGGCTGCCTGCTTAACATTTACGTTATTGATGACCACGGCATTTATACCGACACTCGCGATAAGACGGGCATAATCCACGGTACGCTCATTTATCACTATCTCGTTATTTTCATAAAAGAATGACTTTCCCGAATATCCGCGCTCTATACTGCCGTCCATGTTGTCCCAGTGATTGAGCATTCTTAACGGGTTGGACGGACGGACCGTTTTAATATCGGCATAAACAGCCTCCACATCCTTTTCACAGGCGACCGTCCTTAGTATGTCAAATACACCATATAGGATACCGGTACTGCTTTTAGAAGAAATATATAAGCTTTCCTCCTTTATGAAAACAGTATATTCTTCACTGTCTAAGATCTCTTTTCCGGAGGACAGCGCGTTTTGCTCCGTTTTTTTACCTGCTGCCTCATCAAAATTAACCGTTATGACCGGGGTTATATCAAGCATTCCCTTTAATCCTAACGTCAGTTCCTTCTTCGCATTCTCTATGATCCTGTCTGAAGCTGTGCCACCAAAAACTATATTTTTCAGCAGCTTACAGTCCTTATTTTTCCCCTTAGGAGAATATTCGAGCCAGAGTTTTGCGTAATTATCCATGTGTTATCCCTCTCGTATAATATGGATCAGACTGTATACATTACAGCTTTATCCATTATTTTATACAATAAGAATATCATTTATATGTTTGTCTTGTCTATATTAAATCATAGCAATCTACTTATAAGAAATTGCTATAATGTGACAAGGGGACGGTCAGAGTCACAAGGAATCCGTCACCTATGGTGACACCTTGCGACATATCCTGTCACATCAATTGTTATAAAGATATAAGCAATGCTCTGCACGGGGCTCCGTCGGAGCCGCCGAGATTGATAGGTGCTGCATTTAAAAGATACTTTCCCACAGGTACGCCGGATAGCCTTATGCCCTCCAACAGCACTATCTTTGCCCCGAGCATGATCAGATGTACTTCCATAGGGGCATCTAAAGGTCCTACGGTCTGGGATTCGTTTCCGAATAGCTTTATCCCGGCTTTTGCAAAAACCTCGGCCCCTTCCTTGGTCATTACGGCATTACCTTTAACGAGGATCCTCTCCCATGCATCGGCATATTCTCTTTCGCCATATGCATTTTCAGCCTTAGCCTCTTTTAAGATTCTCTCCGCATCTTTGGCCGTTATATCTCCGTTATGCTCCGCCACATAAGCATCCCCTACAAACTTATCAAGCGGTACTATATCTATGGTCTCCTCTCCATCAAGGAAATGGTATGGTGCATCCACATGTGTCCCGTTATGCGCGCACATTTCAAATGCGGTGAGATTGCATATGGCACCTTCGCTTATCTGTAGTTTAACTTCCCTTACCGGCTGAGGATCCCCGGGATATACGGCACAGGTAAATACTTCCTGGGAAATATCATATATCTGCATGTAGTTACTCCTTTGATTTTACATTTTCCACCTCATCCGTCATGCTTACAGCATGACACCTTCCCCTGCTTAAAGAGAATTAAAGCATGCTGCCACAAAGATCGTGGGTGAATTCCAGTAAATAGCGATCTCATTGGTATCTGCCGAGGGGAGCTCATCCAGATAGCACTTTGCGGGAGGCAGTCCCTTTAATTTCTCTTTGGTATCGGGATAGTTCATTCCGCTGTTCGGTCCTCCGGATATAAGTCCGGGCACCGGCTCTTCTATGCCGTCGGAACCGGAAGGACGATGGTGAGGATTCATAACCCTCTTTTCTCCAAATCCGGTGACAAACGAGATATCAAGGGCATTGAGACCGAGTGCGTAGTTTAACTGGTTTAATGCCGCATCTCTCATCTCTGTATTCCCGGTAAGCTTCCAGTCAATGATCATAGTCATGGCATTGCTCATGATAGTCAGTATCGATCCCCATACATAGCTGTTTGCAGGATTGGCGGTTCCGTAGCCTGACTTTTTAACAAGTTCAAGTGCTTCCCCGCTTTTTTTGAGGAAATCTGCCTTTATCTCTTCATAAAATGCATCTTCAGCTCCGACACAGGTTGACTTAACACTTTCCGCAACACAGAAAGCTTTTCCTTCATTTACCATACTGAAATAACAAAGCGCACCCAGACCGCTTACATCACTCCAGCCAAACTGTGAAACATTAAGTCCTACAGGGATCTTGAAATCGGGATTCCATTTCTTCATACGCTCAAAGAAAGGATTTCCTTCCGCTTCTTTTTTTATCAGCTCTAAATCCTTGGCATCTTTATATATCTGTACGGCGGTCTTTTTATATTTCTCATCACCTGTCGCAGCAAACAGCTCGCATGCTGCCCAGAAACGCTCATCCTTATCATTCCAGTCGCCGTAATAACCGGTTCTGACTCCTTCCGGCTGCATATAAGGCTTAAACTCGGGATTTTTCTCCACCCAGCCCCATCCCTTTAATGCAGCTGAAAGCATTTTTTCTGCAAAATCTTTATCAAATGCAGCATAGACTCTCGCTCCGAGCGCAAGCACAGCTATGGCTGCCTCGGTAGCACAATGTGAAACTGTAATAAGGTATTCAGGTTCTTTGTCATCCTCGGGCATGATAAAAGGAGCAAAAGCCGCTTTAGTAAGCTTATGATAGAAGGATCCGTCATCCTTTTGCATCTTAAGTATCCATTCAAGCTCCCAGCGTGCTTCGTTAAGTATATCGGGCACGCCGTTCCCGCTCTCAGGGATATTAAGTTCATCGGAACAGCCCTTAGGGAACATAAGATATGCATAAAGCATATGGGCTACAGTCACCGCACCGGGTCCTACATATTTTCCGTAATCACCGGCATCATGCCATCCGCCTAAGACGGTTTTCTTTATGCTCCTGTCCTCCCAGTCGGTGGCAGGTGCGGTATGACAAGCGGCATGTTTATATATCCCGGCATGTTTTTCTTCCAGTGCACATCCGCAGCGCTGGAAATAAAGACCTTTTATAAGTGCATTAGTGACGTTTTTAAGCGCATCCTCCGTAACAGTGATCTCACGCTCATCCGTACCGTTTTTAAGTGCATATTTCCCGGCAGGAAGATCTCCTAAATCTATGAGGGTAACATTATCTCCCGAAGCCGCATCGGCCGCAAGTTCTATATTATCAAAGCTCTTTATCTCTTTACCCGCAGCATCCTTAACCGTTAAGGGCTCGTTTGAAAGTACCGCTACTTCCTTAGGAAGCCTGGTACGATAGCCTGTCATATTGATCCTGATCGAAGAAGGTGTGTATTGCATGATGCTCTCCTTTTCTTTTGGTAAGATTCTTTACTATGCTGAAAATGATATATATTATAGTATAATAAAAAAGCGGCTTTGTACAGAGCACCAAGCCGTTTTTGTAATAAAATCTATTAATCTTATAAAATAATACATCTCCCGTTATATGCTGCATGGCAGCGTATGACATTTTCTTCATTCAAATATATGAAGCTTCTTTACCAGTCTGCCGCGTTTCTTGGCATTTTTAAAAAGTTCACGGCTTGATACATCTCTCACCTTCTTATTGTTTCTTAAAAACCTTACAAGAGTAATCACCCACAATACAGGCCAGAGCAGGAAACACTTTCCGGCTTTCGGGAAATTGATATGCATCTGATGGTGAAATTCCCTGACATAATCAAACATGCCTGTTCCGCGCAGTGCCACCATACGGTCTTTTGCCTCTCCGAACTCCCCGGCATCCATGATATCCTCTACAAATGCTTCAGCTTCATTATCGAGTTCTTCACGGCTTTTTCCATTATCATACAGATTCATCCAAAGCACATTTTCTTCTTTCAGGCCGAGATACTTTATGCATACTCTGGTTATAACATCGGAAAAACTTTTCACTTTGCTTTCCTGTACAAGCTTCATATAAAGATTTCTGTCTTTTTCGCTTAAGCCTCTGTTCCACAAAACTACCCAGTCACACAAAAGCCTGACCCCGAACCCCGCAAGCAGAAAATGCTGAAGCATATGCATCAACAGCTCATACGCATGAAAAGCATCATCCAAAACAGGGATTTTTATCCCCATTATCTCTTTATATACTATATGCTTTTCGCATTCCGGCACCAGCTTTTCAAGAAACTGATTTGTTTTTGCATTGTCAAAGGGTTCTACCAGAAGAGTATGCAGCTCCAGTTTGCTTTTACCCGTATGCCTTAATTCCACATGATGAACATGCATCTCGCTTTCTTTCTCATACCCGAGCTCTTCCAATTCCTCCAAAGCTCTTTTCAGATCACTAGGATGCGTCAGAAGTATATCTATATCTCCGGATTTTCTTACATCAGGTACCGGATAATCATTTGCTGCCGCTATGCCTTTTAAAACACAAAACGGTATACCGGCTTTTTCAAATGCTTCCTTAAGCCTTACCTGCAAGACCATAAACCTGTAGTTTTTTCGGCAAACCTTCTGCGAGTAACGTGCGATCAGATCCATCGCTTTTTGGGGAAGTCTGCCATAAGTTTTAAGGGTATCGTACATAAGTCCGGCTACGGCGCTTTTCCCTGCCAGAACAGCAAACTGTTCCCAATCGTCATCGCTATACCCAAATCCGTTCAATACCCCCGCAGTCTCCTCCTCCGAATGATCCTCCGGGTTCAGGGAAAGCTCGAGTATTTTCATCATATCATCTATCAAAGCCATTCTTCTCCTATTGCCCCATTTTTTCCTTATAGTTCTCCGGCCATATCGGTTTTCCGTAGTTTTCCGGAGGTATCATGAATGACGGATCCATAGTTGAAAGTTCATACAGATTTCTGGGATTCTGACGGAGATAATATATCAGGATATCATCATCCTCATAAAAAGTATGAAGTTCGTTCGGATACATGGCGTTAAAACGCTGACACCATACAAATGCTTTTGAATTCAGGATCGTTCTCATCCATAAAGTATTATATACCGCGAAAACTTCAGGGAACTTTCCGAAATAAAGATTTGCATAATCCGGCGAGATCGTTTCCTTTACTATATCCGGCTGTATGCTTACCCTGCCGCTGTTTACGTAATATCCTGAATACTTATCTTCTGCCAGCCATGACGGTCCGCTTGCAAGATGATACTGAGCTCTTGCTATAACATTCTTTTCAATATAGATAAATATATACTCCGTAGGTATTTCATACGAGCCCTGCTCCGAGTTATTGATAAAGGATATGAGTTCTTCGTGGTATCCGTATCCGAGCACGGGATATAATTCATCAGTCGACGAAACAACAGTGAAATTGTTTGCCCCTTTTCCCATTTTTTCGGTGATGGAATTGGTAACCTGAACAGCACTGTTATATCTTGTAAGCTCTATCATAAGATACCCATGGAAATTACCGGTAATCCTGGCTCCCACATATATCCCGGCTACAAGTATAAATGCTGCCACATTACCTGCCGGCTTACCGAAAAAGTCCAATACGAAGGCACCGATTACATCCACCGGTATTACCAGTAATGCCAGGCACATTATCTGAGCAACGGAGCAGACACGGTACTGCTCTATAATCTGTGGCAGTCCTAAACTGCCCATTGAAAACGCCAATGTAAAAATGACAGATGCCAAGGCTATAACTATATATCCGTCAAATTGATGTCCTTCAAAACGATATTCATCGTTTCCCCTTCTCTTTGCAAACACATATATCCGGACGATCACCCAGATAAACAGGCCGATCAGCGTCATATTTACATATAACTCGCCTCTTTCCTTCCCGTTCATCCCGGAATATGTGGCATTAAATATACGGTTCAGCTTCCTTGGTATAGGCTCCTTTGGTTTAGCGGTGTTCACTCTTACGGGAGTCTTGGTTTCCTGTATATTTGAATCTGTTTCCGTTTCCTCTTTCTCATCCCGGTTCTTGGCATTGTCCTTATTATTCTCTTCTGCAGGCGGCTGCCCGTTATCAAAGATAGAGATAGAATTAAGCTGTTCCTCACTCAACATCAATGAAAGGGCCCATCTTAGGGATCCCTGAAAATGATTACCTTCCGCCAAAGCGACAAGCATGGGTAAAACGGCTATAAAAAGTCCCACTATGCAGGCTAAAAGGAAAGAAAGGAATTTTCTGGAAAAGGCTCTGAATATCAGGATCACAGCACCGGCCAGGCATAACAATACTGCCATAAGTGTGGCATAGAAATGTGCAACTAAGGTCATCGCTACCGCAAAAGTAAATATAAGCAGTTCATCATCCCTTAAGAAAACCGGTATTTTGGATTTCTCATATTTCTTCCCGTTTTTAAAAAACCTTATAAGATAAGCCAGGCACAAAAACATCGCCGGAAACGCATATTCCTGCGGCATGGTCCATTGCCATCTCGCAAAACTTGTAGCTGAAAGAAGGCACTTTACATCAACACATAAAATAAGTGCCAGAGCAAGCATCGGAGACCACTTCCACTTAAATAACGTCCTGAACATGATATAAATGGAAATCAGGATTATCAATGAAAATACCGGTCCCGTAAATAATAATGCATTATAAACGGAAATACCGAAAGAAAAATGTTCGGCAACTATCAGACAATGCATGGCTTCGGGATATATGCCCGAAGGGAATACCTTTCCTTCCGCAATCTGGTAAATCCATGAATGATGAGTATACAGATCTCCAAACCCGTATGAGTTCTGCTGAAAAACATTGATTGAAAAATAAATCCCGCCGAAAACCAGAAGCACAAATAATATACTATACTCGCACCAATGGCCTTTCATATAGTTTAAAAAGATATTCTTATAATTCCGGAATGCCTTTTTTAAACGTTTCTTGACATCGGCCAATCCGGATCTGAGTCCGTATGTACCACCTACCATGTGCTTAAATCTGCGGATATTTCTTCTTTTGATCCTGAAATCCCGGAGTAAAAAGTACAGAAATGTACCGTAAAAGAGTATATTAAAAACAAATGGCTTCAAAAGACCTATAAGTCCCAGTCCCGAAACCACCGTATTTATCAAAACAGGCTGAACAACGGTACAAAAAGCGAATTTAAATGTCCTGCTTGTTTTCTTTTTCAGATAATCCTTAAACACAACAGAAGGCCACAGATACAAAATAAAGAAATAAGCAACGAATACTCTTATGTATTCCATAGCCCAATACAACTTATCCAAACCAAAATCCTCCTGACTTTTTTAGAGAAGGACAGCCTCTCTTATAAAATCAGATCATATTTCCTAACAATAACCCTTCAGGATGCATTCCCTGATCTGCAAACATAATCGTTTTTCCATGATCTTTCTCACAGGCATAAAGATAAACCCGCCCCTTTGTCACAGGAAAACGGACACTAATTCTTTGCATGCCTCCCGGATCTATCATACCCAAAACATTATCTCCGACAGGTATACTTTTAAGTTCTCCGGATTCTTCCGATATACGTATATATAGATCCGTCCTTGCATAAATGCGGGCAAATCCCTGATTTTCCACTATAAATTCTAACTCGCACCCGTTTTTTGCCTTGAACATTTCCACACTCTTTACAAAAAAGCGGTATCCGAGATGTGCGCTTATATAATCAAAAAATGAGCTTCCGTTCCAGATTCCTTTATCTCTTATCTTCTGTCTTTCCCAATACCTTATAAGCTTTATATCATGCTGTCTGTTAAGATAAGTGATATGCTGCCTGAAAAGATCCTGTATATACACCTTAGGCTCATGCATGGCTGCAAACCCTTCGCCGAACAATGCTTCGCCTCCGCATGGTACTTTTTCGGCGATCGCCCCGGTAAACTCCTGCTCTTTAAGCCTTCCCCACGGCTTGTTCCATTCCTTGCCATCTCCGGTCTCGCCATATGTACCCAGATCCGACTCCGAGCCGAACATTCCGTCATTAAATATCCCGAGAGTGACCGGAGCAAGACTTTCGCCCGGGTCCGGCTGGACATTAAGATTCCTCCACTGCACCGGTTTTCTTACTGCCGTAAATACCCGTCCGGAAAGATTTTTATCGAATATCTCATATAGAGCTCTCAGTTTTTCTTCAGTAGTAAACCTTGATGAATGCATCTCACCCCATTTGCCTACCAATAATCCCTGGAACAAAAAAATGTCCTTCTCATGGGATGCTGCAAATCCGGCTATCTGTTCCGCATGACTTTTTACGGTTTCAAAAGAGATGGGTTCTCTTTCAAGCCCCTTTCCTTCATGATCATACGTTATTCTTAATATAACATCCTTATCGTTTTCTCTGAAAAAACGAAGTAAGCTTTCTAACTTTAACAATGCCTCTTCGGGAAGTTCCCTGTCTTTATATCCTGCTATACCCACCATCAACAGTACGATACTGTCTTCAGGGTGAAGCATGATACCTGTCTCAAAGGTATAAAGGTCCTTATCAAGCTCAAACGAATACATATAAAACCATCCTCTTTTCGGATTTACAAGAGGCTCTCGGGTTTCCTTCATTTTTTCTTTACGGAATGATCTGTATTTAATTTTCAATCTCAGCTTTTTTATCACGTGCAGCACCTTCCAGATCATTATGGAACAATCTGATCCTTACCCAGACAGCTATGATCGAATACATCATCCTTATCATATATTGTAACGGTCTGAGTCCGGAATGCATACTTACCCCGTTCTCTCTCTCATGCATGACCGCGGGTATTTCGGTGATATTAAAACCAAGCAGCTGCATCTGTAAGATCATGTTTGCATCCGGATATCTGTCATCAAAATGATTATATTTTGAATAAAAGTAAAATGCCCTGTGACTCAGCCCTTGCAGACCGGTCGTGGGGTCACTTATCTTTTTATGTCCTAACACCCTGATCAGAAATCTGAAGAGTTTAATGGCTGTTCTTTTTGCCAATCCCGTCTTAAACTTCGGTGCGCCCTCTACATATCTCGATCCCAGTACTATATCGGGGCTCTCACCGTTCTGATCCGTTTCCTTAAGCTTCAGATATATCTTTTCGACATTTGAAACATCATGCTGTCCGTCAGCATCCATCTGGATCACATATTTATAGTGATTCCTGGCGGCATACTTGTAACCCAGCTGCAGTCCGCTCCCGTACCCTAGGTTAAATATATGTGTAACCACCCGGTATCCTCTGCTTCTTACCAGTTTTCCGGTATCATCGCCCGAGGCATCATTCATGACCAGGATATCTGCCCACTCGGTTACCTTGGCATTCTCCAGGCTGTCAAGAAGCCTGCCTATAGTCTTCTCTTCGTTATATGCGGGAATGATCACTAAAAGTTCTTTTCGTTCCTTATTCAATTATACTCACCGCCTTCAGATCTCAAGCAATCTGCTTAAAGCCTCTTCTTCTCCGTTATTCTTTACCAAAGCGTTTTTTGATATCTTATCCCGTTTGTTTTCATCATGTATCAGTTCATATATGGATTTTGCGATACTGCGGGGATCAAACTCGCAGATCACCCCGTCTTCATCCGGGATCACCTGCTCCCTGTTTCCGCTGCAATCGGAAACTATAATGGGTTTCCCAAGCACCTGTGCTTCCTGTACAGCTATACTCTTCCCTTCAAATCTGCTGCAATGCACATAGATATCGGCTTCCTTCATATACGGATAAGGATTATCCACCGCTCCGCATAGTATAAAATCCCGTTCGAGTCCGAGCTTTTCTATAAGTGCCTGAAGTTTTTCCCTACGGTCGCCTTCCCCCAAGACATACCAACGGATATTTTCCCCATGTTTTTTTAATATATAACAAGCCTTTATGGATGTTTCAAAAGACTTTTGAGCCATCAGTCTCCCTACCGTGAGCAGCCTGATGCCACTAAAATCATCAGTAAACCCGATACCCGAATCTGCCTTCCTCCGTATCCCTTCCGCATCTATAAGATTATGAAATACCTCGGTTTTTCCGGCCAGTTCGGGATAAACATTCAAAAATACATCGGTAACTTCCTTTGACACTCCGAATATCCTGTCAAACTTAAGATAACAGTCTTTATCAAGATTTCTTGTATACCCGGATTTCTTATAATCAACATGTATAAAAGCTGCTTTTTTGTCTGCCATAACATGATCTGCGACGTAGTAAGCTGCAGCCCCTTCTATATATGAAACCGCGAGATCATATTTAGTCTCTGATCTTTCCGCTCCGTCGGAAAAGGCCCTCCATAAAAGCTTTTCTATCTGCAGATTGCGTTTTTTTATCATCTCCGTTGCATTTACGGCAAAATACGGAAGAAGCCTTACAAAATTAAATCTTTTAAGCAATACCTTTAATCCGGATACAAAGAGGTGCTTTCTTCCCTCACGGGAATGCACGGATGTGGTGTCAGAATATCTGTTTAAAAGCTTTACGCCCATAGGTAGGGAATTGATCAATTCACCCTGACCTGTAAGGACAAACAAAGATATATCATATTCCGATCTGTCGATGCGTCGTAAAAGCTCGAGCAACGCTGTTTCAGCTCCTGCCCTGCCCATAGTATTCATAACAAACAGTATTTTCTTCATTTTAATTTTGCGTCGATTTCCTTATCATGTTCGGCAATATCTCTTTTAAGTTCCAAAATCTCCTGGTTTAACAATGATATGTTCATCGCCATTTCAGTCTGCTTTCTTATGATGTCAGAAAGATGGCAGCTTGCATAAAACAAGCCGTAAACAACACAGAATCCCAGTATTATCATGAGTGCCATGCCGGCTTCGCTCATGTATTTTATCCATCCGTTCGGATGAAGCACTATACCCGCTACTATAAATATGATACCGGCAAATCCCCATACCATTGAGATCGGTTCCAAAAGCCTGCGCTTAGCTAAAAGTATTATATCTATAAGCAAAATGAGCACTCCGGCAAGTACTAAAACCACCCTTAAGAAAAGACCGTAATCCATTTTTAACTCTTACCCTCTTTGTTTGATTCGTTAATCTGCGAGTCCCTGCTGTATACAAGATTAGACGGCTGCTTTCTCTCCGGTCCGCGGTCAAGCAGGTTACCGTTGCAGAATACATGTACATCCAGATTCTTTTCGACAGTTCTGAGTCTGAAATATCCGACCGTAAAGCCTACAAATGCTCCCAATACCACACCGAATCCAAACCATATGGTGGGCAGATGGCATGATATGATAGTAAATACACATGTAGCCAGACAAAAACTCAATGCCGTAGCCAACGCTCCGTTTAAGTCACTGAAATAATACAAAAATACCAGTTCGCCGTACATCAGGAACATGATAAAGTATCCTGCTGCCAGACAAGGATATATCTGAAGTACCACTCCGCCAAATCCGAACATCGGCAGAACGATGATAAATACAAGGAAAACTATAACCGTTACTATAAACTGCAGACGCACAAGATTCATGATCTCTTGCTTTAACTGTTCGAACATACGGCTCTTTGCATTTGCAATATCCATCCCTCGTCCGCCGATAACAGCCTCCGAATACTTCTTATATCTTTCATGAAAATTCATTTCCATACGGGATATGAAAATAACTACTGCGGAAATATTCGTAAACATCGCAAGACATGTGGCCATATCATACGAAGGCATACATACAAAGGAATCCGCTACAACTACTCTCATATCCGTACACCAGAACACGAAATTATGTATATACAATCCGAGAGTATAGAAGAAATTGGTCAGGACCAGTTTCCAGTATTTTCTGAAGTAATGAAGCACAGGTCTGTAATTCTTACTGTTTTCGCGGAAATAACTCCTTACCAGTGCAAGCTCAAGTGTACCGGTAAGTACAAATCCCACATCCAGTCCCAAAAGCATTCCGAGAGGGGTATCCATGCCAAACACCTTTACAAGCAAAAGTGCAACAAGTACCGCCAATACCATGCCTAACAGGAAGTATAAAGATATCCTTGCATAATCCTTACATATGGAAAGGAAGAGCATTGAATAGAATACCAGGACAAGTGCCATATATCCGCAGAATCCCGTAAAAACGAATATCACATCTATTTTTCCGACCATTATCTCCCAGATACAGAACGGAATTCCTATAAGCGCACTTAAAATAACATTTAAGACAAGTCCGACATAATAACACGGAAGAATATCCTCATAATGCTCCTCATAGATGATATCCGAAAGGTATCTCGAAAGCACCGCGTTAAAGGGCGATGCGGATAAAAGACCAAATACAAATATATATAGTACGGTACACGCATACACATCACGACTGAAATAATCAAGTTTTGAAAAACCGAGTAAAAGCTGCATGACGATGATGGCTCCGATCACCAGTATCATGGGTGCTATGGTTATGACAGTACTGTACCCAAATCCGACAAGTGTAGTGGTTATGGTATTTTTCCCGTAAATTTTATTAAGCTTAACGCCTATTCCGGCCATATCAAGTTCCTTTCAATTTATTCCCTTCAATCGGGATAATTATGTTCAAATACCTTATTGTAAAGCTGCCTGTATGTGTCCTGCATCTGTGAGAGCTGATATTTCTCTTTGCATCTTTTAAAGCCGATCTCCCCCATCTTTTGGCATTTATCGGGATCTCCGGCCAGATTGACCATGGCATCGGCCATCTCTTCGGTATTCATGATATGCGTAATGATACCTGCCTCTCCGAGCTTGTCCCCGCCTTCACCATATAACAGTCCGAAACAGTTACCTACATCGGTAGCTATAACAGGCTTTTTAGCAGCATAACTCTCAAGTATGGTAAGCGGCTGTCCTTCGCTTATACTCGTAAGTATCGTAAAATCCATTCTTCCGATATAGTTCGTAACATCCACCTCGCCTGTAAAGATTACATCCTTAAGATTCATAATCTCTACAAGTTCAAAACACTCAGCTGCATATTTTTCTTCAATATCGGTAGGCCCGATTATCCAAAGTCTCAGATTCGGTACCAGTGACTTTGCAAAAGCAAATGCCCTTATCAAAGATTTAACATCCTTTATCGGAGTGACACGAAGAATGGCCCCTATATTGACATAGCCCTCATCCTCTTCAGTTTTTCCCGGAAGGTTTTCAAAACGGGACATATCGATGCCGTTTGCGGTGATCATGATCTTACTTTCATTACATCCGAGTTCTATCTGGAGCTCTTTTGCATGCCCGTAAAGCGAAGTTACCACATCAGCCTTGTCATATGCCAAAAGTGACATCTTTTTAAACTGGTCTATCCAGATATTTTTATAGATACCCGCAACCCATGTGGCCTTGATAAGCTCTTCCTCACGTTCTCTGGTATATATACCATGCTCGGAAACTATGAGACCGCAGCCGTATCTTTCTTTTGCCATACTGCCCAAAACACCTGCATACCCTGTTGCCACGCAGTGATAAATGTCTGCTTTCGGTATAGGTGTTTTAAGTATCAGGAAAAGCGGCAGATAAATAGATCTCATCGTCCATAGGAAATCGGAGAAGTTTATCTGAGTATATCTTAGTTCATAGAGCTCTCTGATTATATTCAAAAAGTCCGCACCCATAAGCAGATCGTCCACCGAGAACTCCTTTTCAAAGAGCTTGAAAACCGTGTTCCAGTCAGGCTTTTCATTCATGATGATACTTCTGAGTGCTTTATAATACTTATCGGAAAAATGCGTTCTTCTTCCGGTCTTAGGTCTTTTTCCCCAGTCAAAATCGTCAAGATATGATTCATATACCTCTGTCACATTTTCAGGAAGCTCATATGCAAATTTTGCACTCTGTTCCCTGTTTGAAATAATGGACAGGATCACAAACTCATGCTCGGGAAACGCTTTTATCATGCTGTTTACCCAGCCGGATACACCGCCGACCACATACGGATAACAGCCTTCCGCTACTATACATATTTTCATTTTAATTTATATACCTCACCGGATTCTTTTAAAGTGATGACGGTCTGCCCCGGCTTAACCTTTAAAAGATAAGCATCCTTTTCAATACGTTTAAACTCTGCATTGTCCGACACCTTGTCTATCTCACGGTCATGAGTTCTTAAAACAAAGTAATTCTCATCCGCACCTGAAGACGTAAGTACGATCTGATCATCTTCTTTTTTGTCCGTGCTGTACCTTACACTCAGCATCCTTCTGATACGGGCATCGCTTTCCGAGATCGTGGTTGCATCAAAAGCCAGTCTGTCAGACCAATATGTAGTAACATAGCTGTACAGGTGGTCAAAATAATTCTGCCATTCATCGTCCTTACCTTCCGGCCAGATCACGTTGTTCATATCAACAAGCACATTTGTATATCCGAGAGAAGTAAGAAGACTCTTATAAAGCAATGCCGCTTTAAAACTGTATTCGTTAGCGATATTGGTCGTATACTGCAGGGTAACATTATCCGAGCAGAAGGAAATAGCCTGTTCGTTTCCCCTCTCTCCGCATACAACGGTACGGATACCCGGTTCCTGTTCCTCAAGCACCTTTTTAAGCTCATCACTCCATTTGCTTAAGTACAATGCTCTAAACTGGTAACCGATCCCAGCTTTTTTATAAAAATCCCGGCTGTCCTTTATCTTATCGGACAGTGTAACATCACCTTTGTGGTCCAGAGAGATACCTGCCTCGGCTTTATGCTCTTTTAACTGCTGAAGGTAGAATTTAACCTCGTGGATATTGATGTCGCTTTCATTCTCGTAATCATATCTGTCCGACATAAAACAGGTCATAATGAACTCTCTGTTTGCAGCCATGGATATGACTCCCGGCCATACGATATCCTTCTGGAAATAGTTAGTGCTCCTGCTGTAGATTGATTTGATCTTTTCCGAATTTTCTTCAGAGAAATAAGGAAAATCGGAAAATACCACATTGTTTGCATTTACTACCGGATACAGATAATACTCCTTTGTATCATACATCATGGAATCAAGGAATCCGATCCCCATCATGCCTTTGAGATAATCTCCGTTAACGGCATATATGAATCCGCCGTTATAATTGCTTCTCCACATCATCTTAGGGAAATCATACGGATGCACTTCATCTTCATCCATGACACCCACAATATAGGTCTTTGTGCCGAGTCCCGTATCATACCAGGCTATATCGAGGTCAAGGTCCTCATATTCAGCCTCTTCGGGTTTGTCTTTGTGTGCGATATAAACGGACTCTCCTCCTAAGAGGAATCCCGAGAATACCTGTACACCCTCAACATGGACAGCCGGATTTACCACTTTGGTAATACCGAGCATCTTCTTTAATGTTTCATCACCGTCAACATATCCTGCATCCGGAAGATCCCCGAATATGAGGACCTTTTTCATCTTTGTAAGCTCTTCTATCTTATCCGTCTTATTGATGATATCGCATGTGGAAGGATCTATGATTATGGCTTCTACATTGGAATTATATTCAGGTGCCGGTATTTCCGAAAAGCAGATAAGCTCCTGTCTGGTGTATGTACACCATTGCTTAACGGCATCCCCGACTCCTCCGTTTACATCACCTATAAACCAGACCTTACTGTCCGCCTGCTTAACCTCCATATCGGAAGCCTTGATATCAATATCTGCAGCATACTCATTAACATCATAATTGTTTCCGCTGTCCTTCACCACCTGCAGAAACTGGAAGATGAAGAAGAGTGTCACCATCATAAGAAAAATACTTAAAAAATCTCTCTTTGAAAGCATTTGTCACCTCATCAACTAAATACCCTTATAAGCTCCAGGGTTTCTTTATCTATAACCACGGGAGAAGCCTTAAGCTCTTCGATGCAATCGAAGAAATCCTCCCTGCGGTTCATAGCAAAGAAAAGCTTGAGCCTGCAGGTATATGCGGCAAGGGAAGACCCGCAATGTATCCTGATCCTGTCGCACCATTTTTCGCATCTTTCATAATCCTCTATACCGAGAAGCCTTAAGGCAAGTGCCTCAAACTGTCCGGCAGTTATACTGTCAGGTTCTCCCATATAAAGGATCTCACCGACAGCCTCCATGATCCCGACATAATTTCGTTGTTCCATATCGATAAATACCTTTTGACTGAGTACCTGATCCATGTAGTCGATCAGCTTCCTGCACCTGTCGTATTTATCCGGAGCATCCTCCAATATGCTTTTATATTCCCTGTCCACTACCGCTCTGAAATCATTAAGTGCATCCTGAAGTACGGAAGCAGCGTAGTGCGCCGTCTCAGTATCTCCACTGTTAAGAGCAAGTGTTATAGACGCAAGGGAATGATTGATGTCACTGCTGACAACATTCATCATAAGCTTTCTTAAGTCCTGCTTCTCGGTGATGGCTATAGCCTCCTCAAGAGGGATCATGTTACGTTCTTTATCCTCTTCAGCCTTCGTTTCAAACTTCGGATGTTCCTTTCCGAATATAACGTCTTCAAGGTCTACCGGTGAAGACATAAATGCCTTATACCAAATATATGACAAGCTGAAGAATAAGACCCCGACCACAGGACACAGGATCATGATCAATGTCTTTATAAGCGTGCTGTTTCTTCTGTTTAACCCTAAACAATAATTGGCGATAAAATATATAACAGCAATGATGCCGCTGATAACAATAAGCGTTATTATCAGGATACTCTGTCCGGTCGCAGACATACTACACCATCCTCCACTATTTCCGTTTCAATGCCGTTGTTGGCAAATCGTTTCTCTACAAACTCCGAATCAGCCCTTGTGGTATTTGCTAAAAGTATCTGAAGTCCATCCTCAGCCATACCCATGATATCCGTCTGTCTTAAGAGAAGTGCAGCCTTTTCTCCAATTGAGTATATATTATCCCCTGGCTTTAACTTGATCCTGAAAAGTACACACTCTGCCAGTCCGTCTCTTTCGGCATTCTGGAATGCCGAAAGAAGAGGCCCGAATGCGTCGGGTTCGAGGATCTTTGTACCCTCGATATATCTCTTTTCCTGTAATGCCTGAAGATATCTGGTAGAACGAACAACCGCTCCTTTTATGAGCGCGCTTATGACAACAAGCATATTGGCCTGTCCCAAAGTCATATTCTCCCAAGGAAGAGTCCAGATCATAAGTATCGTCTGGGGACGGTCATCATCGTCAAATATCATGTTGGCCATCATAGGAAGATTTTCTTCCATTTTTCTGTTGATAAATACTTTGTGATCCGCAAGAACATCATACATACTTGCAAGTTCACGGTATTTTACGGAATTGCCAAGTACTCTCGCCTTCTTTGAAGTGGCTGAGAACAGTCTTGCATAATCATCGTTTACTACATTATATATCGCTACGTCCTTGCTCTTTACAAGGTTTGAAAGCATATCCGCAGCATAGAAAAGGACTTCTTCGGGACTTCTCTGGTCAAGTGCCGAAGTAATACTGTATATCTTTCCGATACTGTCATTCTGGTTGACAAGCTGGGTTTCAAGAGCATCCTTAACACGCACGTTACTGCTGTTGATGTCTCTCATGTCGCCCAATTGCCCTGACAGGAATTCCTTTTCTTCCTGGCCTTCCCTCTTAAGCTTTGTGATCTGGTCTCTCATGTATCCTACTACCAGACCGAGTATGAATATCTGAGCGATCCACAGATAGGTATTCGTATCAAGCATGAGTTCAAAGCCGCTCTTGGTATACATCTGTCTGAAGCAATACCCTATCGTAGCAAGAACGGCTGAAAAAACAGCCTGCTGCTGTCCATATACGATTGCAAATATAAGTACATAGATAAGATAAAAATCAAGATTTGCAAAATACTTGCTTCCGGTTGCCCTGTTATTAAGCAGGAAGAACGGGATAAACGCTATAAGGTTTTCCACAAAAGGGATCAGTGCCTTTACAAGCCAGCCTCCCTTTTTAAATACTCTGTCTATAAATGATTTCTTCTTTACCTCATCATCCCTGAACGCACTCTTGTTCAGCATCATTGTTCTGACGATGTTCTTGATTATACCTTCATCATCACAATAATACTGTTTCCCGAATTCGTCTGAGAATCGTTTATTAGAAAGGATTATACGCTTTTTCTCTCCGGGGAGGCTCATAACCCTTGTATCATCACCGCAATATTTCTTGATGATCTCCGCAACCTCAGGCTCGGTCTTTTCCCTGCAGGAAGAAATGTTATAAATACTTTCCTCATGTGTATCCGCAACAGAAGCACGATAAATAAACTCTACGGCATCAGTCTCATAGAGAAGGGAGTACTTACTGTTTTCATTGGCCGTGATCTTTTTGTTGTCAAATGCTTCAAGGCAGAGCTTTGAAACTTTGTCACGGCATTCGCTTCTTCTTTTGGGAACAACATAGACATGGTCGAGACGGAGCGTCATGATATCTCTCTCACGGCTGATGCGGTAACTCTCACACATTTCCTCGGCCTGTGCGAGAAGCATGCTCTTGACACCGATAGGTGTGGGGGGATCGTTCTCAACGATATCTTCCTCACTGTTCAGGCTGTATACCTCGTCGGATGAAAGGTATATAAACCTGCCCCTGTTCTTCATGGCGTAGCTCATAAGGATATTCATCAGTCCCGACGAATATTGTACGGCATCCGCCTCTTCATTGGTCCACTTGTAATTGGTGTCATACGCTCCCATAAATATGGTCAGATCCATATTTATGCTTTCAAAGATCTCATTCAGACAAGCACAGTCATAAGGGAAATTGTATCTCTCGAAAACCTTCTGATACGGGGCCTTGTCCTGTCTGCTGCCCGTAAGAAGATATACCCTGTGACCTTCCTTTTTGAATTTGATGATAAGGCTGTTGATCAGACTACCCGATCCGCCTATAAGCAGTACGTTCACTGTTCCTCCTCTTCTGACCGGTTATATGTTTATATGATCAAATGATATAACCGAAATCCTTCAGCTGCATTTCAAAACTGACAATGTCCTCTAAGACATCCTCCGGCTTTGAATTGTATCTGTCGCTTATTATAGCTGCTATTTCCATGGTTTTTTTGCCCTCTTCCAAAAGTTCGATCACTTCTGCACCGGTTTTTATAAAAGACATAGGCTCTTTATATGCGGCAGGATCCTGCTCAAGATCTATAAGCCAGTATGTCCCGGCAGCATGTCTTAACACAAAACGCTTGTCCATTTTCCTCTCCCGTAGCTGAATTTTGGGCACAAATCACCAATTTGGAATTATACACTATTCACGCTTAATTTGTAAAGGTTTTTCCCAAATGTATCATAATTGTTATAATTTATTTCCGGATTTGCTAACCTTGTCATCGCAAATTATCTAAATCTTCTAAAATTTCAGCTCATTTTCAAAACATTTAGATGTCAACAGATTTTTAATTTTATTGTAAATTTATCACAAATGACAAAACAAAGTTTCGTCTTGACATGATTTTTTTTAAGACTACAAAAGTGGTTATTTTTTGTTGATAAAGTGGATAAAATGGTTTATAACTCAAAAACGCATGAAAATAAGCCTCTTTTTTGTGGATAACTTTTAGGTTAATCCACAAAATGCAGTTTTTTCTCTCCCCGAACAAAATTTTGGATTTTCATTCCTTTGTGCAAATTGCACAAAAAGCAAAATGTCAATACCTTTTCCGTCGTTTATAATTGTCGGACTTTCAGACACAAAAGACATCAATGACAGAAAAAGCGGATTTATAAATAATTTTGATATAAAGGTTTTGTTGAACAAATCCTTATTATATGCTATGATATGGTATACAAAATCCAAAAAGAAACGGAGAATCAACCATGAGCGACCTTAAAATCTACGACACCGTGATAATAGGGGCAGGTCCGGCAGGTATGGCGGCTGCCATATATGCAGCCAGAGCCGAACTTTCTTTCATTTTACTCGACCGTTCGTACGCCCCCGGCGGACAGGTATTGAACACCTATGAGGTGGATAATTATCCGGGGCTTCCGGGACTGTCCGGAGGAGAGCTTTCGGACGCCTTCAAGAAACATTGCGACAAACTCGGATGCAGTTTTGTCACAGCCGATATTACGGATATAACTCCCGGATATATCGCTCCTAACGGGTTTTTTAATGAGATAGACTTAAAAACACGCGGGCTTGATTCGATGATAGATCTGGTATATATGATATCTACCGCCGAAGGTGAATCTTATCTTACAAAAAGCGTGATAGCCGCTACCGGAGCCTCTCACAAGAAAGCAGGCATCGACGGTGAGGATGAATTTACCGGCGTAGGCGTTTCTTACTGTGCTACCTGTGACGGAGCTTTCTTCAGGAAGAAGGATGTAGCCGTAGTAGGAGGAGGCGATGTTGCATTAGAGGATGCGATCTTCCTTTCAAGGCTCTGCAAAAAGGTATATATCGTACACAGACGTGACGCATTCCGTGCCGCAAAGAGTCTGGTATCGAAGGCTGATGCCATCGAGAACATCGAATTTGTCTTTGACAGCATTTCAAAAAAGATCTCGGGTAATTCCAATGTTGAAGAACTATTGGTCAAGAATGTTAAAACCGGAGACGAGCGTGCTCTTGCCGTATCAGGTGTATTTGTTGCCATAGGTATCACTCCCGCCACAGACCTGTTCAAGGATCTCGTAGCCTGTGATGAGGCCGGTTATATCCTGGCTGATGAATCCGGCAAAACCTCGATGCCCGGTATTTTCGCAGCAGGTGACATCAGAAAGAAGCCTTTAAGGCAGATCATTACAGCTGCAGCGGACGGTGCTAACTGCATCACAAGTGTAGAAGGTTACCTTATGAAATAACTGCTTCTATACCAAAGTAATATCGGAGAACATCCTATGAAAAAGCTTGGCAACCTATTGGAAACTAAGAAATCTGTTGTATACGTATGTATTTTTATATGTGCCGTACTTTTGTCCTTTACCGCTACCAACAATCCCTTCCTGCCGAGAAATACCGGTGTTGATTCCTCGGTTTTTAACTACGTTGCGGGAGTGATTCGTCATGGCGGCATGCCCTACAGGGACACTTTCGATCATAAAGGCCCCTTGATCTACCTGATCGATGCTTTGGGCCAGTTGATCCATGATCCCTTGGGGGTCTGGTTTATCGAGCTTATCACTTTATCCGTTATCTTTTTATTTGCCTATAAGACAGCTAAGCTGGTCGGCTGTAATAATACCAAGTCATTAATAGTCGTTCTCTTATGTATGCTTTCAATGGCTCTTTATTTCGAAGGCGGTAACTTTGTCGAAGAGTATGCCTGCTTATTCATAATGATCCAGCTTTATATTTTTGTACTCTTCTTTACGGATAAGGAAATAAGTAATCTTAAGCTTATAGCCAGCGGGATTTGCTTCGGTGCCGTATGCTTACTGCGTCTCAATATGATCTCATTATGGATCGTAATGTGCATCGGAGTACTTATAAAATGTATCAAAGACAAAAAGCCGCAAAGGATCGGCAGATTCATCCTATGGTTCCTGACCGGTGTATGCATAATAGTACTTCCGATAATGATCTGGCTTATCGCCGGCGGCGCATTTAAACCGTTTATCGAAGATTACTTTTCATTCAACATCCTTTACAGCAGTTATCCCGGGAACGGTACCCTCATAAATATCGTAAAGGCCGTTGTCATCTTTATGATGACCCCGCCGGTGCTTCTTAGTATATGCATCCTGGCAATTGTAGGATTTAAGGATAAAAAACTCCTTGACCTGCTGTGTTTAGCCGCGTTATTCTTATCGATCCTTATGGAGTGCATGGCCGGCCAGAGATATCTGCATTACGGAATGATATTTTGTCCTATCGCAGTATATGCGTTTTCCAAAGCGTTTACCTCCGAACACATAACACAACTAAAGATATTCAAGCATAAAGCAAAACTGCTTATAGGTGTATGTGCTGCCCTGGTACTGTGTATCGTAGGACTTACAGTCATAGGCATCTCATTAGAGTCACTTGTAAAAAAAGTGACCGGAATGTACAGGACCGAAGAGTTTACGGAAGCTAAGGAAGTATCCGATATCGTTGTGGCAAATTCAGATGAAAACGACAAAATAATCGTACTCGGGATCAACGATATCATTTACCTGTTATCCCACAGAGAGGCGTCCTCCAGATACTCGTATCAGAAACCTATATTATTGATCGACCCCGAAAGAAAAGAAGAATTTTTAGCGGATATGCGGAAACTTGAAACCAAGATCATAGTGACCGGTAAAGACAGCGAGATCAAGGCTTATATCGAAGACCTTATTTCAGAGCACTATACTCTGATCAGGACCGTCAAACAGCTGGAAATATATAAGATATCAAAATAAAGCGTTAACATCTTCTGCTTTAGGATCTTACCATTTTTTACGTCACCGTTACAGCCAACAAAAAGCCCATGAGATCATATCCCATGGGCTTCTTTTTTATGTATGCATTTAAAATCCGTTTTCAGGTCAAAGTACATCTACCTTACGTACACCTGCTATTGCCTTGATAGCATCAACTGCACTTGCAGCTGCTTCCTTTGCATCGATAAGGCAGTAGCCTACTTTGCCACGCTTGCCGTCCTTAACTGCGTTGATAACAAGACCAACACCGTTAACTTCTGTTACGATATCAGCGATAGCTTCTGCATCGTAACGTACTGCGATTCTTACGCCTGTCTTTGCACCAAGGTCTACTCTGGGGTAGTTTACTGAGTTGATGATGTTTCCGTTCTCTACATAGTCAACTACCTGCTTAACTGCCATAGCTGCACAGTTATCTTCTGCCTCTTCTGTGGATGCTCCGAGGTGAGGGATAGCGATAGCGCCTGCCATATTAGCGGATGCGGGGTTCGGGAAGTCTGTAACATACTTACGTACCTTGCCGCTCTCAAGTGCAGCCTTCATAGCCTCATCATCAACAAGAAGGTCACGAGCTAAGTTAAGTACGATAACGCCGTCCTTCATAAGAGCGATCTTTTCAGCGTTGATCATCTTCTTTGTATTCTTCTCGGGATCGGGATCGTCGATAAGAGGAGTATGTACTGAGATGAAATCTGCATTCTTGTAGATCTCATCACGGCTTCCTACTATCTCGATAGCGGGATCAAGAGCTGCCTTAGCAGCGTCGCTTAAGAAGGGATCGAAGCCGATAACCTTCATTCCAAGTCCGAGTGCTGCGTTACCGAGAGGTCCGCCGATAGCGCCAAGTCCGATGATACCGAGGGTCTTACCCTTAATCTCGGTTCCTGCAAATTTGCTCTTTCCTTTTTCTACGAGCTTAGCGACCGTCTCGTCATCCTTAACGGTCTGTACCCAGTTGATACCGCCTACGATATCACGTGAAGCCAGAAGCATAGCAGCGATAGCAAGCTCCTTAACAGCATTTGCATTTGCACCGGGAGTATTGAATACTACGATGTTCTCATCTGCACAGCGGTCAAGCGGGATATTGTTTACGCCGGCACCGGCACGTGCGATAGCCTTGAGGGTCTTAGGGAACTGCATCTCATGCATAGCTGCCGAACGAACGAGTACGATATCAGCCTCATCAAAATTCTCTGTTACTGTATAGTTGTCGGTAAGGTTAGCCATTCCGACAGGTGAAATCTTATTTAAGCAATTAACCTTGAACATATCTTTATCTCCAATCTCTATTATTTGTCATTCTGAGCGAAGCGAAGAATCTTTACAGATCCTTCGGAACGTTGTTCCTCAGGATGACACCCCTGTTAATCTTTAAGCGTTCTTTGCTTCGTAATCCTTTAAGAAATCAACAAGTGCCTGAACACCTTCGATAGGCATAGCATTGTAGATGGAAGCACGGAGACCGCCAACGCTTCTGTGGCCTTTAAGGTTATCGAAGCCTGCTGCCTTTGTAGCTGCTACTACTGCTGCATCCTTATCTGCATCGCCTGTTACGAAAGGTACGTTCATAAGTGATCTGTACTCCTTCTCTACAGTACCCTTGAAGAGCTTGCTTGAATCAAGATAATCATAAAGGATAGCTGCCTTCTTCTTATTGATCTCGTTCATAGCCTCAAGTCCGCCTAAGCTCTTTAAGTACTTAAATACCTTACCGCATACATAGATAGCCCAGCAGTTAGGTGTATTGTACATAGAACCGTTCTTAGCATGAGTATCGAATCTGCAGTATGTAGGTACAAAGTCAGGGAGATCCTCACGGATAAGGTCCTCACGGATGATAATGATTGCAAGACCTGCAGGACCTACGTTCTTCTGTACGCCGCCGTAGATAAGACCGTACTTTGTTACATCAACGGGCTTGCTTAAGAACATTGAAGACTGGTCAGATACTAATATCTTACCCTTTGTGTTGGGAAGCTCCTTATATGTAGTACCATGGATGGTCTCGTTCTCACAGATATATACATAATCAGCATCATCGTCTATATGAAGGTCAGATACATCGGGGATATAGCTGTAATTCTTGTCTTCGCTACTAGCGATAACATTTACCTTACCGTACTTCTTAGCCTCAGAAGCAGCCTTCTTTGACCATGCACCGGTAACGATATAATCTGCTACGCCGTTCTTCATAAGGTTCATAGGGATCATAGCGAACTCAAGTGTAGCTCCGCCCTGTACAAAGAGAACCTTATAATTATCCGGGATACCCATAAGGTCACGAAGATCAGCCTCAGCCTCATCTATGATCTGCTGATATACCTTGGAACGATGGGACATTTCCATAACGCTCATACCGCAGCCACGGTAATCAACTACCTCTTTTGCGATCTCCTCGAGTACGGGCAGGGGCATCATTGCGGGACCTGCTGAAAAATTGAAAACTCTTGCCATTTTAATAATCCTCCTTTATATAGGGCAGCGCTCATCTTTTGGCGACTGCAAATTGTACAAAAAATAACCCCATATATGCATACACATATATGGGGCGAAAATCAATAATATTCCGCGGTGCCACCCAAATTATCATAAATCATGACATCTCTTATGACGATATAGAGGTCGTCTCCCTCCGACTCCTCGCCGGCAGCTCCGAAAGTGGAGTGATCCAAGCCCTTACTGCCTCGCACCGTCCGGCAGCTCTCTGAAAAGCACTTTTGAATCGTAGCTTTCATCATCGCTGAAACTTTAGCGCTATCATACATCTAACCAAACGAAATGTCAAGGACTTTTTTTACCCGAAATATATATTTACCTTACCCATGCCGTTGTCGATCTTGGCATCGATCAGGGGAGCATTGGGATCCATGCTGCAGTTACCGAATACGTTTATGGAACCGAAACCGTTATCCTGCTTCATGCGGAATCTGTAAAAAGGAGGAATATACACATTTACCTGTCCGAACCCGTTTCCGATCTCCAAACGTGAGCCGTTCTCATCCACATATACGTTATCGTAGTATACGATACAGTTACCGAAGCCGTTATCTATTTTTACTCTCTTAAGATTTGATGAATGAAGATATCTTGTGAGCTTTCCGAAGCTGTTGGATATCACGATATCCTCTCCGTCATCGGTCGGAGTACCGAAGTTTTCCTGAACTGAACCTTCCTCTTTGACAGGACCGACCTCTCCCCTTAAAAATCCGGGAAGTCCTCCTTTACCGCCCTGGCCACCCTGACCGCCTCCTTGGCCGCCCTGGCCGCCTTGCCCGCCATTCGGTGACCAGTCATTTATATATCCGCCGTTACTTCTGCTTCCTATGGATTTTCTGTTACCGCTGCCGCATATAAAGGTCAGGCCTGCTGCTGCAAGTGCAGCCACACCCATGATTCCGGCAAATCCGAAGCCCGTAAATATCCCAAGATAATTACTTGCTATATGTGCTATAAACGCTAACGGCAAAAGCATAAGGAAAAAGTTTTTATGGCGGATCCCGTCTACTGCAAGAACACCTGCTATACCGCATAATATCATTTTACCTATGGGAAGATCGGGTATGATCCCAAGCTTCCTGCCGACTATTCCGCCTGCAAGTGCAAGCAGTCCTATTCCAAGCATCATTCTTCTTGCTTTCATTTATTTATCCTCTTTTCTTCAAGTCTGTTCATGAGCTGCTTTAAGTAATTCCTGGAAGCATAGGCCCTTTTTACCGTTCCGTTAAATTCTATCTCGGAAGGCCCCGTTATATTCCTCTTTACCGACCTGATATTTGTTATATTGGCTATAGCCGATTTTGATATCCTTACAAACGATGTCGGAAGCAGTTCTTCCAGTGCATACAGTCTCTCTTTGGCGGTATATATTTCTTTTGTCGTATGTACCGCAAGGAAGCTTTCCGTGGTCTCCAAAAACAATATCTCATCCAAAGAGAGATACAGGACCGTATCTCCTTTATAGACTTCGAGTTTCAGCTTATCGCTTACTATCCCCGACAATTGTTTTTGAAGCATCATGACTTCCTCAGATAATGTATTGCACCGGATGACCACTTCTTCCTCATTCCCATAAGAAGGATCTATTTCTACACGTATTTTCATTTTTTTCTCCGGAGCGTCAAACTATCATCATTATTCTATGATCGCTTTTGATGAGTTTACTATACTTGATAGGTTTTAATTTGTAAATAGATAAATGCCAAGAGGTAAATTTTCGGAGGTAAGAAGTAAAAAAAGCGGTTTCACACCGCAAGGCATGAAACCGTTTTACTCCTCCATAATTTTATACCCTTTAACAAATACTGTCTTGATCTGTGCGCCGGCACTCTTCAGGTTCTTACGGAGCTTCTTGATATGGTTATCAACCACCCTGTCATTACCGAAGAAATCCCTTCCCCATACCAAGTCAAGCAAAGTATCCCTTGAAAACGTCCAGCCCGGACGCTCCATAAGCACCGATAGCATTTTAAGCTCCTTAGGGGGCAGTTCTATCTCTTCTCCCGCTACCCTTACGGTAAGTGCACGTTTATGAAGCTGTATATTACCGCATACCAATATGTCATCGAGCACTGTACCTTTTGAACGCTTGATAAGTGCATTGACCTTGGCCAGAAGCTCGGCTATCGAAAACGGCTTGCATACATAATCATCACACCCAAGCTCATATCCGTATAATCTGTCTTCTTCGCTGGTGCGCGCGGTCATAAATATCACCGGTACATCCATACTCTTTCGTATTTTTACGATAAGGTCAAATCCGCTCATCTGCGGCAGCATCACATCCAAAAGGATCAGATCGTAATTGTTTTCTTCTATTTTATTAAGTCCTTCCAGACCCGACTTGGCGATATCCATCGTATATTCCGGGGCCTTCTCGGAAAAATAATCAATGATGGCCTCTCGGATCTTCGGATCGTCTTCAACCAACAAAATATGAGACTGCATCTTTTCACCTCTAAAAATATCGGTTATAATCTGATAAAAACTGTCTATAGTCAATCCGGTAAATAAATTATACCAGAAGATGTATGCCTATTACAACCATTTTCTCAAAATCACCTTACAGGTAAATATCTTATTAACTCTATCATATGAGAGCTTCAGTCTCCAACCGCATTCCTGTGCTATACCGTTTGCTATGGAAAGTCCGAGTCCTGTGCCGGAACCCGCAGTACGGCTCTCGTCTCCCATCTCCAAAGGATCCAACAGGTGTTTGAGATTCTTATTATAATGAAGCTCCGCTTTATTCTTTATCGTAAAATACTTGATATCTCCAAATACCTCTATGGTCTCCCCATCGAATGAATATTTTATGGCGTTGCTTATAAGATTATCCATCATAATCCCGATTATCTCGGGGTCTCCTTCAAGGAAGCTAACCCCTTCCTGTTTGATCTTAAGGTTTTTATCCTCAAGTCTTTCCTTGTACCTCTTTTCTGCCTTTTTTACCAGCTCCGAGAGATGGACTGTTTCATTTTTATCCAGATCCGTAGCCGCTTTATTTGATACATCAAGATTCTTATTTATCAAGCCGTTTAAGTACTCCGCATTCTCAACTATCTGCTCTGCATAATAACCGTGTTTTTCGCGATGGATATCATCTTTCAGATTTTCACTAAATCCCTGCATGATCATAAGAGGTGTCTTTAAGTCATGCGCCATGGAATTGATCAGGGATTTATGGAAACGGCTTTTCCCCTCGAGTGAATAAAAATGCTTTAGCCAGTACCATGCAAGGAACAGGAAGAATACCGCCAAGCCTATGTATACCGGGAGCATGGATCTGTAAAACTCCTCCATTTCCCTGCCAAGACCGTTTTTAATGATGCAGAAAAACATTACTCTTAATTTTTCGCCGTCTGCTCCTCCCAATATATTATAGTATTCAAGAGAAAGATCACCTTTTAACTCTGAAAAAGGTACCTTAAAGCCTGAATATGGATTGCCGTCTTTTTTAAGCTGCAATACTTCATAATTACCAAATCCGAATGCAGAAGGATCATCTTCACCGATCAGATGCGTCAAAAAGCGATGCTCCAAAGACTCCAGATTAAAGTATTCATTTGGATGCAAAGACCACGAATCCCAACAATAGCAAAGATATGTAAAATATCTTGCAGCTTTATCTCCGTAACTATCCAGACTTTCTGCGATCATTTCGGACTCGGTAAGCTGGTTTGGATATATAATATAATAGTATGAAGGTATCAATATCATATTATTGTCACTGCTTAAGTTTTCTATCTCCCCATCCTCAAAATCTTCAGGGATCCAATACGGGCCATTACCTAAACTACATATTACATCCGTCTCACAAAACCTCTCAACCTTATCAGACCTGCCATACCCTTTGATATTAGCTATCCATGGTCTGAATTCATCTCCTTTACGATATCCTTTCGTCAGATATACACTAAAAGCATCTGACACAAAAAAATCCTGATCATATAAATTCTGTGTTTCATCGTACACATCGCCAAACCAAAACCAGTAAGGACATGTAAGATAAGAAACTTCATCCCCTTCTTTCAACACAAGAGTCACTTCCGGGTTAGAAGAAACCATATCCCCGTTCAGATCGTTTTTATCAGTGTCTGCAGATGATATATCTAACTTCAGATTTGTTATATGTTCTTCATTATATTCTGCAACCCGATAGTATCCATATACTTTCCCTTCGGTATATTTCTGAACATCCGATAATATGCTTTCCATGCATTTCTTTAACAGTTCTTCCTTTTTTTCTGCATTTGATCCGGAGGAAAGCACAAATTTTCTGACAGACTCCATACTTTCATCAATATTTTTCTTTAATCGCCGGCTTGTATTTTTCGCAGCTGTCTCAATCCGGTCATTACCAAGCCATGCCGTTAAGGCTATGCATATTATCAGCCATAGTAAAACATATCTGAAAAAAACGGATCCCACCGGATGTTCCCTGTTCAGTTCTTTAATCCTCTTGAACATACGCTTCGTCTCCTACAATTATCTTTTTTAAGGCCATACAAAGAACGGATCATATCCAACTTCTTAATATAACCTTAATGATAAACCATCCCTTTTTCTTATCGTAATTCATCTTCATCCTCCAGCCGCGCTCCTGTACTATCCCGTAAGCTACAGGGAAATCCGGTTCACTGTCAGTGTCCTCAGGCCTGCTTATGATCGTAAACGATCTGTTTTTACAGATGGCTGTTACTGTTGTACCTGCTGATGCATTATTAAAGGTATTGCTGAATACATCATCTGCCATTAGCTCCAGCACCTCAGGATTACCATCCAGATAGGTATCCCCTGTCAGTTCTAATAAAAGTCCCTTTTTGGCTAGAAGCTCCATATATTTTTCCTTTATACCGGTCAAAAGATCTGAAAAATAGAGCGTTTCTTTCTCATCCAGATTGTAACTGTCATTTTTTGCCAAATTAAGGTTTTTATTAATCAAACCGTTTATTTCCCGGATCTCATTAAGTACCTCTTGCGAATAATACTCTCTTTTTTCGGTATCTGTATTCTCTTTAAGATTTAAGCTTGATTCCTGCATCTTCGCCAAAGGCTGCTTCATATCCTGTGCCATGGAACTGACCAATGCTTTATGGAAGTTGTTTTTTCCATTAAGTGAATACATTTTTCTGTATCCGTACCAGGATAAAAATGCAAAGAATAATGCCGTACCAAGATATATCCATAACATGGCTTTGAAAAAGTCCTGCTTCGTTTCCCGTAATCCGTCCGGGATGACAAAAAACAGCATTATATTCAATTGCTGATCATCAGCACATTCTATCACTGTGTGATACGAAAAATATACATCACCTCTCATGTACGAAAAAGGCAGTGTCAGGCCAAACCCGGTATTATACTTGTTCGGGGAGAAGAAGAGAAATTCGCTAATAACATCTTCAGCTTTATAGCTCTTTATTCCGACCCATTTTTCAAGGAGTTCCATATTTATATCATCATATTGGGCAAAATGGTGTTCATATGTGGGATCGGTCAGCCAATCATAGTATGACTCATCAAAATATCTCGCATTTTTTTCAGTATACTCTTCAAACAATAATCTGCCTAATCTGTCAGGTGTAATCAGTTTTAAATTATCAGGTAATTCTATATCCTTAGTAAAGTCCTCTATACTCAGATCTACCAGATATTCCCTATCCCCAATCCGGATCATGTCAGTACCGACAGATTCTAAATTGGTATATAGCTCATTTTTATTATATATACCATATTCACCGTAAGTATGTACCTCCTCGTCTGTCAGTCCGGCTGCATATGCGATCATTTCCTGCATATATTTATTTATCTCAGCTTCCTTTTCCTCTAAAGTATGCTCAGAAGAAAGCATATACTGCTCTAACGGTGAAAGAATCGCATCATAACGCGATATCAATTGCGATTTAAGCTCATTGACACCGCTCTCATATTTTCTTTTACCGATGAAAACTGCAAGAAATACACATAGTATTATCCATAACAATACATAGCCCAATACCATGCATAATACCGGTTTCCTGCTTTTAAGTTTTTTATATCTTTTAAACATTTTTTGATCCTCATCTTAAGTGGTGTTTCGTTACTATAATTATATTATCAAATAGATGTATCCTTTTTAAGTCCTTTTTTTAATTTTTTTGATATTATAGTGTATATTTATCAGATTATGAATCGAGGGATTATAAAGGGTTGAATCGGATGTTTATTAGGTTTTCGGGCAGAAGTATATAAAAAAAGAAAAACGGTTTCATCCCGCAAGGTATGAAACCGCTTTATTCTCTACTGTTATGGTTACTTCTTTATGTTCTCCGCCGTCCTCACCGTCTAAGGCCCATGAGACGGGATTTTCAAATTCAAAGGATGCTTTTTTGACTTTAATAATCTTTATACCGTAATCTACGGATAAGTCCTTTGCTTTCTCTAATGCACCAGGACGTTTTAGTACCATTCCTATCGCATGCCCTATAGTTTTAAGGAGTTTTATCGGACCATCCGGCCACTTAACAAATAAAAGCTCGTGCTCTCCGTCATCAAGTGCTACGTCACTGCCGGTGATGCCACGGAAACCACCGACCGATTTGGCACTGACTATCATGCCGAGGAGAAGGTCGGTGTCTATTATATAAGGACACGATATCCTCGCATGAATCTTTCTTGTTTTAAGGATATTCTTGGCCCCGTACATTATGTACGCCAGATGTCCAAAGGTGTTTTTTAACTTTTGCGGTGTAGCATAGGATACATCGGAAAAAAGTCCGAACGCTGCAGTATATGTTATGTTCTTTTTCCCCGACTTATCGTTATCCGGTTTAAAGGTTGCTACATCGCACTTAAATTCATTATCTTTAAGTATATTTTCAAGTACTATGCGGGCAAGCCTCGCAGGATCGCCCTCCAGCTTTAACGAGTAACCGAAGTCATTGGTCGATCCTGTAGGGATGATACCTATCGGAACATTGTATCCGGTTGCCAGTACACCGCTCATTACTTCATTAAGTGTTCCGTCACCCCCTGCTGCTACCACATATATTTTATGTTTTCCGGTTGAGCACTCAGGTTTTTCCTGTTTGCTACAGTACCCATACTCCCGCTTACAATACCTTTTCAGATACTTCTTAGCTGCCTCTGTAGCATCTCCCCTGCATTTTGTGGCGTAAAAATCAGGGACAAGTCCTGCATCATTAAACATCTTCTTTATCTCGGGGATGCTCTGCTTTATCTTGCCCTTACCCGCCTTGGGGTTATAAATTATTAAGATCTTAACATCTCTTAATTCTAACACGAAAATCCTCTTTCTGTATATCCTGTTAATATTTATGGTACAATGTTGCCGATGATCACGATGTCAGCTTTCCTACTACCTGATTTATAATCTTACCGTCAGCCTTACCTTTAAGCTCAGCCATCACGGCCTTCATGACCATACCCTTATTGCCCGATGCAAGCACATCGGCAAACTTCTCCTTTATCACTGCCTCTACCTCAGCCTCGGAGAGCATCTTGGGTGCATAAGCCTCGAATACGGCGAGTCTTGCTTTGTACTCTTCCTTAAGCTCCATGCGTGAATCAGGACATGTATCGATCTGCTCCTTTATGGTCTTTATCTCTTTTAAGATAGCCTGATCCGTCATGCTGTCCGGGATATCATCCCTGCATCCCGAATCTATGGCCAGCTTTTTTGTCGCCGATACAAGTGCTGAAAGAGCGTCCTTTTTTACCTTATCATGGTCCTTCATGGCCTGCATCATGTCTTTTTGTAATGTTATAAACTGCATATTATAGTCCTCCGTTTTTAATATTTTTTTAATGGTACCTGACCCCTATACTTTTACTGTAGTATAACTCAAAATGTATATGATTGCAAATTATTATAATATAATCTTACTCTTGCTTTTATCCTCTTATAGTAGTATAATATACTTCTACAGGAGGATATATTTATGAATATCATTCTATATCATGGTTCTGAAATAACAGTCGGGCAGCCGATCTGGGGAAAGGGAAAGAAATATAACGATTACGGACTCGGATTCTATTGCACTGAAAACATAGATGTAGCGAAAGAATGGGCAGTTGATGAAAACCGTGACGGATATATAAACATATATGAGATGGATCTGTCCGGATTAACTGTTCTAAATCTGCAATCTGTCGATTATTGCATCCTGCACTGGCTTACAGTACTCTTGCAGAACAGAGAGTTCAAAACAGATTCTGCCCTTGCCCGTACTGCAAAAAAATACTTAATAGATCACTTTAGTACTAACTATGAAGAGTTCGATATTATACGGGGTTACCGAGCAGACGACAGTTATTTTTCGTTCGCACAGGATTTTCTAAACGGTACCATTTCAGTCAGACAGTTAGCTGAAGCAATGAAATTAGGAAGACTCGGCGAACAGATAGTCCTGAAATCAAAAAAATCTTTTGATCGGATTATATTTAAAGATTCAGAAGCTGTATCGGCAGAAGAATGGTTTCCCAAAAAATCAGGCCGGGACGATAGAGCAAGAATGCAGTACCGACAAATGAACAAAGATGAATGGCAACGCGGGGATATATATGTTACACATATTTTAGATGAGGAGATAAAGCCGGATGATGTACGCTTACGATGAAATGTATCTTAAAGATGCTCAATACAACCTGGGAAATATGCTGGATTTTGCGGTATATGGTGCAGGGCAGAGCTTAAATGTTTTCTATGAGCTTTTTGTCGGCTCCAGGATTGCCCGCAGCTTCGCTCACGGCTCACCCAAATACATTGCCGGCAGATCAGGTGTTGAACTGGTCCTTGACCTTTTTTATGAACTATATGGAGATGACAAAGGATTATTACAGGCTGCCCGCGACTATAACGACAAGGCAATCTCCGGAAGAAGCCCCGAATTTTGGACCGGCTATGCTCTGGCATATTACCAGTGGTTTTCCGGGCTCAGTTTTTCCCATATTAATGAGATAGCGCCGATAGAAAGTGTTCTTCGTATGTATCCGAAATATCATGAGATGGACATACAGCACTTTGTAGACCGTATGGAAACCCTGCGGAATGATAAGTCGCGTATCTCCCGTTTAAAGGCATATCGTCTGAGACTTAACCTCAGCCAGAGTGAACTTGCCAAGCGTACTTCTATCCCGTTAAAAACCTTACAAAACTACGAGCAGCGGCTCAAAGATATAAATAAAGCAAATGTCAGCTATATGATACGGCTTTCCCGCGCCCTGTACTGCAATGTTGAAGATTTGCTTGAATAATAAACATTAATGAGGTGTTATTCTAAAATCTTCTGCCTGAACTCCTCTATCTCCTGCTCCGTAATCCCCATCTGCTCGATGTAATCATCCCTCATCTCGCTCCAGGCAGGTATCCTTTTTTTATTGTTTTCCCGTCTTTGGTGCTGAGCCCGCCCAGATCTCTTATATTACTTATCATGGTGTATTCCTTCCTGTACCACAAACGCCTTTGTATACCCTTCTTCCCGGCTGCTTATATAAATCTTTCCGCCGTTTCTTTCGATGATCCTCTTTGTGATCGCGAGTCCCAAACCTGTACCATGGTCTGACATGCGCGATGTGTTTTCTGTCACGAACGGTTCAAATATATCCATATCCTGCGGGATCTCAGCTCCCGTGTCAAGTATTTTTATCACCGCTTTATCTCCGGCTTTTCCAACGGATATTTTAGCTTTTATCCCTTCCGGGTTATGCTTATATACGTTTACCACCAGATTGGCAATGGCACGTGCAAGCTCTTTTTTATCTGCGTTTACGATTATTTCTTCATCCGGGATATCAATATCGAGTTCGATACCGTGTTCCTCAAATTCCGTGTAGTTTTCGGCAGCTATGTCACGCACCAGCGAACAGATATCGAAGCTTTCGGGGATGGGCTTATACTCTTGTGTCCCAAGCTTTGAATACTCAAAAAGCGTATTTATCATATCGTTCATGGTGTTGGACTTGGCATATATGATATCGTAGATTTCTTTTTTTTCGGTGTCACTCACTTTTCCCTCCGACAACGCCTTGGCAAAGCCCTGCACCGAGGTCATGGGGGTCTTCAGGTCGTGAGCGATTGCAGCATACATGAGGTTCTGCTCCTTAAGTCTCTGTTCGCTTTCTTTTTTTAAGATGCCCGCTGTCAGTTTATATAAAACAATCGCAGCAATGACTATGATCAGGATACTTAAGATAAGATATATATTCCCCGGCGTACCGGTCGCATAATCCTCTTCCTTTTCAAAATACTTCGGATATACAAACTCATAGAATATCCCTTCGAGATTTTTTTCTATGATAACGACTATCAAGCTGAACAATATAAATGAAAGAAATATTTTGTTTTTAGTTGAAAACAGTTTATTCTTAAATCTCAAATCTATACCCCAATCCTCTGATAGTTTTTATGTGTTCGGCCCCGACTTTATCCCTCAGACGGCTGATGATAACCCTTATAGTATTGTCATCCACTGCCGCCTCAGAGTACCATGCACTCTCATATATCTGTTCCTTCGTAAATACACGTTTTGGCTGTGACATTAAAAGCTCCAGTACCTTTAATTCTGCCTTGGTAAGTTCTGTCTTCTCATCACCTTTTTGAAGTACACATTCATCAAGATCCAGCACCATGCCTCCCGCTGTCACGGTATTCTTCGGCATCTCCTTTTGAGAAGCAGTATTCAGTCGGCGCAGCTGAGCCTTAACCTTTGCCGCCACCTCTAACGGCTCGAAAGGCTTCGTGATATAATCATCCGCACCAATATCTATCCCGAGCACCCTGTCGGACAGTGTAACCTTGGCGGATATGACCATAACAGGTATGTATTTATCCTTCTGCCTGATATGCTTTATCACCTGATATCCGTCAATTTTCGGCATCATGATATCTACCAGCGCAAGGTCTATATCCTGTTTATCAACTATCTCCAGAGCCTGTACTCCGTCATTTGCTTCGAACACTGTAACGTCGTCAGTCTCCAGATAGATCTTAAGTAATTTAACTATTTCTTTTTCGTCGTCTGCTATAAGTATATTCGGCATATTTTTATCCTTTTCTACTGTCGCTCCCACGGGCATATTCATGCCCGGCCCAAAAAATTACAACGTCCAGAATTTATACAGCTCATAGAATAATATGAACTCAAAATATCCGAAACTGAGTGCCACCCATATGAATCGCTTAATCTTCGTGCGTGTCTTCAGTTCGCTCTTGATTGAAGTATAACTCAAAAGCCCGCCTATTGCAAACGATAATAATCCGAGCAGTCCTGCAAGAATAGCAGAAACCGTGACTAAGGCTTTAGTACAGGAGAACGACATCCTGGTATATGCGGCAAATATCAATCCTGATACTGCGTATATAAACTGTTCTGTAAATATCAGTTTGTCTGCTCCCGTATATTTCTTTTCTGTTTTTCTGATCTTTCTCATTACGTATGCAGCAAGCTTTACCAAAAGCACCGCCAAGCAGATGAGACCGAATATGATAAATACGTAATTTCCTATAAACCCCGCATAATTGTTATAGTCTCTCTCAGTGTCACAGTAGGTGGTTTCCATTACATCGTTTTTAAAGTAATATATGGATTCCATGCCGTTGTTCACATACAGATATTTATGGCCGCCAAGCGGGATAAATACGGCATTATCGATATCGAATCCAAAAAGCCTTACGGAATAGGTCCCGTCATCGTTTTTCGATAAAGGCATTATCTGGCCGTAAATGAAACACTTTCCGGCTCCTGTCACTATATTTCTTTTTGAAGTATAACATCCGCTGATATCTTCCTCGCTGCTCCCTGCTGACTTTATTTCACCGGTCATCTTCTGTATTTTTATATCCAGCAGGCCTGCATATTTTTCTTTGATATCCTCATAACCCTCCCTGTCAAGAAAGCTGCCGTATAAAAGCTTAGGGATACCGTAGCAGAATGCCGTTTCTCCTGCCTCGTTTGTCATAACGGCTACGCCCAGACCGCTTACAGGATCAAACTGAAGCGCAGTAGTACATCCCGCAGTATTCCCGTCATGTCCCAAAACATCGATCTTAAAGTTGCTTACCCAAAGGCCGTGGCTGTTCCTTTTTGTTTCGTTGTCTCCAAAATATGCTGTGGTCTTAAACATTTCTTCACGAGTACTGTTACTATTAAACAAAGGACTGTCTTCCCTTACCAGGGCCTGTCCGAATTTTGTTAAGTCCCCCAAAGTGCCCATAGCGGCGCCCGCAGGGAAAAGCTGTACATAGCAGGGGCACTCTCCGTAATCCTCGAAGCTGTCTAAGCTCACGGAATAACACTTAAGCTCATGCCTTTTTTCCGCCACACAGGTGTTATCTGCCTGCAGAGGGTCGATGGATGTATGCTCCATTCCCAAAGGCTTAAAGATATTTTCGTTGACATACGTTACATAATCAAGTCCGCTGGTGCACTCCACTATGTAAGCCGCAAGGGAAACTCCCCAGTTGGAATACGCTGTAACTTCACCTACATGAAATGCCTGATAGCACTCACATGTTTTTACGGCTTCTTCTAAAGATCCAAACAACCCGTCCGCACCGGTCATCTCGTTCTCATAGAAGCTCTCCTGAAAACCTGCGTTATGGTTCATCAGGTTTATCATGGTTATCTTTTCACCGGGATACCGGAGCTTAGTCAGAAAACCTTCGGGAAGATAAGTACGGATATCCGCATCAAGGTCTATGTTTCCGCGTTCCCACTGCTGCATAACCGATACCCATACGAGTATCTTGGAGCAGCTGCCCCATTCATATACGGTATCGGCATCCGCCTTTACCTTATTCCCGATATCCGAATATCCGTAATACCCGTTATATATTACGCCATCCCTGTTAAATACGCTGACCTCGCAGGAGGCAAGCCCGCCTTCGATGCTTTTTACATACCCGTCGATTATACTTCCGATCTCATCATAAGCAATCCCTGATGGAGTCGTCTCAGTTCCGGCCTCAAGCCCGGCAGCCCTCACATTTTTTACAGGGGCAAAAATCCCGAATACTAAACTCAAAATAAAAAGTGCCGTAATTACTTTCTTCATAAAACCTCTTCCTTTCAGGTAGTTTTCTTTGTTTATGAAAAAAGCTTACAGCACTTATGTTACATATAAAATCGATGAACATTAACTGAATATTAAAATATCTGTTTATAAAATTTTAATGGTACCTGACCCCTATATTAATTGTATAAGTTTGCAGTTTGGTATCCCTTCCTCCCAGAACCGGCTCCGGTCACCGCCGAATTTTATCCGGCAGACGATAGCGGAGTTCATGGCTCCGTGTCCTATGATGAGGATATTTTTCCCTTCGGCAAGCTGCGGATATACCACCTCATCCAGAAATGCTCCGGTGCGCCCGAACAGATTATCCAGGCTTTCACCGCCTTCTACAGGCTCTGTGTATTTCTCCGGGTGATAAAAGAATTCATTTACAGGGCAGCCCGGGATACTGAACGAATTCTCTATACCTTCGTATATCCCGAAGCCCATCTCCTTTAAGCGGTCATCATAAATGATAGGAATGTTCCGGTCTTTTAAAAATATGTCTGCCGTTTCCTTAGCACGTATAAGAGGCGAGCAGTAACATATATCTATCGGGACATCCTTATATTCCTTACGTGCCGCCTCCGCCATGGCACGTCCTTCATCATTTAACGGGATATCCGTACCGCCCTGTATCTTCTTTTTGGCGTTCCAGTCAGTTTTCCCGTGGCGCATTATGTAGAGCATTTTCTGCTACCTCTTTTTCTATCTTAGGGTTTTACACCTCATCCGACACTTCGTGCCACCTTCCCTTCGCCAGGGACGGCATCGTACGTCGAATGCTTTAGCGTTCGACTCCAGCACTACGTGCATCGATATATCCCCTCAAGGGGAAGGCTTTTCGGGAGCCATTAAAATCTATGTCTCTCGTACATCCAGTTGCATCTGGCGAGCTTCTCTGCCAGCTTCTGTGTACACTCGTCCTTTAACATCCTCCACTTCCAATTCTCGCCGAATGTGGAAGGAGCGTTAAGCCTTGCTTCGGAGCCGTGGTTAAGTATATCCTGCATGGGGATGACAGCGAGCTTCGCAGGACTTCTTAATGCCGCACGGATAAATATCCATGCTATCTCATCCTCCTTAACCTCACCGCAGCCTAAGTATTCACCGATATAGTGCTTGTCCTCTGCACCTAAGCTCTTATACCAGCCTCTGGTAGTATCATTATCATGAGTTCCTGTGTATACCACGCAGTTCTCGATATGGTTGTGCGGGAGATACACGCTCGGATTGTGAGGATCGAATGCAAACTGCAATACCTTCATCCCCGGAAAACCCGAATCCTTTAACAGTTTCACTACGGAAGGAGTAAGGAAGCCTAAATCCTCAGCTATGATATCCTTCTCGCCCAGCTTCTTTTTTATGGCGTTAAACAGCTCTATGCCGGGGCCCTTCTTCCATACACCGTGCTCAGCAGTCTCATCCTTTGCCGGGATAGCATAATACTCATCAAAGCCCCTGAAATGGTCAACTCTTACCACATCATACAGTTCGTAGCAATGGCTGATCCTCTTTATCCACCAGTTAAAGCCTTCCTCTTTGTGCACCTTCCAGTTATACAGAGGGTTGCCCCAGAGCTGGCCTGTTGCACTGAACGCATCAGGCGGGCAGCCTGCCACGGACTTGGGATTACAGTTTTTATCAAATTCAAACAGATGTGTATTTGCCCATGCATCCGCACTGTCAAAAGCTACATATATCGGGATATCGCCTATGATCTTAATGCCTGCTTTATTGGCATAGGTCTTAAGCTTAACCCACTGCTGCATGAACATGAACTGGTTAAACTTATAAAACTCTATCTCATCGGCGTACTTTGCACGGTATTCCTTTAACGCCTTCTCATCGCGGGTCTTGATGCCCTTCTCCCACGAGGTCCAGCATGCACCGCCCTGCGAATTCTTTATAGATACAAACAGAGCATAATCCTCAAGCCAGTATGCATTTTTTTCGCAAAAAGCCTTGAAAGCCGCGGTATTCTGATGCTTGCTCCTCTTATATGCCTTCTTGAGTAATGCAAGCCTGGTGTTATACATGGCACCGTAATCTACATACTTCGGATTCTTTCCGCAGTCAGCCTCAGCACACTCCTCTTTGGTAAGGAGTCCTTCCTCTGTAAGTGCTTCAAGATCGATGAAATACGGATTCCCCGCAAATGTAGATATGCTCTGATAAGGGGAATCCCCGTATCCGGTAGGCCCTAACGGCAGTATCTGCCAGTAGTCAACGCCCGCTGCTTTTAACCAGTCAACAAAATCATAAGCTTCCTTTGAAAAACCGCCTATACCATACTTAGTAGGCAGGCTTGCGATCGGAAGCAGCACACCTGTAGCTCTCATATTTTTCCTCCCGTAAAGATCCTTCGTCGCAAGCTCCTCAGGATGACACATTCACATCCGCTTTGTCATTCTTAAACAAAGCGGAAAGCTGTCCGTCTCCACATCTCTTGTCATTCTGAGCTGAGTGAAGAATCTTTGAAATATCATATATAATTATACTATACTTTACCCCATATGTGTACACATTTTTGCAAAAAAATACCGGCTGCCACACAGGTCAGCCGGTAAAGTATTCCATTTAAACTTATCTTCTCTTTCCGAAAAGTCTTAAGAGATATAAGAAGAGGTTGATGAAGTCAAGATAAAGCTCAAATGCTCCGCCTAAAGCAAGTGCGGTGGTATTTGACGAATCAGCATATGCTGTCTTTTCCTTGATCTTCTGGGTATCGTAAGCGGTAAGTCCTACGAATACAGCTACACCGATGAAAGATGCGATGTAATCAAGACCTTCACTCTTAAGGAATATGTTAACTACACCTACAAGTATAAGTCCGATCAGACCCATGATGCAGATGCTGCCCATGGATGAAAGATCCTTCTTGCATACAAGTCCGTAGAATGCGGTGATACCGAACATAGCCGCTGTGATAACGAATACCTTGGTAACCGATGTCTCAACATAACCCATACATACGATACCGAGTGTAGCACCGTTGATAAACGAATAAGCTGTCATCAAAGCAGCCGAAAGTGCTACGTTATTCTTCTTTAATGCAAAGTTTGAAGCGATGACTACTGCTATCTCTGCTACAAAAAGAATGATCAGATTGGCAGGGTTACGTATGAACCATTCAAGTAAAGCATCGGATGCCACCTTTGCACCGATAGCCGTAACCACGAGAGCCGCAAGCATGAAGATGAAGGACTGTGCCACTACCTTCTGCTGCAGAGCTTCTGAAGCCGCACTGAATGCACCCTGGATACCGCCGGCATATCCTCCGTTATTATAACCGTTATTGTTATAACCGTTGTATCCGTTAAAATTCTGCTGAAAAGCAAAGCGTGCATCATTCTGTGCCTGTGACATCTGCTGCTCAACGTTCATGTTTCCGTTGTTATTGGCATTTCCGCCAAGCTGTCCGAAATCACGATAATTATTATTGTTATCCATAATCATTTTCCTTTCCGTGCCTTAACAAAAGCACTTCGTTTTTGTAAAACCTTATATATTATACCAAAAGATTATGAAAAAAGCAATGCCGTAAATCTTAATATACTGTAAAATATCCTCTTCTAATACCTCTTTTGCACCTGTTTGGCACACATTATTTCTTTTATCAGGCTCTACACAAAATCTCACACTTATGTTATGATATACTCGCTACCGATGTAATCCCGGTCTTTAGACTGCATACGTCATGAGGGGGTAATATAATATTGAGTAGGAGGGGATAGCATGAAGAAGAAAATACTCATACCTGTCATCGCAGGTGCTTTGATCATCATCGGAGTAGTCCTGTTCTTTATCCTCCGTTCAGGAGATGATTCTTATTTCAGTATCCGGATATTAGACACTAAGGGAAATGTCAGCATAAAACGTGACAACAACTCTATCAATGCCTCTAAAGACATGAAGCTGCGCTATAAAGATAATATCATAGTAGGGTCAGACGGCTTTACACGTATAGACTGTGACCGGAAAACCTATGCACACTTTGAGCATGATACGGAAGCCTCTATCAAAGCTACATCTGATAAAAAGCTTACCATCAATATGGTAAAAGGCGAATTGGTCATCGATCTTCAACAAAAGCTTGCAGATGATGAAAAATTAAATGTAGTAACACCCAATACCACTCTTGCCATCCGCGGTACCGTGGTAGCGGTAAGGACTTATCCCACCGAAGACGGCGGTACAAAGACCATCAACTACTGCCTCGAAGGTAAGGCTGTAGTTGAGACCGATCAAGGCAGCGAAACCATCGAGGCCGGAGAAGGCTGGCTTACCGTCACCAACGCAGAAGGAAATATCACCGAATATAACCCGATAGGTGCCGCAGAACTGGAATTTGAAGAGATCGACATTGGCTCCTTACAAGGTGCCGACAACGGCCCTATGGTCATAAATAATACGGTCAGCTTCGTCTCTAATACCGATACGTCCGGTGTAGAGATCAACGGGACTAATTTCCCCGATATGATGTTCAGACTCTATATCATGGATAAATTGGATCTCGACAAAAACCTGATACTTTCAGGTGACGAGCTGACACTCGATTATCTCGACATATCTTATAACGGGATAAAAGATCTGAAAGGCATAGAATTTTTTAAAGACCTCACGACCTTAAACTGCAACAACAATGAACTGACTTCCCTTGACTTAAGCGGAAATCCCAAGCTTAGAGGCCTTAATTGCGGTGAGAATTCAATCCTGGATCTTAATATAAGTAAAAATGAGCAGCTGGATTATCTTGATTGTCATCTGAATCCGCTAAATGGTCTCGATGTAAGTAAAAACATCAACCTGAACGCTCTCTACTGCTACAAGGATCAGTTAAACAAACTGGATGTAAGTGCCAATACCTTACTAAACTACTTATATTGCGGAGATAATCCGATAACCGAACTCGATGTAAGCAATAATACGGCTCTTATCGAATTTTCCTGCTCCAGTACAATGATATCTCAGATCGATATAAGCAACAATACACAACTTACCTTTTTTAATTGCAGCACCAACAATATTACCGAACTTGATGTGAGCAGGAATACCGAACTGAAAGACTTAACCTGTCCGTTTACAGGCATCAGCAAGCTCGACTTAAGTCATAATACAAAGTTAACCTCTTTAAACATTATGTATACCGAGCTGACCGAAACGGATCTGACCAACAATCCGCTTCTTGCTGAAGAAAGTATCTATTATGATGAAGGTAAGAACAAGCTTATCCGCTAAACAATATCCTGTAACGGGATAAAAAAAGGCCGCATGGAAATCCATGCGGCCAACTTTTTTATATATTAACTTATCAAGCCTTGCCATCTGAACCAAGAACGTTCTTGATCTTATGAGCAACCATTTCCTTAACAGCCTGACGAGCGGGCTTTAAGTACTGACGAGGATCGAAGTGTGAAGGATTCTCAGCGAAGTACTTTCTGATAGTACCTGTCATAGCAAGACGGATATCTGAATCGATATTGATCTTACATACAGCAAGCTGAGCTGCCTTACGGAGCTGCTCCTCGGGGATACCTACTGCATCTGGCATGCTTCCGCCGTACTGGTTAACCATCTTAACGAATTCCTGAGGAACTGAAGATGAACCGTGAAGAACGATGGGGAAGCCGGGAAGTCTCTTGATGCACTCCTCTAATACGTCGAAACGAAGGGGAGGGGGAACAAGTACGCCGTCAGCATTTCTTGTACACTGAGCAGCTGTGAACTTGTAAGCACCATGAGAAGTACCGATAGCGATAGCAAGTGAATCACATCCTGTCTTGGATACGAAATCCTCAACCTCTTCAGGACGTGTATAGCTCTCGTGACCTGCCTCTACTACTACTTCATCCTCGATACCTGCTAATGTACCGAGCTCTGCCTCTACTACTACGCCATGAGCGTGAGCGTACTCAACTACCTGCTTTGTTAAAGCAACGTTCTCCTCATAAGGCTTTGAAGAAGCATCGATCATGACTGATGTGAAACCACCGTCGATACAGCTCTTGCAAAGCTCGAAGCTGTCACCGTGATCAAGGTGAAGAGCGATCGGGATATCAGGGTTCTCTGCAACTGCTGCTTCTACTAACTTTACAAGATATGTGTGGTTAGCATATGCACGTGCACCCTTTGATACCTGAAGGATAACAGGGCTCTTTAACTCGCCAGCTGCTTCTGTGATACCCTGTACAATCTCCATGTTGTTTACGTTGAAAGCACCAATAGCATATCCGCCATTATAAGCCTTCTTGAACATTTCGGTCGTTGTAACTAATGCCATAAAAATATTCCATCCTTTCTATAATTGTCCTTTTCGGACTACAATCAAAGGCATTATAGCATAGATTTTTAAAACTTACAAGTCAATATTTTTCATTCCCGAGGGAATTGAACAGCTTTTTAAGCCTCTCAGGAGTTACATTCCCCATCCAGTACCTGTGGTTCATGTAGTGGTCCTTGTACAAGTCTCCTGCATCGGTATAATCCGAAAGAAGATATACCGTAAACTTCGTATCATCCTTACTCATGTGGTTGACTATGGGTGTATACTCAGCCGACCTTAATGTGGTCTCCCCGTTCCATTTAACTATCTCAAGCTCGGCTAAGCCCTCTAACTGGCATTTAAACCAAAACATGTTAGATACAAAGTTGCCAAGTGAATAGTAGCACGGTACTCTTCTGCCGTCAGAGGTTTTTATCACCTTCACAGGCTGTACTACATGGGGGTGGCACCCGATGATGGCATCAGCTCCGGCTTCAGCCAGCTTCTTAGCCATCTTCTCCTGCTTTTCCGAGGGCTCATGCTCGTATTCCACACCCCAGTGCGGGAGCACTATCACAAAATCCGCCTTTTTCTTAGCCGCCTGTATCTCCTTTAATGCCGCGGCTTCCTTATACATCCTTATATAATACGGCTCCTTTTTAGCTCCTGAGTTAAGCAGCGTCGTATAATTTAAAAATGCTATCTTAATCCCGTTATATTCTCTGATCGCAAGAGTATCATAATCCTCCTGCGATCCGTATATACCGGTCACCAGGACACTGTCTTTATACTTTCTCCAATAATCAAGAGTATTCTGTATGCCGATCTCTTTTCTGTCATATGCATGATTGGTAGCACAGGTTATAACATTAAAACCGGCCGCCCTCATGGCATCCCCAACCTCCTTCGGAGTGCCGAAGCTCGGGTATCCGCCGAACTTTTTACTGTCATAGACAAATATCGTCTCCTGATTTATGATCTTAACATCGAACCCCGAAAGATAATCCTTCATATGCTCGAATATCGCATCATAGTTGTAGCTTCCGTCCTTCTGCTTTCCGGAGTTAAGGATATTTTCATGTATCAGTGCATCCCCGACCGCAGCCAGTTTTACTGTCTTTTCGGACTCTACGATGACTCTGCATTTTAGTTTGACGGTTTTTTCATTATATGTAACTACAGCAAATACATTGGTCTTCCCGTCCGCTGCCGCAGTAACCTTTCCCTTTTTGCTCACAGTCGCTACTGAAGTGTCGGCCGATGACCATCTGACTCTATAATCCTTCACATCACTGACTACCGAAAGCCTTGTCTTTTTCCCGGGCTTTAATACCAGTTTTTTTTCATTTAATGACGGCAATGTCTCTTCGGCGTTGACTCTATGCTCCCTAATGTTTAATGAAAAAACTGTTACCAGAATGATCGCTATCGCAAAAGCTAATATATGCCTGCCGGATTTATACATAAACCCTCCCTAATGCCTTGTTTTATCAAATTGTATGCCTTATATTTGGAAATGTCAATTAATTCTCATGAAAAAATCCCCGAAGGCTTCTGCCCTCGGGGACTGAAATATTACATATTATTGCTCATCCTGATTTTCATCATCGGGAAGCTCGTACTCCTCGTCGGTGTACTCGCCATCCTCGTATAACTCATCTGAGTATTCACCCTGATAATTATCGTCGATGTACTCTTCGTTCTCGTCATAGTAGCCGTTGTCATCGGATGACTCATCATAGTAATCAGAATCACTGAATCTGTCCTGCTTAGCGTTGAAGTTCTCATAACGCTTGTTAGCCAGACGGCTTGCTTCAAACTCGGCATCGGTACTTAAGTGGATATTGCGGTAGGTCTTCATACCTGTACCGGCAGGGATCAGCTTACCGATGATAACGTTCTCCTTAAGACCGATAAGAGGATCGATCTTGCCGCGGCATGCTGCCTCGGTAAGAACCTTGGTGGTCTCCTGGAAGGATGCTGCCGATAAGAAGGAATTGGTAGCAAGTGCTGCCTTGGTGATACCAAGCATAACTTCCTTGCCCTCTGCAGGCTTCTTTCCTGCTGCAACAGCTGCCTCATTGGCATCAAGATACTCAAACAGGTCAACCATGCTACCGGGAAGGAATTCTGTATCTCCGTTCTCTTCGATACGTACTTTCTTAAGCATCTGACGTACGATAACCTCGATATGCTTATCGTTGATCTCAACACCCTGGAGACGGTATACACGCTGTACTTCCTGGATCATGTAATCCTGAACAGCTCTTAAGCCCTTGATCTTCAAGATATCATGAGGGTTAACAGAACCTTCGGTAAGCTCGTCACCGGCCTCAAGTACCTGTCCGTCCATAACCTTGATACGTGATCCGTAAGGGATAAGATATGTCTTGGATTCAAGTGAGCCGTCCTCATCAGTCCTGGTGATAACGATCTCTCTCTTCTTCTTTGTATCCTTAATGGTAACTGTGCCGCCAAACTCAGCGATGATGGCAAGTCCCTTAGGCTTACGTGCTTCGAAAAGTTCCTCAACACGGGGAAGACCCTGTGTGATATCGTCACCTGCAACACCACCGGTATGGAAGGTACGCATGGTAAGCTGTGTACCGGGCTCACCGATCGACTGAGCGGCGATGATACCTACTGCCTCACCTACCTGAACAGGCTCACCTGTAGCCATGTTCGCACCGTAACACTTAGCACAGATGCCAAGATGTGAACGGCAGGTAAGGACGGTACGGATCTTGATCTTTGCATCAAAGCCCTTTTCCTTAACAGCCTTTGTCTCCATGATCCTTTCAGCACGCTTGGGTGTGATCATGTGATTCTTCTTTACTATAACCTCGCCGTTGTCATCTACGATGGTCTCGCATGAGAAACGGCCTGTGATACGCTCTTTAAGAGATTCGATAACTTCTTTTCCGTCTGCGAAGATCTTTACTTCCATGCCAGGGATATTCTCCTGGCCTTCGCAGCAGTCGTTCTCGCGGATGATCTGATCCTGAGAAACATCAACCAGACGACGTGTTAAGTAACCTGAGTCAGCGGTACGGAGAGCCGTATCGGACAGACCCTTACGTGCGCCGTGTGCGGAGATGAAGTATTCCAGAACGTCAAGACCTTCACGGAAGTTAGCCTTGATAGGCAGCTCGATGGTCTTACCTGATGTATCTGCCATAAGTCCACGCATACCGGCAAGCTGTTTGATCTGCTTATCGGAACCACGGGCTCCAGAGTCAGCCATCATGTAGATGTTGTTGTACTTATCAAGACCGTCCATCAGCTTCTTGGTGATCTCATCATCGGCCTTCTTCCATGTCTCGATAACTGTCTTGTAACGTTCTTCGTCAGTAAGGAAACCTCTGCGGTACTTCTTACTTACTGCATCAACAGTAGCCTCAGCCTGTGCAATGATGTCCTTCTTTGCTGCAGGAACTGTCATGTCGGAAATAGAAACCGTCATGGCTGCCCTTGTTGAATATTTGTAACCGAGAGCCTTGATAGCGTCAAGTGTTTCAGCTGTCATTGTTGCTCCGTGGTTGTTGATACATTTTTCAAGTATGCCTTTGAGCTGCTTCTTCTTTACCAGGAAGTCGATCTCAAGGTCAAGGAAGTTCTCCTTCTTTGATCTGTCAACATATCCGAGGTCCTGAGAGATAGCTTCGTTAAGCATAAGACGTCCGAGCGTGGTATCAAGTACCTTACTGATCTTCTCGCCAGTCTCGGGCCAGATGCCCTCACGTCTTACCTTGATGGGTGCCTGAAGTGTGATATATCCGTTTTCATAAGCAAGGATAGCTTCGGCGATATTCTTATAGAATGTGCCTGCTCCCTTGTCTGCTTCCTTCTTTAACGTCAGATAGTAGATACCGAGTACCATATCCTGTGAAGGAACGGCAACGGGACCGCCGTCTGAAGGCTTAAGTAAGTTGTTAGGTGAAAGCATGAGGAAACGTGCCTCAGCCTGAGCCTCAACTGACAGAGGAAGATGTACAGCCATCTGGTCGCCGTCGAAGTCGGCGTTGAAAGCGGTACATACAAGAGGATGAAGCTTGATAGCCTTACCTTCAACAAGGATGGGCTCGAAAGCCTGGATACCCAGTCTGTGAAGTGTAGGAGCACGGTTCAGCATAACGGGATGCTCATGGATGACATCCTCTAAGATGTCCCATACCTGTGTTTCAAGCTTTTCTACCATCTTCTTAGCCTGCTTGATATTGGTAGCAATACCGCGGGCTGCAAGCTCCTTCATAACGAAGGGCTTAAAGAGCTCTATAGCCATCTCCTTAGGGAGACCGCACTGATAGATCTTTAACTCGGGACCTACTACGATAACGGAACGTCCTGAGTAGTCAACACGCTTACCAAGTAGGTTCTGTCTGAAACGTCCCTGCTTACCCTTTAACAGGTCTGAAAGAGACTTTAAGTTTCTGTTTCCGGGGCCTGTTACAGCACGTCCTCTACGACCGTTATCGATAAGGGCATCAACAGCCTCCTGAAGCATACGCTTTTCATTTCTTACGATGATCTCGGGAGTTCCTAAAGTAAGGAGCTTCTTTAATCTGTTATTTCTGTTGATGATACGACGGTATAAGTCGTTCATGTCAGATGTTGCGAAACGGCCGCCGTCCAATTGAACCATAGGACGCAGATCGGGAGGAAGTACAGGGATAGCCTGGAGTATCATCCACTCGGGCTTATTTCCTGACTCTCTGAATGCCTCAAAGACCTCAAGTCTCTTGATGATCCTTGCACGCTTCTGGCCTGAGGAAGCCTCAAGCTCTGCATGGAGTTCTTCACAGTCCTTCTCAAGGTCGATCTTCTTTAACAGCTCTAAGATTGCCTCTGCACCCATTCCTACACGGAATGCGTCGGGCTCGGGCCATCTTTCCTTTGCTTCGTTGTATTCAAACTCCGAAAGGATATCTTTGTTGTTAAGGGTGGTATTGCCCTTATCAAGTACTATATATGAAGCGAAATAGAGTACCTTCTCTAAGTTTCTGGGAGAGATATCAAGTATCAGGCCCATACGTGAAGGGATACCCTTAAAATACCAGATGTGTGAAACGGGTGCAGCAAGATCGATATGACCCATTCTCTCACGACGAACGGATGCCTTTGTAACCTCAACACCGCACTTATCACAGATAACGCCCTTAAAACGGATCTTCTTGTACTTTCCGCAGTGACACTCCCAATCTTTTGAAGGTCCGAAAATCTTCTCACAGAAAAGACCGTCACGTTCAGGCTTTAATGTACGATAATTTATGGTTTCAGCTTTCTTAACCTCAGCTCTTGACCACTCACGGATCTTCTCCGGAGATGCCAGTCCGATTCGGATAGCTTCATAATTAATATCCTTAACAGCATCAGTATTGTAATCTGTAGACATAATTACTTTCCTTTCCTATTCTGTATTTTTCTTTAGAGATTCTCAAACCTCATCATCCGACTCAATATCGGAATAATCTGCATAAAGGTCATCGTCCTCGATGTACGAATCATACACATCATCGCCGTCAGCGTCGGGATCGCCGTCCAATACAGAATAACCGGCGTCATCATAATTCTCGTCGTAACCCTTGTTGTAATCGTCCTCGGTGCCTTCTCTCCAAGCCTCGCCCTCGTTCTCGGTGTAGTCAACGTCCTCGGTGAGCTTGATCTCCTCGCCGTTTTCGTCAAGTACAGTAACATCAAGTGCAAGTGACTGGAGCTCTTTGAGGAGAACCTTGAAGGACTCGGGTATGCCGGGCTTCGAGATGTTCTCACCCTTAACGATAGCCTCGTAAGTCTTGATACGGCCTGTAACGTCATCGGACTTAACAGTAAGGATCTCCTGAAGTACATGGGATGCACCGTATGCTTCAAGAGCCCAAACCTCCATCTCACCGAAACGCTGTCCGCCGAACTGAGCTTTACCGCCCAGAGGCTGCTGTGTAACGAGTGAGTAAGGCCCGATCGAACGAGCATGGATCTTATCGTCAACTAAGTGATGGAGCTTCAAGTAATGCATGAAGCCGATAGTTACGGAACCGTCGAAGTACTCGCCGCTCCTTCCGTCACGGAGTCTTACCTTACCGTCGCGGTTGATCGGAACACCTCTCCAGTTGTCACGGCTTGCTAAGTTCTCGGGTGAACCGAGATAACTCATAACTTCCTTGCCAAGTACCTTAGAGTACTTTGATGAGAAATCTGCCATCTTAGGATCGAATTCCTCACCGTTTGCCTCGGCTTTTTCAGCCCATGCCTGTTTTTCTTCGGCATTGAAAGGAAGGTTTGCATAATCGTTTGCCATCTCCAAGGTATCCTGGATATCATCCTCATCCGCACCGTCAAATACAGGGGTGGAAATGTTGAATCCGAGTACCTTAGCGGCCAGGCTCAGGTGGATCTCAAGGACCTGTCCGATATTCATACGTGAAGGCACGCCCAAAGGATTAAGTACGATATCAAGCGGTCTTCCGTTAGGCAGGAACGGCATATCCTCTACGGGAAGTACACGGGAAACAACACCCTTGTTTCCGTGACGGCCTGCCATCTTATCTCCTACCTGGATCTTTCTCTTCTGAGCTATATATACACGCACGGTCTGGTTTACACCGGGCTGCATCTCATCACCGTTCTCCCTGGTAAATACCTTAGCATCAACAATGATACCGTACTCACCGTGAGGAACACGGAGTGAAGTATCTCTAACTTCTCTAGCTTTCTCACCGAAGATAGCACGTAAGAGCTTCTCTTCGGGAGTGAGGTCTGTCTCACCCTTAGGAGTAACACGTCCTACTAAGATATCACCGGCTCTTACCTCTGCACCGATACGGATGATACCGCGTTCGTCGAGGTCCTTTAAAGCATCATCGCCGACACCTGAGATATCTCTTGTGATAACCTCGGGTCCGAGCTTTGTATCACGGGCTTCAACATCATACTCCTCGATATGTACGGAAGTATAAACATCTTCTGCCACAAGTCTTTCACTAAGAAGAACAGCATCCTCGTAGTTGTAACCTTCCCAGGTCATGAAACCTATCAGAGGGTTGGTACCGAGTGCAAGCTCGCCGTGGTCTGTAGAAGGACCGTCAGCGATAACCTGACCTGCCTTTACCACATCGCCCTTGTTAACGATAGGTCTCTGGTTGATACATGTACCCTGGTTAGATCTGGTGAACTTGATCAGCTTGTACTCATCACGGGTACCGTCTTCTCTCTTTATAACAATATTGGTAGCTGTGGACTTCTCAACCTTACCGTCTGCCTTGGCTATAACGCAGACACCTGAGTCAACTGCCGTCTTCTGCTCCATACCGGTACCTACTACAGGTGCCTGTGTATGAAGAAGCGGAACTGCCTGACGCTGCATGTTCGAACCCATGAGGGCACGGTTAGCATCGTCGTTCTCAAGGAACGGGATAAGAGCTGTAGCTACAGAGAATACCATCTTAGGTGATACGTCCATGAAGTCAACCTTTGTCTTCTGGAACTGTGATGTATCCTCCTTGAAACGTCCTGATACGTTATCATTTATGAAATGCCCCTGCTCATCAAGAGGAGTATTAGCCTGAGCAACTACATACTTATCCTCTTCGTCTGCGGTCATATATACTACATCATCGGTAACCCTGGGGTTCTCGGGATCTGACTTATCTACCTTACGGTAAGGAGCCTCAACGAATCCGTACTCATTGATCCTTGCGTATGAAGCAAGTGAGTTGATCAGACCGATGTTAGGACCTTCGGGAGTCTCGATAGGACACATTCTTCCGTAATGTGAGTAGTGAACGTCACGTACTTCGAATGATGCACGGTCACGGGAAAGACCGCCGGGACCAAGTGCCGAAAGTCTTCTCTTGTGAGCAAGCTCACCAAGAGGGTTATGCTGGTCCATGAACTGTGACAGCTGTGAACTTCCGAAGAACTCCTTGACTGCTGCAGTTACGGGCTTGATATTTATAAGGTTCTGAGGGCTTACATTATCAAGATCGGTAGTGGTCATTCTCTCACGGACAACTCTTTCCATTCTTGAAAGACCGATACGGTACTGGTTCTGTAAAAGTTCTCCGACTGCCCTGATACGTCTGTTTCCTAAGTGGTCGATATCGTCCTTGTTGCCTACGCCATACTCAAGATGGATGTTGTAGCTGACTGATGCGAAGATATCTTCCTTTGTGATATGCTTAGGGATAAGAAGTGCCACATTACGCTTGATGGCATCCTTAAGCTCGTCAACATTATCATACTGCTCTAAGAGCTCCTTAAGTGCGGGATAATATACAGGCTCTGTGATACCGAGCTCTGCCTTTACCTTGTCTGTGCACTTGAAGGGAACATGACAAGCGATATCAACTGCCATGTTTGATATAACCTTAACATTGTGATCTTCTGCCTTAACTGTGATGGAGAAGATACCTGCGTTCTGGATCTTGTCTGCAAGGTCCTCGGTGATCATGGTGCCGGCCTTGGCAATGATCTCACCTGTAGAGCTGTCCACTACATCCTCGGCAAGGTTAAATCCGACTACTCTTCTCTTTAACGCAAGCTTCTTATTGAACTTATAACGTCCGACCTTTGCAAGATCATAACGTCTTACGTCAAAGAACATGCTTCTGACTAACGAATCAGCACTTTCGATAGAGATAGGCTCACCGGGACGGAGCTTCTTATAAAGCTCTTTTAAACCGCCCTCATAGCTGTCCTCTTCTGCTACCTCTGCAGGCTCCTTGGAAAGAGATGCCTGGATCTTGGGCTCGTCACCGAACATATCGATGAGCTGTGCCTTTGTACCTACGCCTAAAGCACGCAAAAATACCGTGATAGGAACTTTCCTGTTACGGTCAACACGTACATAAAAGACATCGTTAGAGTCTGTTTCATATTCGAGCCATGCACCACGGCTGGGAATAACCGTACATGCATAGAGCTTTTTACCTAATTTATCGTGGGAAATCTCGTAATAGATTCCGGGAGAACGAACAAGCTGGCTGACGATAACACGCTCAGCTCCGTTGATGACAAAGGTACCGGTCTCTGTCATCAAGGGGAAATCGCCCATGAATATCTCATGTACCTTTATAACATCTTCGTCTTCCTTATTATGAAGTCGAACCTTTACCTTAAGAGGTGCCGCATATGTTGCATCGCGTTCCTTGCATTCCTCGATAGTGTACTTTACGTCATTCCTGCAGAGCTGGAAGTCGATAAACTCAAGACTCAGCTTACCGTTGTAATCTTCGATGGGAGATATATCCCTGAACACCTCATGAAGACCCTCAGTAAGGAACCAGTTGTAAGAATCCTTCTGAACCTCTATAAGGTTAGGCATCTCCAGAACTTCCTTCTGCCTCGAGTAACTCATTCTGACGCCCTTACCGACCTTGATAGGACGTATCCTGTTTTTTTCCATCATAGATGTGTCACCCCTTGGTTTATTTTGATTAAAAATTTACTTGCAATCGTCTAAAAATGTGCTATAATATATATGAATGGGCATAATTTTAGATAATCGCGCATTGTTCATAATAACATATATTTTTCAAGCTGTCAAGACGGAATTTTTTTTATTTTCTCCGTCTTTTTTTATTTAATATATATCCGAACTTCTCTTTTTAACCAAGAGCGAGCTGTCGCAGTATATCATAAACAACAGCCTTTATCATAATATCACTTCCCAAAACAAAAAACAGGCTCGTGACGGGTATGCTCCCGGGACGAATTGCCTGTGTGGCAATCTCGTCCGGGATGCTGCCCGGACAGAGCCGCTTCCGATATCTTTTGCGATATATGATAAAGGCTGCCGCATTTACTGCGACAGCCCGTTCTTTACTTTATTAAGCCCAGGGATCCTCAGACTCAGGTATCCTGATATCACTTAAGCAAAGGATCTCATTTAAGAACCACTGGTTGGTAGAAGGCTTTCTGCGAAGCTTTACCTGTCTCTCGGTATCCGCACCGCTGCTCTTTACCCACATGATAGCCCAGTTCTCATTATCGAATGAGTAAGGATTCTCATATACTGTGATGGTGAAGGGCTCTGTAGGGATGTAGCCGTTCTTGGGTGATGTACCTGCAAAATATGAGAAAGGCTTGTAGTACTTTCCTGTAAGTCTCTCTTTGATGAAGCTCTTCTCATAACCTGACAGCTCTTCCGGTCCTTTAAGGAAGTTAAGCATCTCATGAGTAGTATCTACATTTCTCTCATAGTTGCAAAGTGCTAAAAGCACAAGTGCTGTAGTCTTAAAAGGAGAATCAAGACTAGCCTCGGGGAATGACTGAAGTTCAGCCACGCTGTTGGGGATGGTGCTGAAGGTAAAGGTCTGTGAACTGTTCTTGCCCTTGCCTACTCCGTCCTTGTTTCCGCCGGTAGCATTATAATATGCATTGTTTACGGCAGCATTGGTGTTCTGCTTAAGACTGTTTACAGCAGAATTCTTTAAATTATCAAAAAAACCCATAAAAAATACCCTCCTGAATATTTTATGAATAAAATCATACCAAAAAGTATTATACAACACATCGGTACTTTTGTCTACCTATTATGTAAAACGACTATCCGCGGATAGTCTCTTTCTCACATGTCTGGTATTACCACTCCCGACAGTCTCGCATGTATAGCAAGCTCCGTTCGGGTCTCAAAGCCGGTTTTGTCAAGCATATGGTTGATGTGGGTACGTACCGTGGAAAAGCTGATGCCCAGTCTGTCGGCTATCTCCTGATCCGGGCAGCCGGTAGTAAGTATGCGGAGCACTTCAAGCTCCCTGTCGGTGAACTCCGAGCTGTCTGCGAGTCCGAGCTTTACCGTGGGCGGGGCATCGGGATATACCTTTTCTCCCGTCATGGTCCTGTCCATGACATTTAAGAGAGGACTTTCGTCCGTCTCCTTGTACCAGAAGCTGTCCACTCCTATGCTCTTTGCTCTTTCCATAAAGCTTACCTCGGGCATGGAGGTTACGAGCAGTATCTTTATCTCAGGCTTACTTTTCTTTATCTTTTCGGCAGCTTCAAGTCCGCTGGGTCCTTCTGCCATTACCACATCCATGATGATGAGGTCCACCGGCATGGTGAGTGCGTATATATCTGCCATCTTTGCTAAGGGAATGGCTTTTACCAGCTTATAATCGCTGCTGCCCTCCACCATCATCTCCATCAGGTGTCTTGAAGTATTTTGATCATCCACTATAAGTACGTTCCACATATTTTTCTTCTCCGTTTCATTTATTGTTTTGCACCTCATCCGTCACGCCTTTGGCGTGACACCTTCCCCTCGTAGGGGAAGGCTTTGGTTCAGGATGACAGATTCAATATCAATTTAAATCCGCCGGCAGTTTCTATCTTCATGTCAAAGCCCGCGTCTTCCGCCATCTTTCTTAAAGACTTTAATCCGCCGCGTTCCTCTATATCTCCCTCGGGAGGTTTACCGTTATTGGTAAAGGTAAGGATATACCCGAATGAATTTTTCCCGGTCTTTGTGTTTTCGATCACTTTAACCGATTCCACGTATACGGTATCCCCGCCTGCATGACGGAAGGTATTGGTCAGACACTCATGCATGGCAGATGCAGTAACCGATTTGGCTTTTCCTTCTTGAGGCAGTTCTCCGGTAACCTCTATCTTCATGCCTATATCGGAAGCGGCCCGGTATATCTCCGCATACTCGTCCTCTTCCGTTTGTTCTCTTTCCACTCCGAGGAGACTTAGGTTTTTTAACCAGAGTTCTGTCACTGTACGTCTGTCTATATCTCCACGCCCGGGTGCCCCATTTGTCTCTGCTTCTGCTGTCTTTATATTTCTTATTTCCTTTGCTGCCTTTTCTTCTCTATCCTTATTCTGTATGAACCTCTTGGCAGCTAAAAGTATCTCTCCCAACTCATCATGGATATGTATCTTCGCATTTAAGAGCTCCCGCTCTATGGTTGCCTGAGTAACATTTTTATTGTACTCCTTAAGTCGTTCCTGCTGCTGCTCCAAGGACTCGTATTTCCCGAGCAGTTCCTCAAAGGTACCGTATTCCGAGGTGATATCCACCATCACCATTTCTTTTAATTCGCCGCCTATATCACGGTTTGAGATAGCGCATACCTTTTCCGGAGTCTTTACTATCACCATGTCATCAATGCTTGTGATTATCCTGCATTTTTTATCTATATATCCCCTTTGAAGGTCGTTCCAGAATCCAGATGCATCCACTATGGTCCTGCCTGATATGGCCAGGCTCACATCATTCATATATTTGTTGGTGAACTGGGGCAGTCCGTTTTCGGTATAAAAACATATGCCCTCTTCCATAGCATCGAGTCCCTGTTTTACGGATATGACCGTAAAGTTCTCCTGTCTGTATTTTATTCCTTTCCTTATAATAAATATATCAAACAATATCATCGCCGCTATATAGGCGATAACCACCCACAGATCCATCCGGTATTTTTCATCCAGGCAAAGCTGGAAGAAAATATAATTCACTATTACTATAAGGAAGAAAAATACACTGAATCCCCTGTACATCCTCTGGTATACCGACTCAGCCAGAAGCATCATGGTAAGCCACAGTATAAGGAATTCCAGACAAAGCAGAAATGTCCTTGCCATCGTGGGAAGATCGTTAAATACTATCATGCCTCTGCCTCCTTCCCGGAAGCAAAAACCTCTACTTCACTCTCTTCATCGTACATAAACCTCACTTTAAGCTCATTATCCGAGGCATCCATATGTACCAGTAAGCTGTTAACCTTACCGAAAAGCTTCTCCAGATAAGCTTCCAGGCAGTCGTATGCCTTTAGCCCCGTATCCGTATCCACTTCCATCTTATTGCCCAAAGTAAGCAGCGTCTTTGCTCCGCTTAAGGCGAAGTAATCAAGAGACTCTTTAAATGAAAGATACAGGTCATTAAAATCATAATGCTTGTTTTCCTCACCGAGAAGGTAGAGATTTCCTCTTCTTTTTATATAGGAAGCAAGTATGCATGCTTTTTCCAGATTCTGTTTAAAATCATCATCCGAGCCGGCACTTGTAAGGAGCTTTTCTATCTCTTCGGTCTTTTCGGCCGAAAACTCCGTGATATCGTCATAGAGTTTATTCATCACCGAGACATGGACTCTGTCCTCCTGCAGTGCATTTTCCGCTTCCTGCAGAGCGTTTTCCTCTAAAAGCCTCTCCGATATCTCCTTTAACTCCCTGTTGGACTCCGTTATACCGGATATATCCTCTGCGTAGCTGAGCTTTCCGCCCCATACCTCCTTTTCAAGGATGTGGTAGTTCTCATTGGACGGACTAAAGTCAAACTCGCCTCCCTTGGATGCTATCTTCACATTCCCGGCTTTATCCGTGATACGGGCGATGAGCCCCGAATTCTCAAAGAAATACTTATAGCCGCTGTTGGAGGGGAGCAGACAGGTCTGTATGCACGCCTCCCAGCCGCATACCGTAAATACGGCAAATGTCTCCATGGGAGTTAAGTACTGCACACCGTTTACCACAGGAGCCAGTCCGAAGTAATCCGTAAGTAAAAAATATGCCGAACCGAGCAATACCACGTAGTAAGCCCAGGAATCCTTCCTGACGGGCTTGCTCGAAAAACGTATGATGGTGATGATCACCGTTGCCGAAAGCAGCAGTGCCATCCATACGACTATGATATAATATACCGGTCCGTATGTATAAAGGTCATAGCCCTTTCCTGCTATATCCGGGAACCGGAATGCAAGATGATGCTTATCATTTGTAAGTACCAGTATCGCAAGCACGGTAGACGGGATGAGTAGCAAATTCCAGATACGTGAAAGCTTTATATTCTCGGAACGTCCGCATCTTAGGGACAGCTTAAAGGATATGACCGGGATATAGAGAAGCGGTATATAATAGCAATACCACATAAACCTGTGCACGGTCACGTGCCCCTGATCGAACTGAAAACGGAGAGCCCGGAAAAGTATCAGCATTATGAGCAATATGGCGTTTTCTATCAAAAGCTCCTTTATCTGGGACTCTATGATCCTTCGAAGAACCGTCATGGCCCAGACAACTATGATACCTCCGTAAAAGATTTCGGAGAAATTCTTGAAAAACGGGTACCTTGAATAAAGCATCCCCGCCAGGCTCACCAGCAGGAATACCAGCATGTATATTAAAACCGTACGCTTATTCTTGTAACGCATTTCCTAAATTAACTCCGTTTATCTGTTCCCTGCCTGCCACTCTTTTATCTGGCCTTCGATTATCTCCATCAGCCTTCTTCTGGCCTCTATGGAAGCCCATGCGATATGAGGTGTTATAAATACCCTGTCGGGATTTTTAAGCTTTAAAAACGGACTGTCGGTCCTCATGGGTTCAACTGAGAGCACATCCAGCCCTGCTCCGGCTATGATACCGTTATCAAGGGCAGCGCAAAGGTCATCCTCATTTACTATCGGACCGCGTCCTAAGTTAAGGAGTATGGCTGAGGGCTTCATCTTTTTTAATGCTGCGGCATCTATCAGGTTAAGAGTATCATCATTTAACGGTGCATGGACCGATATTATATCGGAGGTTGACAGCAGTTCGGAAAAGTCAACTTCCCTGTATTTTTCGTCATGGTTCCTGCCGGAGGTGGAATAATACTGTACCTTGCAGCCAAATGCACCCGCTATCTCGGCCACCCTGTGTCCTATGGCACCTAAGCCTATTATGCCCCATGTTTTTCCGTTCAGCTCATGGAAGCTTTTTGCAAAATGCGTAAACAGCCTGTCGCCCGCGTAACTTCCGCTCTTGACATACTCATCATAGTAGGGCAGATGCTCAAAAAGGTAGAAAAGCAGCGCAAATGTATGCTGTGCTACCGTCTCCGTAGAATATCCGGCCACATTTCTCCACTCTATGCTGCGGCGTGCCAGATAATCCTTATCGAGGTTATTGGTGCCTGTAGCGGTCACACATACAAGCTTCAGTTTTTCCGCCGTATATATGCTGCTCTCATCTATCCTTGTCTTATTGAGTACTATGATATCTGCATCCTTTACTCTCTCAGGAACCTCGCCCGGGTCCGAGAAATCATACATCACTATCTCCCCGAGCCTGTCATAGCCTGTAAGGTCCAGGTCCTCACCTATGGTTTTTCTGTCAAGGAATACTATCTTATATTTATTGTCTGCCACCTTATATTACCTCCGTAATCGGCATCTTATTTTCCTGATGCTCTTTACTGTATTTTACATGAGATCAAGGACCACCTTCACATTGTCCCTGTCCATCTGCTTATAATCTATATTTTTCCCGGTCACGGCGTTCTCCCTTTTAGAAAGTTCGTCCATATCGTCCCAGGGAATGAGGCATGCATGCCGCTTACCTGCCGCATCCTTTGAGATACGCGTACGTCCTATGCCGCCCAATGCAAGCTCCCTGCGGTATTCCTCCGCACGTTTCTCCCAGGCCTCATCACTCATCTTCATATATCCCATGCTGTAATGGAACCCGCACCAGCGAAGATGTTCCGTCTTAGCCATGTTTTCCATCTTTTTTTCCGATATCTCAACGGACTTGTTACCGCAAAGCCTGAAAAGATATGCCGACAGAAAGTCCGCACTTGCCCTGCTGCTCATACGGCTGAAATAATCACTTGAAAGCCATTGTGACTTTTCTGAGCCGTCGGGTCCGCAATAATAATGGTTTATCTTCATGGCAAAACCGTCCATGGTCCCGCCGTACAGCACATCCGCATCATGAAGGCTGGAATATTCGCTCTCCACATGGTTTCTGTGACAGACTACACTGTCATTACAGCATTGGTATACCGGCATCTTCCTTCCGTATCCGTCCAAAAGCTCCATAATGGAGTATGCCAGCTCACTGCCCTTTTTAAGGTTTCCGACAGCTATCACTATATACGTAAGCGTTTTCGCATGTTCTTCCAAAAAATCGCAGAATTTAATACTCTGTCCGCTGTAAGGATAGAAATTCACATCATAATTCTCTATAAGCCCTGCATAGGATCTTCTGAAAAATCCGTCGATCATGCCGCAGGCCGGATCGAATACATGCGCATGGAAGCTGCTGCCTTCAAACTGACCGTTGGCTACAAGCTTCTTTAATACATCCTGTCCCATGTGACCGAAGCCTACCACCAGCACTTCAACATCCGCCTTTGCCAATCCGTCATCATCAAACTCCACAGCATTGCATACCGGGTATTTCTGGACAAGCAGTCTTGCTGTAAGCTCGGCATGGTCAAATGCCTTTACCTCTCCGTATCCGTAATGATCCTTTCCTACCTGAAGGTCGCCGCCGTGTCCTTCCTCCTGTCCTAACAGTACGAGGTTGGATCTGTCAGGCTCAAAATCCTCTTCTTTAAGTACCTTTAACAGATTTACCGCATACCTGATGTTTGCGTCTTCATTGTTATCAAGTGCATAAATGTGCAGTTTCTGCTTGTCATTCCGCATGGCCAGTCTCTTAAAAAAGGCCTTCTGGGGCTGAAGTGCCACATCATCGTTATAGAGCAGAGCCCCCATCTGACGGATCGCAGACTCCTGAGCCGAATCAGCACGTCCGACATATACGATCGATTTATGCTTATCTGAACATATATGCCTTCCAAATGTAAGCGAGCTGTCATTTACTCCGTATATGACAACAACATCCCTTACCCTGAGCAGAAACTGGCGCAGCCTCCTTATGGCGCCCTTGCCCAAAGCCATGATCGCCGCACTTGCCATGGAATAGTATGCCAAAAAATGCACAATCCAGAAAAAAACTATAAACACCGAACCGTTAAGCCCTGCATTATCCAATGCTTCCCTGAATACCGCTTCATTATTCATGCCCACAAACATACGGCCTACATCTATCAGGGTCCTCAGAACCGCCGACATATGTATGAACAGCCCGTCATGTCCGTGCGAATATGCAAATCCGTAAAGGATAATACCTCCCAGGGCAGCTATAAAGAAAGCTATGCCTGTGATCCGTTCCCTTTTTTCCTGTTCAAGCGCTATATAAAATATAACTACGACAAAAAATGCCGCCGATACCAGTATTACAGTCATGTCAACTGCCATATCAAGTGATCTCCCCCAATAATTCCCAAGCCATATCATCAAGCAACTGTTCTTCATGTCCCAGACTCTCATAAGGCACGATCATGGTATGCTGCCGCATCTCATTATCCCTTACCGGAGAATAGCTCCAGTTGTTAAGCACATGGAAACGCACCCATCTCTTGTGCTCAAGCCACCTGCAGGCATCCTTCTGTTCCTCGTTAAAAGTCTTATATACCTCGTATGCTAAGGCGCAGGTCTCGGGAGTAACCTCCCTTATATCATCCTGAGGTCTTAATAGTCTGATCTTAGTCAGCATATGGTCTGCCGCCGCTATATTGGACTGCCTCTTAAACTCGGTAAGCTCTGCCCAGGACGGCCCGCTTCCTGTCTTTGTACGGTATATCTCATTGAGCATCCTTGCCACGCGGTTCAGTTTTTCATGCATTACTATCTCACGTGTAAATATGCCCGTATCTCCGCCGAAGCTCCGGAAAGTCTCATCCGTTCCGTCCGAATATACATCTATAACCGCCTTAGTCGGGAAGTATGAATTAAGCTCCTCGACCACCGATCGGTTTTTATCCTCATCGTCAAAGCAGATGATGATACGCGATGCCCTTTTTATAAGATCTGCCGAGGCATTCCAGTTCTTATCCTCAAAGTAAATGCCGTCATCATCAAACGTGAGCCCGTTTATCCCCACTATATTTTCAAGTTCATAGTGGTCACGCCTGAAATTATCCCAGTTCCCGAATACATGGTATTCTATAGGCTGCGACGGGGGGAATACATTGGTGAGCAGGCTGCGTTCAAGGATCTTCCCGGCTGTACTTCCGTCACCGATTAGCAGGATAACCGATTCATTCTGTCCTAAAGGATTGTCGTTCCAGTATTTTCTCGCTATACAGTCAGGCTTGTTAAATACGGTAAGCGCTGCCGGCATATGGTCCGGCACATGCTCCGCTTCACAGTAAACCTTCAGTTTTTCTTTATGAACCTTGCTTAACAGGTTCTTTCCGACATCATAGTTTTGCCACTTGTTCTCCGTCACAAGGAAAATGAAGCATTTGGCATCCGTATCCTGCCTGTTTATCACCATTTCAAGCGGAGTATCGGTTATAACATGATATTTCATGGCAGGATAATGCTCCTGCGAAAGGCTTTTCTCACTTCCGCAGAATATATATGCGGCCCCCGGGTCGTCCTTTGACAGTCCCTCTGCTAACAGCTGGCTTCTCTCATCGACCGACGAAAAAATGTACCAGTCCTTTTTCCTGTAGCGCCACAGGGTAAATGTCGGGAGCAGTCTTCCGAAAAGTAAGGTAAAGACCAAGCCGAGTAAAAATGTAAGTACTCCGGCACTTGATACCATCATGATCGCACCGATCACTTTTCCCGGGAATGATATGGGTGTAACATCTCCGTATCCGACCGTCGTAAGTGTCGCAAGCACGTACCATGCGGCGTCCCCGAGGCTGTCTATGCTGCTTGGCGAGTCCTTGGGGATCGACTCCACCGCAAAAAGCAGCAGCATAAGTATAAGATAAAATGCCACTATGGATACAATGATCTGTATTACGCGTTTTTTATTCATAATCTCCCGCTTCCCTGTCAATGCCAGTAATCAAGTCCTAAAGAATCAAGTGAAACTCCGATGTCATATTCCGTGAGCATATCTGTAAGACATCTCTTAAGTAAATTGACCAGTAATCTTGTATTATCTGCAAACTCCTCTTTAGTGGTCCGTACCGCCTGTACATAGGTAAGGTTATCTTCCGATCCGTACAGATAATCCCTGAATATCCCGGAGATCATGCCTCCGAGGTCTCCATTGTCTAAGTGTTCCTTTGAGGAAAAATCATACTTTCCCGTTATGGTATTATAAATAACCGAAACCTTCACCCCGAGATCATTATTATCAATCGTAAACTCCAGGATATCATCGGCAGAATCATATGAATACACATTTATACTGACATTAGTATCATATACGGTCCTGCCGCTGCCGGTATCGCGGATAATGGAATACAGCTCATCATATGTTTTAGTAAGACAATATTTCATTTGATCCGGATCATAGTTTCCGTGATCCGTAACATAGTCCATAAGTACTGCCTTCTCATCCTTTTCTGCGACATTTTCCGAAAGGATCATGTAGCCGTCTGCGTCATATCCTGTCCTTATGCCCGAGATAAACTCTCCAGCTTCCCAGGTCCCTTCATATACCAGTTTTTCGGGAGTGGTCGCTTTATTCACAACGGTTTTTATGCCTTTTCCGTTATATTTTCCGGCCTTAAAACTACCGTTATATTCAATCCTGTCACCGGCAACAGATGTGCTTTTCTCGGTACCTTCTCCGTCAAATACGCCACCTTGAAAGTCTCCCTCGTATTCCCTGACATATCCGTCCACAAATGTCTCAGTCGAAATGCCCTTACCGTTTGCAAGACCGTCTTTAAACTCTCCGGTATATGTCATGCGTACTTCAGAATAATCAGCATAATATGTTCCTATAAATACGCCTTCTCCTTGAGGCTGTCCCGAAGCATTTACATACCCGTTGTAGTCGCCCGTGCAGTCGTGGCCTAGGAATTGTAAAGTAAAGTCCTTTATCTCATTCTTTTCCGGCTGCTCCGGAGTTGGAGTCTCGGTAGGGGTAGGGGTATCCTCTATCGGGGTGGGTGTAGAATCTGTAGGTACAGGTGTCGGATCTATGGGTACTGATGTCGGATCTTTTATCGCTCCGGTGGGCGCAGGCTCATCCGTAACATTCGGCTCCGTCTCAACCGAAGTAGGATTCTCTGCAAATATGTCTTTATCAGAATCTTCAGTATCTTCCTTTCCGGAACCGAGCACGATGATAAGTACCACTGCGATCACCACGACAGCTGCGGCAGCTAGTCCTATGATAAGAGGAAGCTTGGATTTATCGGGGTTGTTCCCGAGGGGTTTATCCGGTTTGTTAACGTTGTCCTGCAATATGCCTGCGCCCTCCCGGACTATCGGAGATTCAACTGCATTTGATCCACCCGATATGGGAGCCTCAACCGGCTTCATCACGATCTCCGGCTGCGGTATGGTACCTCCTACGATATCCGCCACCTGGGTGTACAATTCTTCAAGTTTATAATCGTTTTTGGAATAATCAGCTGAGATGAAATGCGAACCCACAAGATAATACTCAAACGAACCGACTAAAGGTGTATCATCGGTCTTATAAGGCACGACAAAAACGCCCTGTTTTGTCTCGGCAAGACTGATCTCCCGGGAAACCTGGCTTGATTCTGCGCTGTTGACAGTATATATGATCAAAAATACTTTTGAAGCGGTAATAGCGGCATTTATGGCTGCTGCCCACTCAGTCCCCGGGACTATGTCCCTCGGGGCGATCCAGCAGCTAAGGCCTCTTCCCTCAAAAAAGTTGAGGACTTTTCCCGCTATTTCCTTATCTTTTGAACTGTGGCTTATAAAAACATCTGCCATTTTCCTGTCTCCTGTGCAACGATTTTCCATCAACTTTTTATTGTACCATCATACGCATTTTTCGTCAATCCTTCAGACACCCCACCGGGATCACTTTTACCCCGTTTTCGGTAGTGTATGCCATGGTTGCATTTGCACAGATCACTATCAATGCGGATGGTTCACGGTATAGAGGTTTCGGATGTTCCGTATTTGCTTCTGCTGCCTGATTATGCTTTTTTATTATGTCTTTAAACTTCAATAATGACTTCTCAGCTTCAGGAATCCTGTTCGTACCTGTTTTTATCTCGATCAAAGCATATCTTCCATCTGCGCTCTGATATACCGCATCTGCCTCAAGCCCCATATCGTCACCGTAATGTAAAATTCTGGCATCATGTGCTCTTGCATATACCATAAGATCCCTTAACACAAGATTTTCAAAAGCATGCCCAAACATATCCAGATCATTGTTAAAATAATCAGGATTAACTCCCAAGGCTGCCAAACCTATGGACGGATCGATAAATATATGTTTTTTAGCCGACCTGATCGCAGTTTTAGAGCGGATCTGCGGAGTCCAGGCATCGATGTCCTTTATTACAAAGAGGGCCTCCAGTGCCTCTATATAGGAACTCAGTGTAACATCCGTCACGGAATATGAAGCTCTGACATCTGTATAAATACTTGATTTTTTGGCGGTAGTCGCCATATTCCTCGCATATGACCATATAAGTGTTCTCACCCATTCAGGATTTCTTTTTGTTCCGTCTATGGTATTAACGTCTTTTTCAACAATCTGTTGATAATAGTCTTTGGCTATCTCAAGTTTCGCTTTATCATTTTTCAGAGCCATGCATCTGGGCCAACCGCCTCTGCAGATAATATAAAATAACCGTTCCAATGTCAGATCTGATATCTTTCCGTCAATATCATATGATGCATCTTCTATAATCTGTGACAGTGAAACAGTCCCATTAGATTCTCCGCTTTCCCAAAGTGTCATCGGATACATCACAAGCTCAGAGATTCTGCCTGTTCCCGTATGCGGCAGATCTCTTCTCTGACTCGTAGAACCGGTAAGATAAATCTCTCCGGTATTTTCAGGATTGTCATCGCAGTATTTTCTTATGGTTCCCCAGATTTTCGGTGCATCCTGCCATTCATCAAAAAGTATGGGTTTAGTGTTCTTTAAAAACAGACTTGGAGCTGTTTCCGCAATAGAGAGGTATCCGCTCCTCTTTTCTTCATCCTGAAACTCTATTATAGTTTTACTTCTTTCACGAGCAGTCCTTGTCTTCCCGCAACCTTTAGGGCCGACAATACTTACTGCATTAAAAGCCTCTGTTTTTTGATCTAATTCTTTATCAACAACACGCCTTATATAATCCATTTTTGCTCCTTTCCTGTATTATGGATTATATCAGGTTTTATGCCGTTTTGCAAGTTTTATTTTGGTTTTTTCGAATATTTTATTTTGGTTTTTTCGAGTATTTTGTTTTGGTTTTTTCGAATTTGTTTTAGTTGTAATGCTACCCCTTTTATGATAAGATATGATTAGAATAATATTTGTAATTAAGCGGCGGTGGATTATGAGGATAGAACTGACGGATAAAAATGTAAAACTTCTCGGAAGGACTGTTTCTTTCGGGGATACCCTACTTCTTTCACTTTCAGGCTCAGGCATAGAGTTTGAATATACAGGAAAAGGCTTTGATATCACTTTTACAGGCGGAGAAGCTGCTGCCTTAAAGGACAACGAAGCAAATTATGCCCGTATCGGCATATATGTAAACGGAGCGATCACAAAAGACTTTTTGCTCAGCCAAAAAGAACTGACTGTCCATATCGGTGAAGAGAGCCTGTCCGGTACTGCTCCTTTTGTGATACGTATCATGAAACTCTCAGAATGCGCCATGTCACTTGTTGGTATCAAGCCTCTTGAGGTCTTTGATGGCGATACCGTAAAACCCACTCACGCCAAAGCACTAAAGATCGAATTTATCGGTGACTCCATCACCTGCGGTTACGGTGTCGAGGACCCCGAACCCATGCATGATTTTAAGACAGGCACGGAAAATGTCACAAGGGGCTTTGCATTTAAGACCGCTAAAGCTCTGGATGCCGACTTTCAGATGTTCTCCATCAGCGGTTACGGCATTATCTCAGGATATACACCTGACCCGGCAGAGCGGCATGCAGACCAGCTCATCCCCGACTTTTATGAGTCAATGGGACTAAGTTATGATAAGCTCGACGGCATCCCCTCTTCTCAGGATATAAAATGGGATTTTTCAAGATATGTACCTGATATCGTGGTACTTAACTTAGGAACCAATGATGACAGCTACTGCCAGGACGATAAGGACAGACAGGCCTGGTATGCTTCAGAATACATGAAGTTCCTTAAAGTCATAAGGAAGTACAACGCCAAAGCTTATATCGTCTGTGCCTTCGGACTTATGGGGGATCGGCTCTATCCCACCATATGCGGCGCTGTTAAGACCTATACGGAAGAAACAGGGGATGTGCGTATAACTACAGTCCACCTGCCCGAGCAGGACCCGGCCGTAGGATACGGTGCTAACTACCATCCCTTAGAGTCGGAGCATGAGAAGGCGGCTAAGGTACTGACCGAAGCACTTAGTACTCTGATTCCATAATTTTTATTACACTCAAGCTGTCATCCAAAGCTTTGTGAATGATCTTAAAGATTCTTCGCTTCGCTCAGAATGACATATCGAGTCAGAATGATATAATAAACGAGGCATCTATGATAGCAACAGACAACTCCGGAAAAATATATTGTCTAATGGGCAAAAGCTCCTCCGGCAAAGATACTATATATAAGAAGCTCCTTGAAAAGACCGGTGACAGGTTTAAGACCATAGTCTCCTACACCACACGTCCGATAAGGGACGGCGAAACGGACGGTGTCGAGTACCATTTTGTGACTGTGCCGGAGTTTGAAAGAATGAATGACAACGGAAAAGTGATAGAACATCGCTGTTATCATACCATTCACGGAGACTGGTACTATTTTACGGCAGATGACGGACAGATAGACTTATCCAAAGACGATTATCTTCTCATCATGACGCCTGAAGGCTATAAGAATCTTCAAAAATACTTTGGAAAAGACAAGGTTATGCCGATATATATAGAAGTAGAGACAGGTCTGCGCCTTTTGCGGGCAGTTGAGCGTGAAAGGAAGCAGCACTCTCCGAAATATGCGGAGCTTTGCAGAAGATTTTTAGCGGACGAAGAGGATTTTTCCGAGGATAAATTAGAGGCCCTCGGGATAAGGAAAACGTATCAGAATGTAGATCTCGAAGAGACTGTTGAAGAAATATTAAAGGATTTAAGTACCTAAAAATTTAAAGGAGGCAGGTGATACGGTTATGGATTTAAAGATCAACCAGATACAACAGATACAGCAGCCGGACCAGGTAAAGGCACCTGCACAGACCGACGGTAATTTTAAGTTCACACTTATCAGCAGCATCGGAGAAGCTGCACTGGCCGAAAAGCTTTCGGGACTTTTGGATGAGATCACCGGACAGGGTGAGAAGATAAAGAAGCGCCGCGATATTACCGACATGCGTAAATACAGAAGCCTTATCAAGGACTTCATGAATGAGATAGTAAACCGTTCCCATAAGTTTTCGAGGGAAAATTTCCTGGACCGTCGGGGACGGCACAGAGTGTACGGCATGATAAGGCTTGTGGATGAAAAGCTCGATGCCCTGGCAGAGGAGCTTATAAAAGACGAGCAGGATGCTCTTATGATCATGAACAGTATCGATGAGATAAGGGGACTGCTGCTGGATATCCTTACATGACGTGGTTTTACACGATCTTATTAATAATGAATTAAGATCAAGACCGGGTATTTTGGGGAATGCCGGTACAGGCATTGTAAAGGGGGATGATACTATGTTGGATTTTAACAGCATTTTGGGGCACGAAAGTATAAAGCAGCACTTAAAGGCTGCGATAGCTTCGGGAAAACCTTCGCATGCTTATATATTTAACGGCGAGGAAGGCAGCGGGCGCAAAACGACAGCCGAGGCCTTTGCGGCAGCACTGTGCTGCCAGTCTCAGGATGACAGCATAAAGCCCTGCGGTATGTGCATGGCATGCATGCAGGCCGCATCTCATAACCATCCCGATATCATACACATTACCCACGAAAAATCCCGCATAGGCGTTGATGACATAAGGAATACCCTTATAGATGACATAGCTATCAAGCCCTTCAGCGCTCCATTTAAGATCTATATCATGGATGAGGCAGAGCGCATGACGGAGCAGGCGCAGAACGCATTGCTTAAAACCTTAGAGGAGCCGCCGGCTTACGCTGTCATCATACTCATCACTACCAACACGGGTGCGTTCCTGCAGACCATCCTCTCGAGATGTATCACCCTGCAGTTTAAACCCTTGCCCAACAAGCTTATCACTGATTATCTCATGACTCACGAGAAGCTTCCCGATTATTTTGCGAAGCTCTGTGCTTCATTTTCGGGCGGAAGCTTGGGGCAGGCTCTTAAGTTTACCAAAAACAGCGAATTCGAACAGATAAAAAACGAAGTGCTGGAGCTGATGCGGAATATCGACAGCATTTCCATAGATGCAGTCTCGGATGCGGTAGCCGATCTTTCCACAAAAAAGACGGATATAAATACCTACATAGGTCTTATGCATCTCTGGTTCAGGGATATACTGATGTTTAAGGCTACCCAGGATGCCAACCGTCTGGTATTTTTGGACGAGCTTATGACGATAAAGCGCCAGGCCTCAAAGTACGGCTTCGAATCCTTGGGCAGGATACTTGATGCGTTCTATACCCTGCAGGACCGCTTAAATGCCAATGTCAATTTTGATACGGCTATGCAGCTGCTCTTCCTTAATATGAGGGAGCACTGAGTGGGCTTTTGTGTCATAAAGTTTTTTTATTTGACGAAAACAGATTTTTTTAATATAATGATGAGCGGTGTCAGGACGACAAAAAACACCAAATATGTAAATGAGGACTATATATGATCACAGTTATAGGAGTACGATTCAGAAGAGTCGGAAAAATATATTATTTTGACCCGATTGGGCTTGATATCCATAGAGGTGACTACGTAATAGTGGAGACTGCACGCGGTATCGAATTCGGTACTGTAGTGCTTGACCCGAGGGAAGTGGAGGACTCACAGGTTGTACAGCCCTTAAAGCCCGTTATACGTAAAGCTACCCCCGAGGACATCGCAACAAACGATGCTAACCGCATAAAGGAAAAAGAAGCTTTTAATATCTGTCTCGAAAAGATTGCTAACCGTGGGCTCGAGATGAAGCTCATAGAATGTGAGTACACCTTTGACAATAATAAGGTACTCTTCTACTTTACAGCCGACGGCAGGATAGACTTTAGAGAGCTGGTAAAGGACCTCGCTGCAGTATTCAGGACCCGTATCGAGCTAAGGCAGATAGGCGTAAGGGATGAGACCAAGGCTTTAGGAGGCTTAGGTATCTGCGGACGTCCGCTCTGCTGTGCCACATATCTCTCGGATTTCTGCCCCGTATCCATCAAGATGGCCAAGGAACAGAATCTCTCGCTCAACCCGGCCAAGATATCCGGTACCTGCGGAAGGCTTATGTGCTGTCTGAACAATGAAGAGGAAGCTTACGAGTATCTTAACTCCAAGCTCCCGAACGTAGGCGACCATGTTACCACAAAGGACGGGCTTGAAGGCGAAGTACACAGCGTAAGCGTACTAAAGCAGATCGTAAAGATCATATTCACTGACGCGAACGGCGACAGAGAGGCTAAGGATTACAAGGCTGAAGACCTGATATTTAAGGCAAGAAAGCATCATGAAAAGACTGCTACTCCCGATGAGATGAAGGAGCTCCGTGCGTTAGAGGCTCTTGAGAGAAAGGAAGCAGGAAGCCATTTGGATGACTGAAGTGCTTCAATGGGAAGGCTTTAAATAAACAGGAAATATACAAACAATTAAAATAATATTAAAAGTACGCATGATCGGCATTTTTCGTCTTGCGTACTTTTTTTGCGGATAGTATAATCAAGATAATGATTATTTCGAGGTGATTTTTTTGAGCTTAAAAAAACGACTTATTGTCACGTTCCTTCTTTTGCTCATACTCCCGATCGTCATGTTTGCCGCGCTGACTTTCATCACAAAGCAGACATTGGATGAAACTTATTTCGGCGGGATGCCGGACGGTATGGTACAGGTTTCGATCATGCAGGCCCTAACTACTCTTGTTATGGTCATAACCGTCACCGACCTGGTTCTTATCATATGGCTGTATAAAAGTATCATCAGGCCGCTGAACCTGCTGACCATAGCCACCAATAAGATAAAGGAAGGAGACCTGGACTTCACACTGCCGACCGAACCGGAATCCACGGACGAGCTTGAGCAGCTGTGCGAGGACTTCGAGGAAATGCGTGTCCAGCTGAAAAAACAGATAGATACGAGATTGCAATACGAACAGGATACCATCGAGCTGATAAGCAATATCTCTCACGACTTAAAAACCCCTCTTACCGCTATAAAGGGATATACCGAGGGGATTTTGGACGGTGTTGCCGATACTCCGGAGAAGCAGAAGAAATACTTAAGGACCATATATACAAAAGCGAATGCGATGGCGGTACTTGTAGATGAACTTTCCTTCTTCTCCAAGATCGATACCAATATCGTTCCTTATAATTTTAAGATCATCAATGCGGATAATTTCTTCAATGACTGTGTTGAGGAAATGTCGCTTGATACCGAGGTTAAAAACGTAACACTCGATTATATAAGTAAGCTGCAGCCCGACCAGTGCATCATAGCTGACTTAGAGCAGCTCCGCAGAGTTATGAACAACCTTATCGGCAACTCCGTAAAATATATGGACAAGGACAATGGTTCCATAGTCATTCTTGCCGAGGATGCCGGAGACAGTGTAAAGATAAGTGTTCAGGATAACGGAAGCGGTATAGATGAAAAGGATATCCCCTTTATCTTCGACCGTTTTTACAGAGCGGACTCATCACGCAACTCCAAAAAAGGCGGTACGGGACTCGGGCTAGCCATTACCAAAAAGATCATTGAGGACCACAACGGTACCATATCCGCCCAAAGCTTTCCCGGAAAAGGCACCTGTATCTCCTTTACGCTGCTTAAGGAGGGTTCCCCGAACGCATCCTTGGAGCTTGGCGAGATAGAGGATCCCGGATTCGGCAGGAAAACCCGGAAGCTTTCCGAAGGGAATCTGAAGATAAAAACCTGATGCGGATAATAACCTGAATCTTAGGGCTCCACAAAGCCAAACAGATTTACAAGCAAATAATTATAACCAAAAGTATAAACAGAAAGGAATCACTATGGAAAGAATTTTGATCATTGAAGACGAAAATGAGATCGCAGAGCTTGAAAAGGATTACTTGGAGCTTTCCGACTTTGAAGTAGTAATAGAGAACACAGGCGAGAAGGGCTTGGAGCGCGCATTGCAGGAGGATTTCAGCCTTATGATCCTCGACCTTATGCTTCCCGGCATAGACGGATTCGAGATATGCAAAAATATCCGTGAGCACAAGAACCTGCCCATCATCATCGTATCCGCCAAAAAGGATGATATCGATAAGATCCGCGGCTTAGGGCTGGGCGCCGATGACTACATGACCAAACCCTTCAGCCCCAGTGAGCTTGTAGCCCGTGTTAAGGCGCATCTCGCGCGTTATGAAAGACTGGTCGGTGCACCCAGGACTCCCAACGAGATCATAGAGATCAGAGGATTGCGTATTGACAAAACCGCCAGAAGGGTATATGTTAACGATGAGGAAAAACAGTTTACCACGAAGGAGTTTGATCTTCTTACCTTCCTCGCAGAGCATCCCAACAGAGTATTTTCCAAGGAAGAGCTGTTTGCAGAGATATGGGATGCCGACCTTATAGGTGATATCGCTACAGTAACCGTACATATCAAGAAGATCAGGGAAAAAATAGAGATCAGTACCTCCAATCCCCAGTATATAGAAACTATATGGGGTGCGGGGTATCGATTCAAAATATGATAACAAAACGAGCAAGACCGGAAGACGTTTAAGCTTGCTTAAAAAGGCTTCCGGACATTGCGAGTGCACAAACACCGAAAAGAAGCGGTTTTCGATCATTAAACCGCGAGATTCGAGGTGTTTGCAGGATTGTGAAAGTGCGAAGCACGAAACAATCCGTGTTATCCATGAGAGGAGCCACAAACATGCCTACACGTGTTGAAGAAATCGTTAAAAAAATCCACATCCTTTTTGCCAAAAGTGAAGCCTATCAGAACTCACCCGACCTTGTAGTAATGTCAAAGAACGAGATGTTCACTTTGCTCGAGCAGTTAAACGAGGCCATATACGAGGTACTGGACCAGTACGAGGCTACAACACGTGCCAAGGAAAAAGCCCGCTTGGAGACCGAACGCCAGGCATCCGAGATCATAGCAGAAGCAAAAAAAGGAGCCGAGGACGTGCAGGCAGCATCACTCACATTTACAGACTCCGCCATCGACGAACTTGCGGCCCTCATCGATAACACCACCCAGACCATACGTACCCAGTATCTGGAGTTCTTAGCCGCCATGGACGAGAAGCAAGAAGCTTTAAAAGAAAACCGTGCGCAGCTTAAGGAAAGCCTTGCAGAATTAAACGACAGCGAAAGCTACTTGAAAATGCTTGAAGAAGTACGTGCCGAGCGTGAGGCTGAAAAGGAAGAAGAAAGATTAAGAGAGATAGAGGAAGGTAAGAAAGCGGAACGCGTGGATGACGCTGATAATACCGGATCTTCTGAAACCAAAAATGCTGAGGCAGCAAAAACAGGGAATGCTTCTGCATCCGGAAAGAATACTAAGTCTGTAAATGCCGGTAATAATAAAAAGGCCGGTGCTCCCGCAAGTAAGGGAAGCAATTCCTCAGATTTCGAGACAGATGAGGACGAATATCCCGCACCGCCCAAGGCTCCCGAACCCGTTATCCGCGTTAACCGTCCCGGTGAAAACCCCGGTGTCGTATTTACCACCAAGCGTTCTCATAAGAAGGGCAAAAAGTCAGGCAATCACGGAAATAAGCCCGTCACAAAGCAGGGAATGATGACCCAGGAAGAATTCGACAGGTTAAGTCCCGAAGAGCAGGATGCGCTGGAAAACTCCACTCCCGCTTACGGCGAAGGCTTTACCGCCGATGACTTTAACCTTGATGCGGAATATGAGCAGTTTAAGCAGGAACAGCCTGAAGCCGAGGACGAAATAAAAGAACAGCCCAAAGGATTTTTCTCCAGGCTGTTCGGGAAGTTAGTGAAGTAATAAAAGTTAATTATTTGGATCATCGGATTCCGGGATGTCAGAAGATGTCCCGGAGTTATTTTTATCTGCGGATATGACATCTGTTTTCTCTGTATTGGTCTCTGCTGCGTTTTCCACGGCATCGGTCGTAGCCGCAACCATATTTGATAACTTCTTCTTTTGTTTTATATCGCTAACGATATTCTTTACATACCCGCCTACTCCAAAGGCGATTATAAACCACTTGAAGGTGTAACACATCTTATGATGATCTTCGTTAATGATGCAGTATATGTAATTATATGCACCGATAAAAAGAGCCGTACTGTACACGATAACGCGGTAGATCCATTCCCTGCGGAGAAGACCAATGATAGTAAGATAAGCCATGGGAGCTACGAAAGCTACTAAAGTCCAGTTACTGTTCATCCTGAGTCTTTCAGACATGATCGCACAAGCTCCGTAAATCCCTAAAGACATAAACGAAACCAGCAATATATTCACCCATTTGATTTTTATATGCTTCTTTACAAAAAACATAACAACACAGGCAGCAAAAGCTCCGGCGTATGTGATCACATCATAAAAATGCGAATTCATCATTCCGCCTATATGCCGCCATGCAAAATCCCATTGCGTATCAAAATCAAATTTTTCACAAAAATACATTGCATTTAAGTATAATCCGTTCAACTATTTTCTCCTTAATACAACTCTTTTTATCTGTGCTACCGACTCTTTGAACATCTCGTTTCTTCCAAATACGGCAAAGAATATGATATTAGGGATCACAAAACTTATACCTGCATTAATGATAAGTGTCGGCCATACTCCTAAGTGGATAAACGAGCAGGCAAACCATGATACCGCACAACATATAATCTCTATCACCACTATACCACAAAACATTCGCACGTATTTCCACAGATGCTCATGAGGAAATACTGCCTTAAACAGATTATGTAATCCCCAGGGAATCTCAATAAATACAGTTGCAATAACTGTCGAGAGCAAAACTCCATACAGTCCAATCCAATTAACCGTGGTCAAATTCAGGGCAAGATTAACAAGAGCCGCCGTCAAAGGTCTCCATTTATCTATCTTCCATATACCCGCAGCATCTTTAAACATGCCGGTCAGCTTATTCATTCCTATAGAACAGAAATAAATAACAAAGCAGATGACATATCCAAACTCCAGCATACGAGCTTCACCCATCCATATATGCATAAAAGGCTGATACATGCAAAGAAGCATGGAACTGGATACACTCATCAGCCATCCGAACAGGATAGTCATCTTCTTAAAGTCTTTGTAATTCTTCTCGGCACTTTCCGTAACCAAGCTGTTGCCGATACCTGCTATACATGCTCCTACTATGACTTCTATCATTGTTTTAAGAGATGAAGTTATGTAATAATAATTCTGATATATTGCCAGTACGGTCAATCCTAAAAATGATGAAACAACCAACGTATCAGCCGAATTTGATATTACATAAGAAAAATTAGATGTAAACAGATCTCTGACACGAGTCGCTATGCCATGTACTTTTTCTTTTGGAAGCTCTCCTCTTGGTGAATAAGCAGGGTACAGCTTTTGGACTCTTAATGCTATAAAAATATTAATTGCTACCTGTGAGATCGTCTGAACGACAAGGTAAGCATAATAATTTCTGAATAATACCAATACCAGTATTTTTAAGAGATATTCTGCCAAGCGAATCAGCATAGTAATCTTACCACTTACATCAACACGCTGATGTGCACAGAGCAGGTTATTCTTATATGCGAAAAGCCAATATGTAAGAACCGTGTTTCCAAGATTCATAAAATAAATTACATACAGATTTACATCCGCTGTTACCTCTCCATTGATCAGGTTCGGGAGAAAAGGCGTCAGTAACAGACCCACAGTCAGAATAAACAAACCAATTAAACGATAAAACTTTCTATACAGCTTCATTAATGCACAGATAGTTTCCGTATCATCCTCTGCTATAGGCTTGTACATACTAAATACCATAGCACTTCCCACACCAAGCTCAGCAAGATTTAATATGGAAAGTATTGATTTAAATAATCCTCCCAATCCAAGGTATTCTATACCCAGAAAATTAAGTATTATTGAACGCATGATAAACGGAATCAATAAGCTCATCATCTGTGACATTCCGTTAACCATAATATTCCGTGTTGCATTTTTAGTACGTTCTATTTTCATAATAGTCCTCTGATTATATAAATGTATTACTGTACTACTATACCACTTTCCGCATAAAATCGCAACGAAAATAGCATTTGCGATTGAATAACGTGTATGTTATAATCAAGGAAAGAAATTCGTAATTAATTGTCAAAATGCAGGGGGAAACATATGGCTGCCACACTTTTATTGATTGATGATGATGCTGCAGTTCTGGAGATGAACAAAAAATATCTTGTTTCGCAGGATTTTAAAGTATATACAGCTTCAAATCCCCTGCTCGGTCTTAATATCGCCAAAACCAAGCATCCCGACCTTATAGTCCTTGATGTCATGATGCCCGGCATGGACGGATACGAACTATGTGGCAGGATAAGGCAGTTTTCCGCTGTACCCATAATATTCCTGACCGGGAAAGTATCCGAGGACGACAAGATAAAGGGACTGGTTACCGGCGGAGATGATTATATCATCAAACCCTTTAGTCTGAAAGAACTTAAAGCCCGCATTGACGCACAATTAAGGCGTGCCTGCATGCTTACCGCACCTAAAACCGACCAGAATACTCTTGTATTTGGTGACCTAAAAATAGATATGGCTCTCCATAAGGTTTTTTATATGGATAAAGACCTGGAGCTTACCAACCGTGATTACGATATCCTTATGTATTTCTGTTCCCATCCGAATCAGACTATCACATTTGAAGCCCTTGGAAAAGCTCTTTTAGGTTCCTACAGCGAGCTTGACAGACGTACTATAATGGTTAACGTAAGCCGGCTCCGTAAAAAAATGAACATCGATTATGCCCTTTACAATATGATAGAAACCGTATGGTCAAAGGGATATAAATTTATAGTAAATGATTGACATTGATCTGCCTTAGGAGATAAAAGAATGAGCAAAGCATTTAAATCACCAAACCTCGAAACAAAATCCGTAGAAGAACTTACGAGTGAACTATTAGAAGCACATTCTAAGTTGCAAACTCTTCAGAAAGAAAGAGAAATGATGCTTGCCAATATCTCCCATGACTTGAGGGCTCCTATCACTGCCATCCGCAGTGCCGTCGACCTGGCACTTTCTTCCGATAACATCCCGGCTGCAGAAACAAAAAAAATCCTCTCTCTGATAGACAGGCGTACCGCTTCTTTGGAGGACCTTATTAACGATATGTATTATCTGTTTAGTGTAGAGGATGCATCTCATTCTCTGAACCTTACCCCGGTAGACGCCTGCACATTCCTAGAAGAATACTACTATGATGCCATAATAGATTCAAGATATGACCGGTTCGACATGCAACTGGATGTACCTTGTGATTTAAGCTGTACTATAAATATCGAACCGCAGAAAATAGTACGCGTCCTGGATAATCTAATGACCAATGCCGCCAAATATGCAGGGGAAAAAGCAACCTACATACGACTCAGTGCCTCTATATACAAACCAGATACCCCGGCTAACTATAAATTCGATAACACTTCATTTCCATTTGATACCAAGCTTATAATATCAGTATCAGATAATGGAAATGGGATAGCGCCCGAGGCACTACCCCATATATTTACAAGAACTTATACCGTCTCAAATGCCCGCACCCCCGGAGAATCCTCCGGCAGTGGCCTCGGACTTTCCATAGCACGTGCCATTATTGAACGGCACGGTGGAACTATAAGTGCCGAAAGCACTTTGGGGGAAGGTACTACTTTTACTGTATCTCTTCCATGTTTTTGTTCTCAATCTTGATCTCTCTGTCACAATAAGTAAGTATGCTCTTTCTATGAGTTACTACTATACAGGTCGGACGCGGCTCAAGCTGCTGAAGACCTTTTATTACTTCCTTTTCCGTATTCTCATCAAGAGCTGAGGTGGCTTCATCAAGGATAAGCAGCGGAGCCTTTCTTACAAATGCTCTGGCTATGGCTATACGCTGTGCCTGACCTTCCGAGATACCATGTCCTCTCTCACCGATGACAGTATAAAGACCATTAGGCAGTTCTTTTACAAAGTCATATCCCGCAGAAAGCTTCAATGCATCCCACATTTCCTCATCTGTAGCATCAAGCTTACCCATACGGATATTTTCCCTGACCGTACCACTGAATAAGGTGTTCCCCTGAGGTACATATGATATAAACCTTCTGGTATTGGCATTAGCCGGATCGGTTATGCCCTTTTCGTCATAGAAATCAACCTTTCCGGTATAATTACCCATAAATGACATGATAATACGCAGCAACGTGGTCTTTCCTATACCGGACTCACCGATGATAGCTACGAACTCACCCGGCTTGATATTAAGTGAAACATCGTCAAGTACTATCTCATCTGTATAACCGAATGTCAGGTTCTCTATATCCACACCGATCTTGTCAGATGTCACCTTTTCAGGTAAACGCTCTTCCATAGGGATATTCTGCAACTCTATAACTCGCCCTGCTGAAGCAAGTACCGATACGACCCTCGGTATCTGCTGCGCCAACCCTATGATAGGACTCTGCACCCTGTTAACCAATGTAAGGAACACTGTCATAGTACCATAAGTTATCTGACCGGTAGATATCTGCCATGCACCATATGCAAATGCAACTATATATCCTAACTGGAATGTCATAGACATAACCGTACTGCTGGCTATGCTCATCTTTGTTCTTTTAAATACCCAGTTAAAGCGCTCCTCTCTGAGCGTTGTCAATCTGTCCACCGAGTAATCTTCGTTAGCAAACGATTTTACAACAAGAAGATTTGCCAAGCTTTCCTGAAGGAATGAGCGGTAATTGGACTCTGATTCCTGTACTTTAACCTGAAGCTTCTTTAGCTTCTTGCCAAGGAAAAATGACACTAACGCAGCCACCGGTGCTACAAGCATAGCAAACAACGCAAGCAGGGGTGAATAAATGAACAGTGTAACAAATACCATCAGCAGTTCTACAAACAATATGATAATACTCGGTATAGTACCGATAATACCATCCGCTATGGCTCCGGCATCACTGGTAAGCCTTGTCATGAGATCTCCTGTATGATACCTTTTTACATCCATCCAGTGCGATCTGATGATCTTGTCATATATTTGTTTTCTTATACCAAATGAAAATTTTTCATTTAACACTGCAGATAACAATGTGGATACTATACCCACCACCTGCATAGCTACCATAAGACTAAAATAAACTATAAGCAAGGTTAAAAATTTATTGCCACCGGTAGCATTATCAATAATATTTTTGGATATCTGTACCATCCACAGCGAAACAACGGTTGATGTAATACTAAATACCATCATTAGGGCAATGCGTCCCATATATGGTTTAGAGTATTTCATAAGCCACTTGGCATATTGGTACTGATTATCCCTATCCTTCCAAACCTCTTTAAGTTTCCCCATATTTTATACCGGATTAAATAAAATTATACCCTTCCATCTTCTCAAGGAATTCCATAACAGACTTCTCACATTCTTCCCTACCGACATCGTACTCGGAAAGGAGCTTTTCTATGATCTCATTGGGTGTAATCTCGTTCTGGATCATCTCCCATATATCATTTCCGACACCCTTGATAAGGAAATATTTTCCGTTATCAAAATCTACCATTACCTTTTCCCCTGCCAGATCTGTAACATTAAGCTTCTTTTTTAATGTGATTTTTGTATTTTTGTCCATGGTAAACCTCCCCAAATGCATATTCATTTATATTTTATCATATTTGTAATACAAATGCAAACAAAAAGAAAATCCGAAGTCTTTTGACTCCGGATTCCATATCACAAAACAAATAATCAATTACTGTAACTTTTCATGAAGTATTACTTCGCTATCCATACCGCTACCTTCACCATGACCAACAATGTAGCCGCTAAGTGACCCATCTGCTGCTCTTTCAACTCCATCAAATTCTATAATTGCAGTAAATTCCTTAGCTGTTGCCTGAATTTCTAATTCTTCAACCGATGCATTTTTCCATACTTTTTTCATAATAAAAATCTCCTTATTTCCTTTAATTATCTTGTCCCGTTCTCATGTAATGATGCTGTAGCTGTAAGACCACTCTCATCATAATCGGTACCTACATCTAAAACAGTACCTGCAGGGGGAACTTCTCCTTTGATCCAATTGTCTACTTCCGTACCTTCATGATTCTGAAATGTAGACTTAATCTCAAGTTCAATAACATCTGCTTCTTTCCATGTCTTCATAATAGATATCTCCTTTAACATATATATGCAATTGTTTCTGATTGCTTTAAATACAATTGTATGATATACTATTTTGAGAAATATGTAAAGATATCTAACACAACTGTTAGAATTATGCGAGGCACAATATGTTTTATTATCTGTTATATGGTAAGAAATTTATATCGGATATTCCGTTGTTTAATATACCTCAATCAGAGACTCCATTTTCTGATCCTGAAGTGAGTATTCACAGCGGTATATTTGAAACTGAAAATATCACAAGTAACAAGCTGGGTGTTCAGATAGGGAAGGATTGTTCCATGGTATTGTTTAAATTCGGGGCAATTCGGGTAATTTCGGGTAAAGAGATTGTTTATACCATAAAAGAAAACTATACTTCTGAACAGATTACTCCTTTTATAGCCGGGTGGGGGCTTGCTTTGCTCCTGACTCAGATGGGCCATAGCGCATTTCATTGTTCGGCACTTGTCCGCAATGATCAGTGCTTTTTTGTATCCGGTGTCAGTGGTGCAGGCAAATCCACCACATCTCTCGAACTATTGAAACATGGATGTCGATATCTGAGTGATGATATAGCAATCGTTAATTCATGTGATGACATGATGGTTCCTCCATCGTTTCCTATACAAAAACTTTGTCCGGATGTAACTTTGGAACTTAACGCATCCTGCTTATTTGAGATAAATAACACCAGGGGTAAGTATTCATATTTAAACACCTCTGATTATTGTGATTCTCCAGAGAAATTAACTACCATATTCAAACTTATGACGGATGACATCCCCAAAGTAAAAATAGAAGAAGTTACCGGCCTCAACAAATATCTCAGAGTAATGGAATGCCTGTTTTTAGAGTTCCCCTACGCTCTTTCTTCTTTTCCGGAGGAAGAAAGATTCCGATGTTTAAAAATAGCTGGTAACGTCCGTTTTTACACTATCATACGTCCTAAAAATCAAGACACTCTTCAAGAGATTTCAAATGTTATATTAAAAATATTAGATGAATAAAGGATTTTATCATGGCTGCAATATGGGGAATTATAAGAAAAACAAAAAACACCACTCAAGATAACCTTGAAAACCTATTTAATAAAATGGGGGATTCAATGTCCGTTTTTTCTTTTGACAGAATGAATACTATCTCGTGCAATGACGGTTTTTTCGCAAGCGGACACCAATACTATACCAAAGAAGCTGAATTTGATGTTTCTCCAATTAGAGATACTGATTCTCAGACCATTTTTTGTTCGGACTGTTTCTTATACAACAGGGACAGTCTTATCCGGGAATTAAATGACAATTCTTTAAAAAATGCCGGAGACTCCCAAATAGCCTTTTCCGCTTATAAAAAATGGGGTTATTCATTCGTAACAAAAATCCGCGGTTGTTTTGCGTTTGCAATATATGAAGAAAAGAACGCTTCTCTGCACCTTTTCTCAGATCATTTTTCCAGACAATATACTGTATATAATAACAATCCGGACTATGTCTGTTTTTCTACCACTTTTAAACCTGTACTTGCATGTTTAGGTGATAACATTAAGATAAACCGCGAGTTTATTGCCACTGCTTTTTGTGAACTTACGCCATTAAACTTTTTTAAGGAATCAATAACCCCTTATGAAGATGTTTTCCAGTTAGATTCAGCCATACATGTTACTATAGATCTAAATACCGGAAAAGAAAAACGTGAAAGATACTGGGATCCTACTAAAAAGATTAAAAAACTGAAACTTAACTCTGACGACGAGTATAAGGAAGCTTTTCGAAAGCTTTTCAAAGAACTTACAAGTCAGATGTTAAGATCAAATAAAGAAACCGGTATAATGTTGAGCAGCGGTCTAGACTCATCATCTGTAGCATCATTTGCCGCTCCTCTTCTAAAAGCACAGGGAAAAAAACTTTTCAGTTATACCTCCGTTCCCTGTACCGGTTTTGTAAATGAAGATAAAAACCCGATCATAATGACAGATGAATCTCCTTTGGTAGAATTGCAAAAAGAGTTCCATGGTAATCTGATACCACATTACATTCAGGGCAATGATAACAGCTGTATCTCCGATATTGATTATTTCCAAAATATCTATGATATGCCTGTTAAAGCTTCAGTAAACAACGTTAATATCATTAATATGATTAAAGCTGCAAACAAAGATAATTGTTCTGTCATCCTGTCCGGTGAAAACGGCAATGCCACAATCTCATATGGGTATCTGACAGAATACCTGTCACTAAACATAAGAAGACTTCATTTTTTAAGAGCCTACAAAGAATTGTCTTATTCCTGTAAGCTTTATAAAAACTCCAGGATTAAATTTGTTAAACGTTGGATAAAGGATGTCTACCTTAACAACATCAAGAAACCGGAAGAAGATCACTATCTGTTAAGAGAAGAAGACGAAAAAAAATATAAACTAACTCATCCCGCCTTGGATAACAGACGGATTTTCGGCAGTCATTATTGGCTTTCCGAACGGCAGAAAAACAGATTTTTATTCTGTCCGGACCAGTTTATCCAAAAAGGGTTCCATTACACTCATATGGGGCTCCTATATCATTTTATCCAGCTTGATCCTTCTCTGACAGTAGAAATGGTCGAATTTTGCTTAAGTCTCCCTTTAGAGTGCTTTGTTCATAACGGGATAGAGAGACGCCTTTGCAGAGATTATCTAAAAGACCTTATGCCTGAAGCCATAACAGACATGCATAAGGGATTTGGAGCACAGGCCAGAGATTTTATTTATCGTATTAATAGAGATTTTGATAAATATAAAGATCAGATTTATCGTAACTTAGACGAACCATTATTAAGGGAGTATCTGGATTGTAATAAAATAGAACCTATCATCGCGGATATAAAAAAAGCCGCGGAAACTCACACTCTTGATAAATTACAGAGTATCCAAATGTCTCTTCTTGCTTCACTTGGAGGTTTTTTAAGAGACCATACCCCCAAAAAATAAACCAACAAATATAAAAAACACTTATACCGTATACAGATTCCGGTATAAGTGTTTTTCAGTTCCTAAATCGATCAACTATAGAATAACCTTCACCATTGCCCCCGGTAACGTACATCTTACCAACACGAAGCCAGGCATGGGCTACCATCTTTCCTTCCTCCATTTTACACCCAAGGTACATGGTAGAAGAAATTCCCTTCTTTTTTAATAAATGTTGAGCTGTAAGCGCACGTACCAAGCACTTACTCTCCCAAACTGTACGTGAACAAACCTTATCTACCGCATAAGAAACCCAATAAGAATATCTGTACTGCCAGGGCATTACATCATCCTCTCCGGTCTCTTCACCTTCAATTCCCCATCTTTTATGGAGTTTCTTTGGTTTTACCAGCAATATGCACAATCTGTAGTATGCTGAAAGAAATATCGCACGTGCTGTAAGTTTCTTAGCTTTATTATACTTTATAAATCTGAATCCTCTTGCTATTATGCAATTATGCCAAAAGCCTTTTTTAGGTTCGGTATTTTCTGATTCATTAGCCATTTTCTGTAAATCCCTTATTTGTGTTTAAATTTCAGTTTCATACGTTTATAGATATACTGATAAGTTTTTGCCTTATCCCCGTCTATAACATTCAACATTTCCCTTTTTTGTGTTCCCTTCTTCATAAATATACCTCTAAATGCACGGATGCACCATGCTACCGGTAGTAAGAACGGAAATTTTTCCAACCAGGGATAGTATTCTGACATGTAGAAAAGAGGCGGGAAATAATACCATCTTTTAAGCTTACCCCTAGTTACTGTCTTTCCTTCATGTTTTTCTTCTGCATACTTATGCCATATACCGTTCTCATCCTTGCCGTATATTCCACAGTCTACCATATATTGGAACAGATCATTATAAAACTGGTCACCTTGTTTTCCTCCGAGCCATATATATGCCAGCTTCTCCATGTTAACTGCAAAATCATATATACCGCATTTTTTAAGCTCATTGTTTAGATAAGAACGCTCCAATTTCTTTCCATACTTTTCAAGATAAATATATACATCCACAAGATTACGTATACCGCATCCCATAGCATAAAAATGCTTTGCCATATGTGCGATCATATACACATAAAAATCTTCCCTTTTAAAATCATATGTGTATTTTTTTTCATCACGCAAAACTGCCTTTTCAAAGCTCTTGAAGTAGTCGTACTGATTTCCGTCAACCGTCTTGTCATACATGGCACGATGTACTTCAACTACCAAAAACGGCTGTTTCGTATAAATATCATGATGTTTGATAGACTGAGTAAGTTTATAACCCAGATCCAACATTATTTTTCCGGCCGCATCCATCTGATCTCCTGCGATAAGGATGTCGATATCGCTCATCTCTCTCAATTCAGGAGAGGGATACATAAACTTCATGCACGATCCCTTCATGGGCTGGTTTTTTATTCCGGCATTTTCAAAAGCATCTACCAACCGGTTCAATTCCGTGACCTGTGCGAGCGTTACTAAAACACTGTGTTGTATTTTATAACGCAGTTCATTAAGCTTATCCTCAGGGAAATTATCCGTCTTGATCAATGCCCCCAAAAGAGGATAAATCATATGATTTCGCCCGGCTATATCTATTATTTCATCCACCCCTATATTATCAGGTATATTTTCCGGCTTCCTACCATTTAATTGAGCCAGAACAAGTTCAGCCAAATAATCCTGTATAGTCATATAAAACCCCACCATTATTTTTATGTATTTCAGTTTTATTATTTACCTGGTTTAACCGCTTTTTTCGATAAACTGTATAAAGAATATGCACCTTTATTACTATAGAAAAACAGAAGCTTTTTATCTTTTCCTGTTACATACGGATTCTCTTTTATCATTTTTTTGTGTTCCTTTAAGAACCCCATATACTTACGATACTGTTCCTTGTCGGAAAAAATATATGCAAGCCTTATCACCTCATAAACCGTCGGTATTAAACTGCTCAGGCTCTTTTGTTCCAAATCCGTCTTGTTCTTATTATGTAAAAACTGATATCTGTCAATTTTACTTGTAAGCATGTCTAAACAATTTCGGTACCACTTTCTTTCTTCTTTGGAATGATCTGAAATACTTCCTGTTCTTCTTTGATAATAATATAAGCACTCCGGAATCCTGCATATTTTCTTTGCCTTATAGAAAATCTCATGCATAATCGCTATATCTTCATAATTTCTCCCGTCCGGAAATCTTACACCGTCAAACAGGTATTTCTTATAAATCTTATCCCATACATAATTATTTATTATCTTATCTTCAATCAGTTTCTCTATTGCCTTGTCACTGTCAAATATCAGTAACTGTTCAACCTTTGGCTCATCTATTGATATCTGTCCGTCACGTTCTGTAAATTGCCCGCATATCGCAACTTCACAATCATTATTCTTTGCCGCCGATAACAATTTCTCAAACATGTCTGGAGAAATATAATCATCGCTGTCAACAAAACAGATATAGTCTCCTGTGACAACGTCTAAAGCCGCATTTCTTGCACTTGATAAACCTCCGTTTTTTTTATGGATCACCCTTATTCTGGAATCCTTTTCCGCATATTTATCACAAAGTTTTCCACTATCATCAGTTGACCCGTCGTCAATCAGGAAAATCTCAAGGTTACCGTATGTCTGGTTTAATACAGTATCCATACAGTGATCCATATATTGTTTTACATTATAGACCGGAATAATAACCGATATTAAGCTTTCCTGTTCCATTTATTGTTTACCTCAACAATTAAATACTGTTAATCTAATAAGCCGCAGATCTTTTCGATTCTGTCCTTGTACAGACTGTTGATCGGGTACTTCTCCTTTATGGTTTCCCGATATTTTTCAAGAATCTCGTCATCCTCAAACAAATTCAAAACCGCACATGCGATATCTTCTGCCGAATTGTCTGTTAATACTCCGAATCTCGTATCTAAAGACTCTATTATCCCCGGATTCTTTACAGCAACAACCGGAACTCCCAATATCAACGACTCTTGTACCGCCAACCCGTATGATTCGGTGATTGAAGCGCTTACATATAAATCAGCCTGCCTGATCATCGGGTAAGGATTTTTTTGCATACCCAACATTTTTACATTCGTCAGGTTATTTTTCTTAATAAAATCCTTTATTTTGTCTTTTTCCGGTCCATCACCTATTATCCAAAGTTCAAATTCTGTTTTATCACGAAAAAGACTGCAAGCTTTTAGCAAGGTCAGATAATTCTTATTCGGATACAATCCGCCAACGGATATGATTAATTTCCCGGTTTGGTTTCTGGTAAATTCACATCTTTCTTTTGATAACGACAATATCTTCTTTACATCGATAGGGTTATACCTTACACAGAGATTACCGGTATCTCCTACAGTCTCTATAACGCTTTCTCTTGCAGTTTCGGACACGCATACTATCTTATCAAAGCTTTTTAAGCATTCCCGTTCTTTCTCTATATTCGAGAAAACCTGTATATAATCCTTATTCTGATGAAAAATCCTGTAGTCACTCTGGATCCATGCTATTTTGTGTTTGGCTTTCAGAGCTGCAACATCCTTCGTTATATAACCATCTTTTATTGCTATGGCATAATCATAGTTTTTTAATGTAATTCTTAAAACTATTACCATCCGGTATATTTTTCTGATCAAAAAGTTCAGAAACGTTAACGGAATACACCACTTATACTTATTCGTAGGATATCTGTCTTGTATATAACGAACTCCGTTGGGGAAAAACTCTTGCATGGCTGCCTTGTTATCACCATTTGTATTCTTTCTGGTCATAATAGTAACATCATGCCCTTTTTTTATGAATGCAGCCGTAAAAAGCTGTAACAGCGTTTCGGTTCCTCCGCCTCTTAAAAGGTCATTGCATATCAGAATTTTTTTTTTGGTTTCCTTTTTTCCAAAAAAACGCAAATATATCCTTCTTGCATAATAATATACTTTCGGATGTATGACTGCAAATTTTGAGCATCTCTTCTCCCTGGTAGTATACTCCCTACTCTTATAGAAATACTTTCTGTATTGTAAGAAGTCTTTGCGTACCAGATCAAGAATCTCCTTTGATTTCATGCCTGTCCGGTAATAAACCATCATATCTTGAAGACACATATTACATAGGGAACTATATGCGATTGCTTCCAAGTCCGGATATTTATCATGTAGGAGTTCCGCTATTTTCTTATATGTTAATAATCCGCTTATCTTACGAGGTGTAAGAGGAGTATCATGTGATGTTACTCCGGTCTGGTTTATCACATAATGGTATACAGGTTCAGGATCATAGGCTATTCTTTTACACAACTGAAAATACCTTATATTGAAATGCAGATCCTGAATCATCCCCAGTTCCACATCATTACGCAAATTGTATTTATTTATTATATCCGTGCGGTATAACTTATTCCACATATAGCCACAAAATGAATGTGGCAACATGAGCCGTTTCAAAGCTTCATCAGTATCCATTACTACCGCACTGGCTTCCGCATCCCCCACCGCTTCTCCATAATAATGTCCGCATATTCCTACTTCTGCATTATTATTTACCGTAACGGAAATCAAATTTTCAAGGTAATTAGGTTCAATCCAATCATCCGGATCGGGGAATGTTATATATTTTCCTTTTGCATGCTCTATGCCACAATTTCTGCCGGACGAAATACCGCCGTTCTTTTTATGAAAAACCCGGATTCTTGTATCCTTTTTTCCCCATTCATCACATATGGCAGGACAATTGTCCGGAGAGCCGTCATCTACAAGTATCAGTTCAAAGTTCTGATAAGTTTGTTTTAACATACTTTCAATAAACTTATTTAAGTATGCTTCCACATTATATATAGATGTCACTACTGAAATCATTTCCGACATACTGTTTGCCCCTCTAATACCCGATTTTTCAGTAATCTTTAATACTTAACAGGATTTGATTTCGTTTATAGCTTTTTTCTTATCCTTCTGCCAGAACATCTCAGCAAAAAACAATGCTAAAAAAATATAAACAAATTTCAGCGTTTGCAGAGAGTCTACCCACCAAAGATTAATAAAATAACATGCAAAACCAACTAAAAGAATCTTTGTCAAGCCTGATTTATTTAAAAACAGCTTCCTGAACATTGTAATAATACCGGTAAAGATAAAAATCACATAACTGACCAATCCCGGATAAGCATACTTTATGTACTGAAGAACATAATAGTTATCTATTGAATGTATATATACAATTCCACCATCTTCAGTAGGAAACTCCGCACCAAATGTTCCTTGCACTCCTCTTCCGACCAGAGGATTTAACCAATCCAACTGAAAGATCAAAGGGAGGAATTCCCGATACCCCTCACTATTTCTTAACGTAGTGATATCCGCACCAAAATTAACGGATATTTCTGTGCCAAGAACATGATCGATCAATGTAGTGATCTGCATTAACAGATAATTACCTATCCTTGTCTTAAAAGACATTGCCAGAAAAGCGGAAAAGGCACTGATAATTATAAGTGTATATGCAATTGTTTTTCTCTTGTTTACACCTCTGCTCATGATAAGGATTACCAGCACCTCGATAAGTGCAACTCCTTGTGATGACCTTGATCCGGTCAGAAAAACATTTCCCAAGAGCATAAACAAAAGTACCGGTCGTCGATATAAATAAATAGCTTCTCTGTCATAATCATAGCAAGCGATTGCGATCAGCAAGATCAGTAGTAAGCCGTAACCGAGCGGATGACCGCACGGTCCCATAATCCTGTAAAAACCCGATCTGTAACAGTTTGATACTGCGTTTGGTACTGTACTTAAAAACTGAAGCATCAGTGAATGTCCGGCCATAAATTCAACAAAACCATATACACTTAAAAAATATGCACATCCGATGATAATTTTTAAAGCCCTTCTAATTCCGATAACATATCTTATAGCAAAAATAAGCATGTATAAAGTTAATATTTCCAAAAAAACAAGCATAAATGCATTAATATTTGCTCGTAATACCATTGTATAAAATGCTACAAAGAGATATAGCATGAGAGGAACGGTAACAGAAGCGTTTAAAAAGCATTTAATAAACAGATTCAATACTTTATACTGCAGGATCGCATACAAGGTTAAAAGAATATTTGCAAAACGGGAACAGGTTATATCATACCCTATATGAACACCAAAATACTGCGGCATAACGATCAAAGTGATCAAAAGAAACATATTGATACCAAGCAATAGTTTTAATCCATGCAGCTCAGGTCTGTCAAGGAGGGTATCGTAATGCTTTTTTATATCTTCAGCCGTTACTGCTTTTGCCTGGTTTTCCAAAGCTTTTCCCTCCCTTATTAATTCTACAGTATCTGTTTTAATGTGTTTATCAGATAATCAGGAAAATAATAACTGATATCTGAATGATTTGTGTAATCTGCTATATCGCATTCCACGTTGTACCCGTTTTCATTAAAGCACCCCAGCAAATCTTTTATGTGCTCCGTATAAGTATGTTCTTTATCCGAAAAATGCATATATATCTTCTGTTTATTGCCGCATTTCTTACCTTCGATACGTTCTTTTAACCTTATATCAAGCTTTTTTACTTTTTCATCGGTTACATTCCCGACTATATGCTCCAGACATTCGATATTCTGTGAAGCGACCAGGTATTGTCCGAGGTAATACTGCGGACCGCCTGCTATTATATAGCTGTCTTCATACTGCAACCCGAAATTTATGGAAGAATATCCTCCCTTGCTTGAACCGCAGCATATCAGTTTATCTGTTCCCAAATTCTTTTTTATATAATTTATCAGATCGATCGTAGCTTTTTCCTCGGAATAAGTCTGATCATACCCAAGGTAATACGAACCTCTGTGATCAGCCGCGAAATCATCCAGGATAAAAAGCTTATTGGCATTTACTTTTGCCAACGTACGCATATAATTGTATCTTGCCTTTATGCCTCTCCTTGTACATGATGAAAAAACAACCACAAGATCCTTTGAATCAGGATTCTTTTTCAATATATATTTAAGCGTAACGTCTCCGCTTTTAAACTTCTTCTGGCTGAATACCAGCTTTATCTTTGTGGTAAAATACTCATAATATTTTCGGATGACGCGTCTAGCTTTACCGGGCATAAAACTTTACTCCTTAATATTGCTCTTTATAAAGTCTTCGATAGAATAGATAAGTTCATTGGTATTGGAAGTATATGGATTAAGCTGTGCAGTACAGAGTTCTTTATACTTATCTCCCAACTTTTCAAGATCATAACAAGCTATTATTATCCCCAGGTCATCAAATTGCTGCAGGAGCTGCAGCTGATGATCATCTACATGCTCTCCGTACTTTGCATATCTGGGTATCGCCAGAACCTTTTTCCCTTTTTTAACCGAGCCGATGATGACACCGGTCCCGCCATGTGTTATAACCTTGTCACATTCGGATATCTTACCGGCAAAAGCTTCCCTGTCTAAAAACGGCTCATATGAATAGTTCTTGGGGACATAATCACTGGCGCCTGTCTGTGCGAATACTTCTTCCGTAATTATACCCTTTTCTATCAATTCATCTATCTTCTCAAGCAGTCTGTTAAACTGAAACTTCTGAGAACCTACCGTAACAAAAATCATCAGTATATACCACCTTTGTATATAGCCTTCGGATAGAGCTTCAGCATGGACTCCCACTGTACATAAAACTGATCGGCAAACTTATATAAAAGCTTTCCGCTCAAAGTCTTGGAAGTAACCTTCGCAAACGACTCTATATATACCAGTTTTCTACGATGAAGCTTAACAATAAGAGCCAGAGGTACTATGGCAAGCACCCCTGTCGTAATCATAATATCAGGTTTTTCTTTATGATATATCTTTATGGCTCTAACTGCATTGGCTATCAGCTTTGGGATAAATGTTATCCCTTTACGGTTTATCTGCGGGACATATATTGTCCTTACCCCGTTATCACCCATGCCATACTCTGTTTTTTCCGTAAGCAGTACACTGTCATACTTCTTCATCAGGGGCTTTAGCATCATTATCTGCTCAAAATGTCCGCCTGAAGATGCGGCAAATAATAACTTCATTTATAGACGCCTCATTTTGAATAAGGTAATAAACCCAAAATCATACTCTTATCACTTTCACACTGTGAAACTATATATACTTTTGAAGAAAAGAATTCCTTAACAAATATAATCCCTGCAGAAAGGAAGAAACCGGCTGCAGCCAATATTATAACTATCAGATAATTTGAACCGGATTTTATCATTCCCACATTAGTGGCCCTCTCAAATACCTGAAGGTTATCCGCACCCAACAGATCGTTTATCTCAGAAACGTACGCATCAGCCATGGCATTAGTGATCTCAACAACATTTTCCGGATCATCCAGCATCGTCTGCATTACAAGACGATAACCGTAATTCTTGGATTCTCTGCTCGTTCCTCCGAGTGTTACTGCACCGGAAGCCACCAAATTCATCAGATAATTTGCTGTAACCCTCGAATCATCTATCTCAGCGGCGGCACGCTCACAAACACGGCTTGTTCCAAGTACGCTTGAATAAGTGTTCATTAGTGTTACTCCGCTTGTTGTTTCCGAATAAGATCCGTATACCGCACTGTAAATAGCAGCGTTTGAATAATATGAGTATTTATCGCCTTTATATTTTAAAAACGCAACTGCCAGAAGTCCTCCGATAATAGTCGCAAAAACTATTATCCACTTCATCTTCCACGTTCTGTAAAGAGCAGAAACGATATTTCGGAGAATATTATAATCTGTTATTTCCATTTCTTTTATATCCGTATTCATTTAGAGCTCCTTAGTTATATTTTTTTGCTATTATTACAATCCCGACACCTAACAGCAATGACAATCCAAGACATCCGCCGATTATCATTTTGTCACGGTCCGATATAGATGTTTCCTGTATATCACTTTCCGGTAGATTACTATCCTCTGATTGCTCGCCAATCTGTATTTTCCCTGAATATAACTCCGCAGTTGAAAATATACCTTCAGAATTACTGTATGACAACTCAAACTTAAGTGTATGGCGTCCTTTTTCATTAATAAAGAACGTCATATTCTGAGTTTTGGATGCTCCTGTCGTAATATTACCGATATTTGCTGAAGCAACCGGTTTACTGTCAGAATCAACATAAACATAAAGCACAACATTACTCAATTTTTCTTCCAGCAGCGATTTGAAAGAAAGTGATGCAGCAATCTTATCCCCGGCTCCCGCCTCTTCCGGTATTGATTGGGAAACAACTTTAAACAAACTCCTGTCAAGCTGTACGGATGCATATACCGTAGCACTGTTTGTCCTTATTTCCGAAATAAAAGTGATTCCAAAAGGTACTGTAGAACGATTGTAATACTGAGAAGCAAACATCTGCACTTCAATTTCTCTCTTTTCCCCTGCTTTAAGACTATCTATATAAATCTGATTAGATGAACCATAAGCAGTACTTATACCATCAGGGAAACTGATAGTCATAAGCAATCCTCTTGTAGCAACCTTTTTATCGGTATTTTCCACCTCAATAGTCAGTACAAATTGTTTTCCCGGTATTATTATATCATCTGAAACCTTGTATGAAGAAACCACAACAAAAGGTTCATATTCAATAGTTTCATCCGCCCATGCAGGAATTGCAGCATTAAACAGCAAAACAACAAGTACAAGAAGCAGACTTGACAGAGTTTTTATTCTTTTTCTCATTTTCTTTTCCTCTCTTTCAATTTTTACTTCCTGTATCATATATAGTCTCTGCTTCGATACCGTATTCCGTCTTTCGAAGCTTATACTTTTTATTTTTTGCAAATCTCTGTTTACCGTTTTTGTCTTTTAAGTAATAATCTGCATTTTTGACATTTTTCCTATATATGTCGTGGGGAATCTTGTTTACTATCATTCCATAATACTGATCTTTATATGTTGCCATCAACTGTCTCATGTCATTTATCTGAGAACGTTTTGTTTCTCCCAATGCTGCGACAACGATTATACCGTCAACTTTATTAAACATAATACGTGCATCTGGAACCACGCTTACAGAAGGGCAGTCGAAAATGATGCAATCATATGAAGCTTTTAACACTCCAAGTAATTCATCCACTCTTTCCGAACACAGAATTCGGGTCGCGTTTCCTTCCGTTCTCCCACATGGAATATAAAACAGGTCATCCACGTTCGTAGGATAAAGCACATCCTCAACAGAAACCGTCATATCATTTCTTGCAGAAACGTAATCCGCCAAACCTCTTCCGGCTTTATCGTTCAGTTTCTTGTATAGTTCGGATTTTCTGACATCACAATCAACAAGAACAGTTCTTCTTGATGTAGCCGCCATAGCTATAGCAAGACTTATCGAAGTAGATGTCGTTCCTGCCAGTGGCGAACAGGCTGTAAGAGCAATAACCTGAGCCCCCGCTGTTTTCTTTTTGTTTATCACCTCTACCGTAATTTTATCAATGGCGGCAAATAATAACTGGTCTTCAATCTCATATAGATTTAATATTTCTTTATTCATCAAATTCTGCTCCTGATTCTTGTTTATTCAGAAAATTTATACTATCATAACCCTTTACAATAATCAACCCTGATTTCCTGCAAAAGTCTTCTTACATGAAAGCAACGGGTTATTATAATCCTTAATATTGATAGCGTTCCATTCTGTTTCACTGCCATAGAATGTACACTTAACCAATCCTGTTCCATGGAAAACATATTTATCTATCGAAGTTAATCCCGAATACAAAGTTATTTCGCTCAACAATCCGCACCCGATAAATGCATTTGAATTGATACGGGTTACTGTCTTGGGTATTGTCACTTTTTTAATATTTTTCAGATTTCTAAAAGCCTGAGAACCAATTTGGGTAATACCATCAGAGATTTCTAACGAAACCACTTTTTCCGAATATTCCATCCAGGGAGCCGGGTGTATACTGTCATAATTATTCATGATTCCCTTTCCCTCGATTTTAAGCACTCCTGCGCTGTCAAGATAATATGAAATATCCTTTCCGCATTCCCCTTGGATCAGATACTCTTCTACACTGCTGCTCAGATCCTCTACCTCTGATACAGAACCTATTGTTTCAGGTATAATATTCATATTTTCTCTGTAGTAGGTCCGGTTTTCATTAAAAGAAACATATCTGATCTGTTTTTCGTTGCCATCGGTTACATCAAAACAAACAACATAATCCGCTTTTGAATCAATACTGATATCTATATCAAAAGGAAATTCTTCAAACGGGGTGTCAAAATTCTCATATCTGAGCTTAGATCCGCCCAAGCATGGTTTTATCACATACTCAGTAACCACAGTTCCGGAAACCACCCTCAAGATACGCTCTTCATCCGTATCATTGCTGACGATAACATGTATTTTCGATCCATCGTTCCAAACTGAAGATACATACAACGCATCTTGATCCGTTACATCCTTAAATACAACATTTTCACCTATTTTAGGATATATATTACCATAAAGCTTTGCATCACCAACCCTGATATTTTTAAAGTTTACGTTAGTCAGCTTCAGATTGTCAAACTTGGTCCAGGCATAAATCGTATATCCGCCACCATTCAGAATACAATCCTCAAAATTTATATTATCTCCGTCATTGTATTCCAACTGTAACATAATACATGCATTTACACTCGAAGTACTTGTAGTACTCTGTACAGCCGGTACTTCAAATCTGCAGTTTGAAAACAAAACATTTTTAACCATAGAATCCGAATAGCCGTACATCTGCGTTCCGTCAGAATGGAGTCCGCTGCCTTTAGAGTCATCGGAAGTAAAATCTGCAAAATAACTATCTTTTACCGTAATATTGCTAAAAGGAGTTAATCCGTCATTATAAGAACCTCCAAACCTGCATCGATTGAAAGATGCGTTAGAACCATGAAATCCTGTAAACGAACAATCATTAAACTCATATAAAAAAACATCCGATTTCGGTCTTCCGTTGCTAAAACACGAAAACTTACAATTATTGAAAATAATCTTTATCTTTCTGTTTTTTATTTTGTCCTCATGATATATTGCTATCGGATAGTCAGAAAAATCATAGTTTTCCAAAACAATATCTTCGGATGCTGTCTGATTTCTATAATAAAAATCTAAAATAAGACTGCCTCCGCTATATGCCGTCGTGATGCCATTCAATTCTTTGTCACCGTTTACTTTATATAAATCGCCGTGACAACCGGTATTATATTTGTCCGGAATAACTTTCAGATCATATTCTCCCTGAACGAACATATTATCTTCTATTTCAGATATTGATATCTGCTTTTGAGAAACCGGTAAAACAACTTCATTCTCATTATACGTTGCTTCTGTATCGGAATCCGCCAGGGCAGGCTCCTCCCCTGTAAATGCACATTTACTGGCAATAAACACTCCCGAAATCACTAAAAATATGCTTAATAGAATTGTGCAAAGGACTTTCATCTTTTTTTCTGAATTCATACCATCCCTCCTCGTTTAAAAAACTGTTGACACGATAGATTCCAAAATAATACCCTATACAATATCTATAAACTGTTTATATTATCTCTATATTTGCATCAAACTCATTTTATCCCTTTTACTTAGACTTAAGGACCATATATATCTCTACCAGATATGATTTTTTTCTCTCATAATATGAAAGATACCCGATCAAAGGAACTGTTTTCAACAGTTTCCTGTTCTTTATCAGGTCAATCCTCTTTCCCATCATTGATATATGCTTATTGATCAGTTTAATATCTTTTTTATCCGCTTTTTTATCTTCAAGATATTTAAGCATCTGTTTTTCCGCTTCCAGCATCTCGCTGAAAAGCTTAACCCTTCGCTCCACAGTATGATACTTCCCGTATGTAGAAGTATTATTTCCGTGAATCCTGTGTTTTATAAGGTTTCTGTGTAATATCAGACAGCCTCCGGGTTCACACTGCGCCATCTTCCACATGCGGTCATCCTGCGCCCATCCGGAGAAGCGGTAAGAACAGATATCCGTGTAAAACTCACGTCTTACGCACATACAACATCCAAGCGCTCCGATATATACGCTTTTTTTCTTTAATCTGACTGTTTCCAATGCCCCGTTATCCGGCATTCTGTCCATGACACTCTTAGGTGCCTGAGGAGCATTTTCACCTGTATACCAGGGCACATAATCGGTACAGAGCACCTTGCATTCAGGATGTTCCGCCATTATTTTAGTCATAATTTCAATTTTATCCAGATTCCAGACATCATCCTGATCAGAGAAAAATATCAAGTCGCCTGTAGCCTGCTTTGCGGCATGATCAAAATTATCAGCATAACCCATATTCTGCTCATTGACAGTTATCCGCCATGAACCTTCAAGTTTATGCTCTTTAATATATGTTTCAGCCACTTCTACCGTATTATCCTTTGAGCGGTCATCACATATAATAAGCTCATCCGGAGGTAAAGTCTGGGTACGGATCGATTCAAGCTGCTCGACCAGATATTCTGCCCCATTATAAGATGCAATAACTACGGAGATTTTTACCTTATCCATCAGATATACTCTCTTTCCCTGCGTCCTTTTATCCTTAACAGCCATGCATAAAATGGTGCTGTCACTTTGTTAAAAGTCTTCATATATAAATGCTGAAAACCGCCCTTGAAATATCCATTAGACTTTCTGTCAGGAAAATTACGGTTAAGATACTCAAGCGTTTCGTTACGCAGAGCTTTTCTTTCCTTGCTGTTTTCAACCTTACAGATACGCTGCATAGAACTGCAGAGCAATACTCTTACACAGAAATACTCCAATTCCTTTTTATATTCTTTATAAAACCCTTTTTTCTTATAGTAATCTATCGAATAATCAAGCACTCTGAAAATCTGTCTTACCTTAGCGGCTTTAAATGTTGACATGGTAGAGTTGCTGCGTCTTACCCTGAAAGCCAATGGTTCATCTATTACCGCAAGCTTTTTAATATAAGGTATGATATTCAGATAAAATGCCGTATCCTCATATACCACCCCCTCCGGAAAATCCGCTCCGGATTCTGTAAGCACTTCTTTCTTATATAAATGAAGGAACGGAGATGCAAGTGCTCCGAAAAACATATCTTTGGTCTTATATGCAAGTTTTGAATGTACGTAATGTTCCAGTTCTATCTCGTTTCCGGCTTCATCATAAGTTATATCCGTATATCCACAAGCCACATAATCGGCATCTTCATTCACAGCTGCATTATACATGCGTTCAAACATATCCGTACGGACGAAATCATCGGAATCCAAAAAACCGATATATTCACCGGTACACATCTTTAAAGCTTTATTTCTGGCTACTGCCTGTCCGCTGTTTTCCTGCGATGCATATACAAATCTGTCAGGATATTCTTTCATGTATTCAGTTATAATCTGCGGAGAGGAGTCTTTCGAACCATCGTTTACAATCACTATCTCTACTCCGTCAAGAGTCTGGTTTACAAGAGAATCCAGACATTTTCGAAGATATTTTTCAGTATTATATACCGGAACTATAACACTGACTTTCGAATCAACCATTATTGTTCTCCTGACATTAATAACATTTATATTTCTATTTCCGCCTGAAAAAATTTTTTATCCTGTATAAAATAATTATCATAAAAGTCATTTTCATCTTAACGCACAAACGGATCGCGCCCTTATTGACTCCTGAATTCGGATAAAAACTCTTATTCAGAAATATCTGTCGTACTTTATTATCGTTGCATACTGCCTTTAAAAACTCTTTTCTCTTTTTGAAAGTCAGCTCAGCAGTCACTGAAACAAGCTGCATATATACAAATATCGATTTGCTGAATATCCTTCCAAAGAGCTGCATTTGTTTTTTGTTGTTCTCAAATCTGCTACAATATCTTTTTTCGAGTTTATAAAGCTCTTTAATGGCCAAAAATCTGCTGTCAGTCCATTTTGTCCTTAGGGAACCAGTCTCCCAGATATAGTAACTATGATATATGTCGCTGTTAACACAGATTGTTTTAGCATATGTACATGCCGATACCGAAAACATCGCATCCTCTAAAATTGAATATCTTTCATCAAAAAGGATATTGTTTTTCTTTATCAGATCACTGCGGATTATTTTATTCCACGGTGCATTCATCAGTTCACTCTCTACAACAGCTTCCAGTCTTTCCTCAAAAAACTTTTTATTATCACCAAAAAACAACTCGTCCTGTTTGAAACGGTTATCTTCACAACGGTCTGAAAAAACATACCTAAAATTAAAGATCAGAACATCCGGGTTAAGCTTTTCAATAATCTTCAGGTTATCTTCCATAAGATTCGTATCCATTTTATCATCCGAATCAAGGAACAGGATATATTTCCCTTTAGAAGCCTGTATCCCGACATTCCTGGCTTTACTCACTCCCGAATTATCCTGATGGATAACCCGTATTCTCTTATCTGATACGGCATACTCATTGCAGATTTCCGCAGAAGAATCAGAACTGCCATCATCAACTATAATCAATTCAAAATCTGCATAAGATTGCTGCAACACAGATTCGATACTTGTCTTTAAGTGCTTTTCAGCATTAAACACAGGCATAATAACACTAATTGTTACATCACTCATAAGCTTTTGTTAAATCCTTCAAAAATTCAAATACCAGGCTCAGCATGCCCCTTTTCGGGCAAACACCTGAACTACTGTCTTAAACAATATTTTAATATCCAGCCACATACTCCAGTTATCTATATATTCTTTATCTAATGCTACCACCTCTTCAAAATCAGTTATCTCGCTTCTTCCGCTGGTCTGCCACATACCGGTGATACCGGGCTTTACCGACAGTCTTCTCCAATGTCTTGTATCATACTTAGCTACCTCATCCACTGTAGGCGGACGGGTTCCTACCAGGCTCATCGTACCGAACAGTACATTAAAGAACTGTGGCAACTCATCTATGGATGTCTTACGGATGAATTTGCCAACCTTTGTGATTCTCGGGTCATCATCCATCTTAAACATAAGACCGCCAGACACTTTATTCTTATCCATCAGTTCTTTCTTTTTTGCCTCGGCATCCTTCACCATACTTCGGAATTTAAACATCTTAAAGTGTCTGCCGTTAAGTCCCACTCTGGTCTGCTTAAATATAACAGGCCCCTTAGAGTCAAGCTTTATCGCTATGGCTGTGATCAGCATCGGTATAGCGAAAACTATTATGCCGACTATACTGAAAACGACATCAAATACCCTCTTAGCTGCCTTAGCATATACATTTAATACTACATTATGATAAGTTACAGCAGGATAAGTACCTATGCTGCATATAACGGAATGCGCACGACCTATACGATAAGGATGTACCAATACACGGGCTACGAGACCCAGTTCCATACAAAGCTCGACATGCTTTTCCAGACTGACAGGTTTTTTCCTGTGCTGCATGAAGAATACCTGATCTATGGAATTTTTATGAACTACCTCCTCCAGATCATCTATAGTCCCGAGGAACGGAGTGTCATCTCCCTCAGGATATGCCGACGTCTCAGATATATATCCTATTACCTCCGCGCTCATACTGTTATGCCTTAAGAAACGGATAACCTTTTCATAATCCGCCTTAGTACCTACCAGTAAAGTCCTTACAGCATATACCTTTGTCCTTCTGAGCACCCATCTTGTAAAAAACGCACTTGCGAGTAAAAGAATGTACTCACATATAAGGAATATGATATAAAACTTTTTCGCCACTCCGCAATGCCCTACATAAAACGCAAGAACTGTAACAAAAAGATTTGCGGATATAAAAGACTTTGTAAGATATGTAAGCCATCTGTCTATGTAAAAAAACAATGTGGTATCATAAAGTCTTCTGTTTTTGTTAAATACTATAATAAGTAATATCGAGCTTGCGCATACCAATAGATAATCTACATTGCTGAAGCTCGTTCCGTCATCTATAATTGAAGCGATAATATATGCCAGAATCCCAAACAGTACATCAAAGCACATATAAGCTATATTTATATTAGCATGTCTGTGACTGCCTCTCATTATAATAACACCCTACCAGCAGCAAAGGTTAATGTAATCATTTGTGCGGTAAGTTCTCCTATCTTTATTTTGGTATAATATATCCAGTAACTAAAAACATATTTCTGCAAATTAATATTATACCACAACCTGACAAGATATGCTATTATTTTTTCTAAAAGGATTTAGAGAATTAGCATACCACAAAATATATTCCTCTTGTGTATTTTTAACAAAAAAGTTATAATTGGAACAAATCAGAGCAAAAATACAGAAACACATAGGAATAAATATATGTATAGATATAAGATATATGGAATTATATTGGAATCGGAATTTGAATTGAAGCTTCTCGTCCCTGCTGAAGAATCAGATCTTACATCGGATGTAATAACGGTAAGAGAACGCGACGTTGAAGAAGAAGTAATTAATTGCCTTAAATCAGCGAATGCCCTGAAAAAGCAATACGAAATAGGACTTGAAAAGTCCGTCATGGAAAACATCGGAGGTTATTATCTTATACAAAACAGCCAGATTTTTGTTAAACTTAAGAAAGGATATACTTACGAAATCATATCCGCATGGATTATAGGTTACTGCCTTTCTATGGCACTGCTGCAAAAAGAAATACTGACCATACACTGCAGTGCCATTGCCACCGATTACGGAGCCGTAATGATATCCGGTACCCCCGGTGCAGGGAAATCGTCTCTTGCAGGCAAACTTCTTGAGCAAGGGTATAAACTCATGGCAGATGATGTAGCTGCCGTCAGATGTATTGACGACGAGTGCATTGTGTATTCCGCTTTCCCGTTCCAAAAACTGTGTTCCAACGAAGTGGAAAAACGTAATCTAAACAAGAATACCCTCATTTATATCAACGAAGATAAGGATAAATATCTCGTACCTGTAAATGATATCTTTGTCCCCCATCCTCTAAAACTAAAAGCATTCTTTTATATAATAAAGGCTCCTGTTAAAGAGTTAACGATTGATAAGCTGTCCGGTTTCGAATGTTTTATGTCTATAAAAGACAACTTATTCCTTCATCGTCTTACAGGACAATGGGAAACAACGCCGATGGTCATAAATCAATGTATGAATATTGCTTCAGGATGCGATGTTTACCTTATAGTAAGGCCTGATAACACCGACACTCTCGAAGATATCAGTAAATATGTAAATAATTGTATATCTTATGCCATATAGGGTAATTCAACCCATCTGTTATTATTTCTATCAATTATGTTAGAATTGTTGCATATATGTTTTCCGCAATGTATTATGTTATATGATTACTATGCAAGACATAGAATAGATAATTTGGAGGACATTGTAATGAAGACTTGGAAGAACGCAGAACTTGTAGAAGTTAGCATCGCTAATACCGCTAATGGTTTCGTTCCTTTCTATATTGAAGGAAAGTATGAGTGGTTATTTAATGATGATTTAGCAGCTGACAACAGCCAGCCCAGCGAGCAGCCTGGTGACAATTCTGGATCAAATTCAGATAACACCAATCCTACAAGCAACCTGTCATAATTTGTAAATCATGGTATGAGCCTTTGTCCATTTATGACAAAGGCTTATTTTTTTCATCAACACTTTGATAGAGGCATACATATGAGTGCTATTTTTGGACTTATTAATAAAGTACCCTTTTCCTTCGACGAAACCCCCGAATTATTAGGAATGCAAGTTTGGAATAATCCTTATGGCAGAGAATCCAGTGATGTTAAAAAAGGGGGAAATTTCTTTGTCGGATGTTGTCTTGATAAGATAAATCAATACATCTCTACAGGCAATCCCATTATAACAGCCCCAAACTATTATTGCGTTGTCGATGCGATTATATATAACAGGGATGAATTACTTAATATATGTAAATTACCGAATATTATTTCAGATTCCGAACTGCTAATCTCATATATACAATTAAAAGGGCTTGATTTCCTTTCGCAGATTAATGGTGAATTTGCTGGTGCCATATATTATCCAGATAAACAAGAACTGATCTTATTCCGAGATCACATGGGAATACGACCTCTTTTTTATTACATTAATGACGATTTTGTTTCATTTTCAACCGATATCAGAGGAATAACAGGATTATTACGAGCCAATATAACCCTGGATGAATTATGGATATATAAAACCCTTAACGGTTTTATCCCAACAGAATTAACAAACACTGAATATACTAATGTTTTTTGTGTAAAACCTGGTAGCTACCTCAGAATACCATTTTCCAATAATATTATAGGTGCCCCTCAGATCATCTCATATTGGGAACTCGGGAAAAACAAAATAAGACTGCGATCTGATCTGGAATATCAATCAAGATTAAAAGACTTGATTACTGATTCTGTAAAACGCAGATTGGATGTATTATCAGGAACTGTAGGTGCAGAGCTTTCCGGAGGACTGGATTCCGGTATCATAAGCATACTGATAAACAAATTAAAAAGAGATGGGGTGTACTATTCATGGTCCTATTCCCCTGAAATGTTACCTTATGCAGAAAAAGATGAACGACTCATCATAAAAGATATCTGTGATCAGGAAAAAATAACCTGTACTTTCAAACAACAAACCGCTGATTTAAAAGAACCTTTGCTCGACTATCTAAACCTTGTCGGTTTAAAACCAACGGATAACTCTATGTATGTAGATTATGCTTATCCCGCTTATATCAATACTACAAACATAACTGAAACTGCTCTGTATATGAAACACTCCGGCGTCAAAGTAGTATTCAGTGGACATGGTGGTGACGAAGGGGTAAGTCATAGAGCTAATCCTTATGAAATGTGGTATAATCATGAGCATTACCATTACTTAAGATATATGTGGTCACAAACTAAGGGGCAAAAGCACCGTTTTTTTACCACCTTCAAAGATATCAAAAAGAGTTTTCATGACAATAAAGAGCTATTATCGGCCTCCTTTGTCGGTCCGTTTAAAGCCCCCGAACTAATAAATCAATCTTTTCACGAAAAAATGAAATCTTTTAAAGCTCCTGTTTCATATTTCGCTTACGATACCATAAAACACATAATGCATGGCGGTAGTCGTAATCGATTGGATAATATTGCCTTGCAAGGGGCTTGCTGTGATGTGAGATATATATGTCCTTATCTGGATTATAGGGTTATTGATTTCGCAGTATCGATTCCCCGATATCAATATTTGAGAGGAAGAAGAAATCGATACATTTTCCGCGAAGCATTTAAAGATATTATGCCACAATCTCTTTATAAAGTTGTAGATAAAGATGATAACAGCCGGAAAAATTTAAAGCTCAATCCAAACTGGCACGAAGATTATCTGAAAATAAAATCAACAACTGTTTCACGTTTACATAAAAATGTTTGGGCTTCGTATCTTGATTTTGATAAATTATCTTTATTTTTGAACAAAACAGAGGTTACCGAACAAGAAGCAGGACAGGATTATAAAATAATTCAAGCCTTAACCCAGTGTATTATGGCTCAAAATGCTCTTGAAAAATCCAGGGAAATATCAAAAGAAATAACTAATAAACATATTTGACGCATTGTCCATTGTCATTTCCAATCTATTTTTTCTTACAAATCTGTTAGATTACTTGATATATATTTAACGTTATAGTAGTATACGTCACATAGGAATCATAAAGATGATTGTACAAAAATTTAAGGAGAGAAAATCATGAAGAAGTGGACAAATGCAGAAGTTATTGAATTAGACGTTACAGAGACCAGTTGTGGAGGGTTTTATTGGTGGCCTTGGAAGCCTAGCAAGCCTAAATTCCCTTGTCAACCTCCTGTAGTTGTTACACCTCCTACTACTACACCTGATGAGCCTCCCGTTACCGAAGAGCCCCCTGTAGTAGACTTAAAGTCATGATTGACAACCATAAATATATGTATAAGCCTGACTAAGCATCTTAGTCAGGTTTTTTATTTCTATCATTTATGTTTAACAACTTGTATTTTTATTTTATTTATCGTATACTTATAGTAATTATTTAGAACAACAATTACTTTATGTGATTTACCATTATTAAGGAGGATCCGTGGAAGATTTTAATATTGAACTTGCCGGTATTCCTTTAAGAATAAAATGCAAATATAAAGAAAACCGCGATTTTTTTGAGGGATATTTTACAGATAAGACACCCGAATTTATTATAGAACCAACCGATGTTTTTATCCGCAGTGTTCACGCTGACTTTGATCATATGAACGATACGGAAGGCCTTGCTCGGGTCGACTACAAAGAAGAGTTTCTTGAGAATAATGCCATCCATATCTTAGTCGCTGATAAGCTGGTTGAGTACAACGTTCTGATGCTTCACGGATCGGCACTTGCCATGAACGGCGAAGGCATTATCTTTACAGCTAAAAGCGGTACAGGTAAAAGTACTCATGCCAGGCTCTGGCGCGAGGTATTCGGGGCAAAGGTTCAGATGATCAACGATGATAAACCGATGCTCAGGATTGATGAATTGAAGGCTTACGGTACACCATGGGATGGTAAGCATCATCTGAGCAGCAACACATCCGTCCCGGTAAAAGCCATAGTTAAGATAGAACGGGCTAAAGTAAACAAAATCGAACCCATCAGTATCAAAGAAGCTATGAGTCTTCTAATGAAGCAGACATATGTTTCCCGGGACCCTGCTAAAAATGTCCTGATTTTGGACCTTTATACAAAACTGATTGAAAAAGTGTCTTTCTACAGACTTGAATGTAATATGGAACCGGAAGCGGCAAAAGTTGCCTGGGAGAAATTGATCGGTCCGAAGGATGCTTTTGAATATATTGATTTGCTTCAGTCACACAATGAGAAACAGACGCCCAGCTACGAAAAGGTGATGAAGTTTCTTGATGCAAAGGCCCGAGTAATGAATGTTCCGATATTCGGACAATTCGAACTCACTCCTTTATGTAATCTTGATTGTAAGATGTGCTATGTTCATCTTACTCCGGATGGTATGGGCAGCAAAAAGCTCTTATCGACTGAGCAGTGGAAAGACCTTATAAAGCAAGCATTTTCAGCCGGCATGATGGAAGCCGCCCTTACCGGTGGAGAATGTCTTACCTTTCCCGGTTTTGATGATATCTACCTCTATCTTCAAAGTCTCGGATGTCAGGTTACTGTGATGACAAACGGGGTATTATTGGACGAAAAAAGAATGGATTTCTTTAAAGCTCATCCTCCGGCGCTGATACAGGTTACTTTATATGGAAACAGTGAAGATGCTTATGAACGAGTTACCGGTAAAAGAGTATTTACCCGCGTTTTAGAGAATTTAAAAAACGTTATTGCCTGCGGGATACAACTTGACATAAGTATTACTGCCACTTCCATCCTTGGTGAAGATGTCTTTGAGACCATACGTTTGGCAAGAAGTCTTTCAAACAATATAACTATAACCACTTCTCTATTCGCCCCTGAAGGTGAAGAATGGAGACTAAATAAATGCAAACCTTTAGACAATGAGTTTATTGCACGTATTTTAAAATATAACAACGAATTACAGGGAATAAACCTAAAAGAAATCTCTGAAAACATACTTCCGGAACCGGGTGGAAATAAACATGAATGTACCGAATGCGGGCTTGAATGCGGTGGCGGCCGATCTGGTTTTGTAATCGGCTGGAATGGTGAAATGCGTATATGTAACAGAATGACTGCTAATAGTTTTCCCCTAACGGACGGATTTTCTAAAAGCTGGAAAGAAATCAACCGGATAGCGAACAACTGGCCCAGAGTTGCAGAATGTGCCGGATGTGCATATGAGAATGTATGCGATAAATGCGCAGCTCAATTTACTCAATACACGGAACCCGGCAAACGTCCCGAAGCACATTGCAAAAAAACACGGTATTTGGTAAGCAAGGGTGTACTTCCGACACCTGAATGCTGAAAATTGTTTACCATGTATTATATATACATGAAATAAACTACTATAAAATGACAGGAGGTGAAACATATGAAAAAAGCTTATAACGCCCCTAAGGTAGAGAAACTGGATTTTGCTGAGACCTCATCTGTTACTGAGACAATCCTCTCATCTACAGGTGAAATCACTACCATCCCTACTCCTCCCGAAGAAGACAATGGTGACGTAGGCCGCGGCAGAGGCAGAGGCGGCGGATGTGACGGTGTTCCTTACCATCGCAATGCTAGAACTTTCAGCAGTGGCAGAAACAGCGGCTGCTAATGATTCGTAAACGGAGGCAGAACATGAAAGCATGTAATGATTTTATTCTCAGAAATATAGTCGGTGAATATATGCTTGTCCCTACCGGCGAAAGAATGAAAAGTTTTAACGGCACTATGATGCTGAACGAACTTGCCGCTTTCGTCTGGGAAAAACTGCAGAATCCCATGTCCGAAAAAGAACTTCTCGATTCTGTTCTTTTCGAATATGATATTGATGAAGCCACTGCTTCCGCAGATCTGACCGCACTTCTCGAAAAACTTCGGGAGTTCGGTGTAATTGAAAATTAATACAATCTGCAAGAACAAAAAGCTCAAGTCCGAGTTTAAC
>JAFRSU010000015.1 GCA_017427415.1 Lachnospiraceae bacterium | reverse complement strand
GTTAAGAGGAGTACGTCCGTTTTTATCTGAAAAGTATGATATCACAAAGCATAAAAGGTATAAGCTGTTATCGGACTACAATGAGAAAAACGCTTTTGACATAAAGAAGTATATGTCAACAAAGCTGAAACTAAAACCGGATCAGGTAGTGGATATATACAATTTTGGAAGGATAGAGGAGTCATGAAAAAATACCGGTTTAACAGGAATCAGATCAAGTATATAGCTATAACAGCAATGCTGCTTGATCATATGGCAGCGTTCCTCCTCACACCGGAAAAGTATCTTGCACTGATAATCCTATGCTATTGAGGGAACTATTAAAAGTATCACTCCCGGTAAATGGCGCAAAGAACTCAAAAAGATTTATGATAGTATAGGTGACATTGATAAGGAATTCAATAAAGTTGCCAATGAGCTTGCCCGTTTGGAAGTTCTGGAACATAAAAAGAAGGAACTTAAATTGTTCTTGGAGATTGAGGGACACAATGGTAGAGGTGAAAGAAAGCTGATCAATGAATTTCAGAGATGATTTTTTGGGGTAAAATCTTGAAAAAAGTGTTGTACCTACTTAATGTTTATGATATTATAATGATTGAAAAGAAAAAACACGTGACAATAGGTAGTTCAATGACCGAAAATACACCCACCTACCGGAGGAAAATTTTTAAATAGTGTTCTAATAACCGGAGAAACAGTTTTCGGTTTGTTTTTGTGTAACAACTTAATACTGTAAAATACAGACTGGACATAAGGACTTTTACCAAATGAGTTCTATATTCTGCCTGCCTTTTATAAAAAAATAATGGGAGGTTTTATTGATGAAAACAGGAAGAAAACTATTGGGGCTGCTTTTGGCAGCGGTTATGTTTGTCAGCATGTTTGCGGCACTTATGCCGGATGCTAGTGTAAGTGCTGCAGAGGAGCTTGGAACACCTAAGATTAAGCTGAAGAAGATAAACAGTGGAACAGGTGTGAAAATCACCATAAGTAAGACAAAGGGAGCGGCAGGGTATTTTATCTGTATCACAAATACTGACAACGCTTATTCGAAGTATATACAAAGCGACGGGAAATATGAACGTCTGGTGGGACACCTTGAAAAAGATGGGACAAAGAAACGCACATATACAATAAAGGGCCTGCCAAAGGGAAAATATACTTTCAAGGTTATGGCTTATGATTCAAATGAGGAATACACTAATTATAGTGCGGAGAAAACCATAAAGATAAAAGCAACCAAGGCTAAGGATACAAAGGAAAAGAGCTATGATTTCTCAAAAGTAAAGGTTGGAGAGGTCGTTGAATTTGGCTCTTATGAGCAGGATGCTAACATGAATAACGGAAAGGAAGCCATTGAATGGATAGTGCTTTCAAAGGATAAGAACCAGATGCTCTTGATAAGCAAGTATGCGCTTGACACGCTTCCTTACAATAAGGAATTCAAGGGTATCACATGGGAGAATTGTACTCTTCGTGAATGGCTGAATAAGAGTTTTTACAAGACAGCTTTCACAGACAAAGAAAGAAAAATGATAAAGAACACGAAGCTTACCAATGCGGATAATACAGTTTTCGGCACACCGGGCGGAAATGACACGAAGGATAATGTATTCCTGCTTTCATATGATGACATAAAGAACACGGAATATGGCTTCAGTTCGGAATATCGTGAAAATGATATAGCGCGTAGATGCGCTCCGACAGCTTATGCTGTTGCACAGGGTGCATATACTGATCACATGTATATGACTAAGGATGGCGAAAATACTTGTTTGTGGTGGCTTCGATCTCCTGGCGACGGCGCTTTCGACGCTGCCGCGGTCGTAGGCTACGGTGGCGATGCGGGCGGTGTCGGCAACTATGTCATCGACAATGGTAGCGGTGTTCGCCCCGCAATATATGTTAGTCTAAAATAATCCGAGGCGTATGTCAATAGTATTATAATTTTTTTTAATGGCATAGTTATAAAGGACATATAAATTAATAGTGACACAATAATGAATTATAACAGTGGAATGAGATGAAAACTTATCCCACTGTTTTATTTTTTTGAAGGACTTATGGAACAGGAAAAGCAAATTATGACAGACGGGATGATGGAATCCCAGAACAATGTAGTCGATTTTACTGAGGTTATATCAGAATCACAGTCGAATACCGTAACTCGAACCATAGACAGGACAACTTATGTAGTAGGTCTTCACTTCAAAGAGCAGGGATTAAATTTCTCAGAAGTGCTTAAAAGGGTTCTGAAAGGGGCAGTTTAAGAAAATATTGTAAAAAAGTATAAAAAAAACATTGACAACTTGTTTCTGGAAAAACTTTTAAAAGCATTATGATCTCATGTGCTGCAAGACTTTCGGCATTCGATTTCTTGGAGCTCAGGGACATAACGTCCTACGATGAACTGGATATAGGAAGCATAGGAGAGAGAAAGACGGCGCTCTTCATGATAATGTCTGATACAGATACAACTTATAATTTCCTGATGGCAATACTTGAAGCCCAGATGTTCAACATGCTGTGCGATATAGCCGGTAAGCATAAAGGAGGAAGACTCCCTGTACATGTACGTTTCCTGCTTGATGAGTTTCCAAATATCGGCAAGATCCCGGAATTTGAGAAGATAATAGCAGTTATC
>JAFRSU010000014.1 GCA_017427415.1 Lachnospiraceae bacterium | reverse complement strand
AGTTCTTTCCATAACAGTCAGTATAGGAACCTCTTCAAGTTCCTTATACCAGAAGCTGTCCACACCGATACTCCTTGCCTTATCTATATACGATACCTCGGGCATGGAGGTGATGATTATGATCTTGATCTCCGGATTGATCTTTTTTATCTCCTTAGCAGCATCAAGACCGTTCATGCCGCCTATCATGACAATATCCATAAGTATCAGGTCTATATTGTTTACTTTGCAGTATTCGATAGCTTCTTCCCCGTTTTTTAAAGTAGCCGTGAGTTCAAAATCTTCCGACTCCTTTATAAAATACGAGAAAAACTGCCTTGTGATATTCTGATCATCTACTATAGCAACTTTTGTCATATGTACTCCTTTTTAATCTTCAGGTAAGGGCAGCTTAAGTGTAACTTTAAAGACCACAGAGATATCCACATTCATAAGACCGCCGGCTCTTTCTACCGACTTTCTTAAGTTAGTAAGGCCTCCTCCTTCAGTAAAATCAGGATCCGGCAATTCTCCGTTATTGCTTATCTCGATCTTGATATAATCCTTGTCCTTAAATGATTTTAATGTTCTTACCTTTACTTCTGATGCGTTTATATACATCACGGTACCTTTTCCGTGACGCAGTGTATTGGTAGCACAGGTCCTTATCGCAGATATCACTATCTCTTTAAGTCCTGCGGCTAACGGCAGATTCCCTTCTGTATATACCTCAAGTCCGGTCTTTCTGACATCTCTTAGGACATCGGTATATAAAAGTGCATCTTTCTCTCTTTCTTCTCCCCTTAAAAGCATGGCATTTAACTTCCACTGCTTTATCACTTCTTTTCCGAGCTTTTCATCACCCGTATCAAGATATCTTTTTGACATGATAAGGGTTTTCCCGAGATCGTCATGCACCTTTCTCTTGGTCTCAAGTACCTCCTTCTCGACCGTCATTACTTCTATATCACGGTTTAAGAGGTTCAGCCTGTTTTTAATCTCATCGGCCTTGATCCTTTTTATCTTCAGTTCCTCATTAAGCAGCTGCTCCCGTGATACATCATATGCAGTGATCTCAAAAAGCTTATGTCCTTCAAAGTAGCATATTCTTTTTTGTATACTGTATACCTTGCCGTTTCTTAAGCGTATCATGCACTCATTGTCATCTTTTCCGGTATCCTTTATAAAATCCATTGACTTATCATTTATACGATCCCAGAACTGGTTGCCGTTATAGATACTCTCCCCGAACATCAGATGCGAGATCTCATCCATCTTGGAATTGATAAGCTTTACCGTACCGCCCGACCAGTAAAACAGAAGTCCTACAGGCAGGGTATCAAGTGCTGATTTTATCGATGCTTTGGAAAGATATCTGCGTGCCCTTCTATATACAAGCGCTGTCACCTTTAATACAACAGCGGTAAGGACTATCTGCATCGCGATCAGTATCGGTCTTGATCCGAATCCATACAGGCTCATCTGCTCTACATAATAATCTCTCAGCAGTATCAGGAAATTCTGCAATATAAGATATTCGATCACAAACTGTAAGCCGATGAGTGCAAGATAAAGCTTTCTGCTTCGGGTAAGTAAGAGCCTGAAAAAGTTATATATGACTATAGTAAGCATAACAAGCGTTTCAAGCCCGAAAAACCCTAAAGTAAATAATTCTATCTTTAACTGCATACGTCCACCTCACTTTCTTTTAGTGAGAATAAACGTACATATACTCCTTCATCCTCATGCAGAACTTCTATCTTAAGACCGTGCTCTTTAGCACTAAATACGCCGTAATCCGGTATCTCAAAAGGAGTATCCATAAGTATCTCAAGCCTTAATCCGTCTTCACCAAGTAAAATACATGATATGGTCTCAACTTCCGGCAGAGCTGCTTCGATCGTAGTTTCAAAGAACTCATATGCAAATATAAGAAGCTCACCTTCAAACTCCGTATCGGCCTTTATACCGCTTACATTTGCATCGATACCCAAAAGCCTTATGTTCTCAAGTGACTCCCTTATGGCATATCGCAATTCTTCAAGCTTTAGGTACTTATAGTGTTCCGTCATGATAGACAGGTTGGCCTGTCTTTTTGCATATGCACCGAATACCGAACACAGCTTTAAAGCTTCCGTGGGATTCCCTCCTGTAAGCTCTACTTTTTCAAGTATCTCTTCTATTTTTTTTAGCTGTGACTGTGTTCTGTTCGATATTTTGTCATACAGTTTGTTTCTTACTTCTATCGATGCTTTCTGTGTCTTTATCTCATTTTCCATCTCTAAGAGGTTATTTTCCTCCGAGATACGGTCAAGTGCATCCTTTAACCCGGCATTTAATTCATTGATCGTAGTATGATCTTCAACCCATGCAACCTTGCCTACAGGTATGGACTGTACTCTTATGACCCTGTTTTCATCCAGAAATACTTCTTCACCGTTTTCCGCACGGGTTATCTCATTCTCCGTGATCTCTTCTGCCAGATTGGAACGGTATTTGATCTTACCGTCCATACCGGCTATAGCGGCATTTATGGTAGAAAGTCCGAATATATCGTCATAATCGCTGTTGGACGGTATAAGTCCTATACGGAGCGATGCTTCCCAAAGTCCGATATATATAAGTGCATATATCTCCTGAAAATTATACAGCTTTCTTCCCAATATAGTAGGGGATTTTCCGCCCCTTATAATATAAATAAGCAAAAACGTAACGAAAAACATCGAAATATAAGCCGGTATCAGCGCAAGCTCCTTACTTACACTGGTCCTGCTCCGTTTTATAAGGATGACGAAAGCAACAGCCGTTAATATAACACACCATGCGATTATAATATAATATCCGTAATTATATTTGTAATTTAAACTTCCGTCAAAATATCCGCCGATCTTAAATACAAAATTATGAAAATCGTTTGTCATGACCATAGCCATAAGACATGCCCATATAAAGAGCAATATCTTACCCGGCATCCTGGACCTGACCTCAGCCTCACGCCCGACATTGCAGGATAAGAGCAATGATAAAAAAGGAAGCATGGTGATAGGGATATAGTAAGCATACCAAAAATACCTGTCTACCACAAAGAGCCTGCTAAACATTATCCAGCGTATGAGTCTCATGATAAAAAGGACAATGATAAAGCAACCGCCAAACACAAGATACCTTCTTAATATCTTATCCGTTACCCTTCTCTGTATCGTGATGATCCATGTGACCGTGATCCCGATAAACATGATGGTGTTCAATTCCTGCAAGAACGCCTGGAGCCTGCCGCCCACAAAATTAAACACCTGTTCCAGTTCAGAAAGTATCAGTGCTATACCAAATATTAAAATATATTTTCTTGATTTTTTACTGATATATGGCATATATACTCCCAAACATAATATATCCGATAAATATAACCATTTTCATTTTTACATTTTAAGTATACATCACCGGTCCCGATAAGTAAATAAATATCGGACCTTTAAGGCAAAAACTATTAATATTAATAGTTTTCCTGATGACCGTTCGTAAAAATAAAAAAGACCTGTCATTATGACAAGCCTTTTTTACGTTGTATGCCAAGCCTTTTAATCAAGGAAGCTTTTGATTTTAACGATGGTCCTGTAGTCAACCGGAGATACCATGCAGCCGTACTTACGTCCGCTTTCATGGATGATCATACCGTTGCCCATGTACAGAGCCACGTGATTTATTTTGCCGGATGATGAACCGTAGAATACCATGTCACCCGGTTTTGCATTAGCAAGTGAAACCGTCTTACCCTTTGACGAAGCAGCTATATCATAAGATGCTCTCGGAAGGCTCTTGGTATCATATCCGCATGCCCTGTATACTGCGAGACAGAATCCCGAACAGTCGGCACCGGTCGATAAGCTGTTGCCGCCCCATACATACTTAAGTCCTATATGCTTCTTTGCTTCTATGATGATCTGGTTTCTTAACGAATTGGCTCCTACATTGGATTCACCGTTAAGAACTGCTTCTAGTGATACTGCCTTATCCCAGTCATAAGCTACATCAACAAATTCCTTTGCGATATAGCCCTCAAGGTCATCACAATATGCCTTTACCCAGATGGTATCATCATCTTTTGAGATAACACACTCCTCTATAACAGGAAGCTGTACTCCATGCTTTACTGTTGTGATGATATTTTCATCATCCGATGAATCGGGCTCAGACCTGAAGTTAACCGTACCTGCATTGCAGGTAGCCATAAGAGTTGAAAGGCAAAGAGCTCTTTCTATTGCCTTTTCACCTGTTATAAGATATTCTTCCGAAACATAACCGGTTATTTTTCCTGACTTTATATGTGCCCAGCCGTCTTTAGTATCAAGCACTTCACACATACCGTCCTTAGGAAGGTAACCTACTATGGATGCCGATGTACCGGCTGACTTTCTTATGTTCAGATAATCATTTACATTTGCAAAAGCAACGGTCTCAGGGATCACTGCAGCTTCACTGAATAATTCTGCAATGTTAAAATCCGCATTTTCCTCATAGCACTTATCAAGGTAATAAGAAAGCCCTTCTATAGGTCTCTCACCTGTGATAATGTCTGCTGCATTAGCTTTTGTTTCCGTGTTCGCCGTAAGAAGCAGCCCAAGTAACAGACATGCCGCTATGGCTTTAATATATGACTTCATATATAATTCCCTTTTCTTAATTTTTTTCCGTAAGCCGTTTGTTACCGGCAAATATAAAATTACGGATAGATTTCAGTAAGGCTATTTTGCATTATACTACTGAATTACAAATTTGTCAACAAATTGTTACGCAAAAATTACATTAAGGATTTATAAAATGTAATAAACTAAATAATTACTGTTGCAAAAAATGAAAGACGGCGGCTGTCTTAATATTGTTAACAGACAATAAATAAGGGCTCGTGACGGGTATGCTCCCGGACAGAGCCCTATAATTATCCATACGCGATATTAAGACAGCCGCCGCAATAAAGCAACAGCCCTGCCTGGATTATTGATTAGCACAATCCCAATCAACTGCGGAATGCTCATTGGTCTTATCTCTGGTAAAGAGGTCAACTACTGCCTGATGTACATCCTGACCTTCAAAAAGTATCTCATATACTTCCTGAACGATGGGCATCTCAACCTCATACTTATCAGCCAAAGCCTTGGCAGCCTTAGCACAGTATACGCCCTCTACTACCTGAGCTACCTTTTTCATAGCATCTTCAACACTCATGCCCTGTCCGATCAGATATCCGGCATTCCAGTTTCTTGAATGATGGCTTGTAGCGGTAACAAACAGATCGCCGACTCCTGACAGTCCGCAGAGAGTTTCTATCTTTGCTCCCATTTTCTTGCCCAGACGGCTTATCTCGGCTATACCTCTTGTCATAAGTGCTGCTTTTGTATTATCTCCGAATCCGAGTCCGTCCGACATTCCGGCTGCAAGTGCTATAACATTCTTTATGGAGCCTCCGAGTTCCACTCCTATTACATCGTCACTGGAGTATACTCTGAAAGTATTGGTCATGAACATATCCTGGATCTTCTTGGCAGCTTCTTCAGATCTGGATGCTACAACTACGGTGGTGGGGATAAGCCTGCTTACTTCCTCAGCATGTGAAGGTCCCGAAAGAACGGCAAGTGTAGCATTTCCGATCTCTTCGCCGATGATATCAAGTATGGTGTTTAAGGTCTTTTCTTCGATACCCTTTGCCACATTCACTATGAGCTGACCGTCCTTGATATAAGGAGCAACAAGCTTAGCGGTATCTCTTACATACGGTGATGCTACCGCAAATACTATAAGTTCCGGATCACTTCCGTTTACTGCATATTTCTCATCTAAAGTCAGCTCTACCGAGTCCGGAAGTACTGCTTCGGGAAGATTTTTGATATGCTTTCTGTCTTCCTTTAATGCATTGATCTCACTTTCAATCTTAGACCATAAAACAACCTTTGTTCCTTTATTTGCCAACAAAATCGCAAGTGCGGTGCCCCATGTACCGCTTCCTAATACTGTAACTGACATTTCCCTACTGCCCTTTTGGGCATTCCTTTCTGATATTATAATATCCTTCGCTAAAGCTTAAGGTCAAACGGAGGCCTCCGTGTGCTTCTTGTGTCCGATCTTGTTTTCGGTACCGTTCATCAGACGCTTTATATTCTGTCTGTGCTGTATGAAAGCCATAACCGTATACATACAGGATACTATCACTATCCATGCATAGTAAGGCTCAGCCGTAAACCTTATGGCATTCCATATAGGGAACAGCGTAAGTACCGCAAGTGAGCCTACGGATACATACTTGGTAGTAAGTACCAGAACGGCAAACAGCGGAAGTCCTACAGGAAGTATCCAGGGATCGATCGCTATGAATACGCCTGCCGTAACAGCTATACCCTTTCCTCCGTGGAACTTAAGCCATACCGGGAAATTATGTCCGAGCACACAGCCGAAACCGCATATAAGCTCTAGAAGCTTTACATAGTCAACATCCTTATATATAACGAATCTGATCAGTAATACTACAAGGATTGCTTTTAACATATCACCGATAAGAGTTATGACACCGGCTTTTTTGCCTAAAGTTCTGAATGCATTGGTAGTACCTGCATTTCCGCTTCCCATCTCACGGATATCCACATGGTTCAAAAGACCCATAATATATCCGGTAGAAAAGCTTCCGAGCACATAACCGAGCACTAAGCATATAACTATCTGCAACGCCATTTTTTCTCTCCTCTTTAATAAATCTGGGCGTTATTTTGAATTTTCGCCACGTTCCCTGATTATCAGCTTGATGGATGTACCGGAGAAACCGAATGCTTCCCGGATCTTATTTTCTATATAACGCTGATATGAAAAATGGAACAGTTCTTTATCATTACAGAATATTACAAATGTCGGAGGTTTAATACCTGTCTGTGTGATATAGAAAAGCTTAAGCCTCTTACCCTTATCTGTGGGAGGCTGCTGAAGGGCAACCGCCTCTGTCATTATCTCGTTAAGTACACCTGTCTTGATCCTTAAGCTTTGATTCTCAAGTACGACATCTATGGACTCAAAAAGCTTTGTCACACGCTGGCCGGTAAGCGCCGAGATAAAAAGTATCTCAGCATACGGGATAAACGAAAGTATCTGTACTATCTTATCCCTGTAACGGTACATGGTCTTATCATCCTTTTCAATGGCATCCCATTTATTTACACAGATGATGATACCTCTGCCGCGTTCATGGGCTATGCCTATGATCTTGGCATCCTGTTCTGTTACGCCCTCCACTGCATCTATCATAAGTACCGCAACATCACATTTTTCCACTGCGGATACAGTCCTTATGATGGAATAACGTTCAAGGTCCTCTTTTATCTTACTTTTACGTCTGAGTCCCGCGGTATCTACAAAGACATATTCCTTACCGTCATATTTTATCTCTGTATCTATCGCATCTCTGGTGGTACCCGCTATATCGGATACGATACATCTTTCCTCGCCTGCCAATCTGTTGATAAGAGAAGACTTACCCGAGTTGGGACGTCCTATAACCGCTATCCTGGGGCGTTCATCCTCTTCCTCTTCTTCCGCGCTCTCAGGAAAATATTTTACCACTTCATCAAGAAGTTCTCCGAATCCGAGCTTACCCGAAGAAGCTATCGGAAAAGGCTCGCCTATACCTAAGTTATAAAATTCATATACATCAGCCTGAAGCTGCTTAAAATCATCTACTTTATTAACAGCAAGTACTACAGGCTTTTTCGAACGCCTGAGCATATCAGCCACATTAAAATCGGCATCTACAAGTCCCTGTCTCACATCTACCAAAAATATGATGACATCTGCAGTTTCGATCGCTATCTCTGCCTGCTCTCTCATGGACTTTAAGATGATATCATCCGACTTGGGCTCTATACCGCCTGTATCGATCAATGTAAAACTGTGGTTAAGCCATGTGGTGTCGGCATATATCCTGTCTCTGGTAACACCGGGATAGTCCTTCACTATAGCTATCTGTTCACCTGCCAGAGCATTGAAAAGCGTCGATTTTCCGACATTCGGCCTTCCCACTATCGCTACTATAGGTTTCATATAAATCTATCCTTCCTGTAAAGCCTTATTATTCCACCTCATCAGTCAATCTCGTACTTGTTCAGTTCGTTGGAATAATAATCCCTCTCGTAATCCTTCATAAACGATCCCACAAAAGCGGACCCACTCGATTTTACTATACGTACCTTCTTTTGTAAAGCACTTTCTAGCTTTTCAAGCGGCATATCATCCAAAAAGATATCCTCGCCGCTCTTTAATGTGCTGCAGGGCAGAAGGATGTATGAATCCAGTCCCTTTTCATCCTCCGGCTCATTTTTAAATGCTGCGGTTAACTGGGCTAATATATCCTGTCCGGTAAGCAGGCCCGTTACATCGATATCGTGTCCGAAGAAATCATTTATGATACGATGAACATGTACATGTTTTAATCCGAATTCCGTTTTAAGTCTGTCTGTAAGCATCTGTATGGTGGAATACGCTGCATATCCCGTAACTACATGAAATACTGTATCCGTCAGGAACTCTGCGCCCTCTAAGGTCTGTATTTCTTCCTCTACCTCATCTATCATCGATCTGAGCATGCCGACTCCGTTTTCTATCTGAGGGAAGCCTTCATATTCTTCAATCGGAGGTATGGGCCTTTCGGCTCTTAAATACCATTCATCCGAGGCATATATCAGTCTCGTGCCGTATTTTTCAAGATAATACTTCTGTTTGGCCTCTATCTGGCATAATACCTTTTCCGCATCCTCTTTTGTAAAAGGATCAAGATGCTCTAACCCATCACGGAATTTTGTAAGACCTACGGGTACTATAGACATACTTTGGAAATTAGGCAGATACTGTTCGATATCCGACATTGTCCTTTCAAGTTCTTCACCGTCGTTAAAGCCCTTGCACAGTACTACCTGACCGTTTAACTCCAGCCCAGCATCGCAGAAGGTTTTGATATGTCTCAATGCGCTTCCTGCAAAACGGTTGTTGAGCATTTTGCACCTAAGTTCCGGATTTGTGGTATGTATAGAAATATTTATCGGTGATAATTTATAATAACATATTCTTTTTGCATCTTCATCACTCATATTGGTGAGGGTGACATAATTCCCTTGCAGGAATGAAAGTCTCGCATCATCATCCTTAAAATACAGAGTCTCCCTCATACCCTTAGGCAGCTGGTCTATAAAGCAGAATATGCACTTATTCCTGCAGGAATGATATTCATCCATCATTCCGGACTCAAATTCGAGACCTAAGTCCTCATCCTCTTCCTTTTCTATCTCGAATTCCCAGAATTCACCTGTTTCCTTGCTGATGACACCGAGTATGATCTCTTCATCATCGCATAAGTACCGGTAGTCAAATATATCCTTGATCTCCTGCCCGTTTATACTTACTACGGCATCACCGGGCTGCAGCTCAAGTTCCTCTCCTATGGAGCCCGGCTGAACGCTTGATATTATATGACCCTTGTTTTTTTCTTTCTTAAAAGTTTTATCCCGTTCCATATATTACCTTTTATTTTTTGATCAGATGATTGGTTCTGTGATCAACCTCTGATCGTAATAAATCCTATATTTACTCCCCTGTCATTCCCATGTGCTCTGTGAGAAAAGAACATATCCGGATGGCATCTGGTACACAGTCCGCTTATCTCTATATTAGATTCAGGTACTCCCGCTTTTATAAGATTAACCCTGTTGGCTTCCCACAGATTAAGATAATACTTCCCTTTTGGGTTATCTTTAAAATCACCTGATGCGGGCCGGACAATATCAGTCCCTCTAAGGTTCAGATCATAAAAAGTATCAGATGCCACGTAATATCTCTTTATAAATACATCTGCCACATCCTCACTTACTTCATAGCAGTCCTGACAAATCGATGGTCCGATGACCGCTTTTATATCCTTGAGGCAGGTTCCGAATTCTGACTTCATTTTCTCTATAGCAGCACCTGCGATATTGTTTACTGTTCCCTTCCAGCCGGCATGTACGGCAGATACTACACGTTTTTCCGTATCAACGATAAAAACAGGTACACAGTCTGCCCCAAGTACATAGAGCACAACATCCGGCCTGTTTGTGATCTGACCGTCTATCTCTTCTTCCGTACCCGGTATATCTGACAATACGGCACCGTTTTCGTTCCTTAATAAGCTGAGCTGCACCCCGCGGCCTTTATCTTTATCACCTACAGTTTCAACATTTGTTGTATGACATTGATGGGGCATAACGATATTTTCCGGCTTATATCCTGCCGATGTGGAAAACAGTCTGATGTTCTCCATTACGTCTTTCGGATCGTCACCTCGCATAAAACTCATGTTCATGGAAGAAAAACATCCGCGGCTCACTCCTCCGTATCTGGTGGAAAAACCGCAGTTAAGCCATTTTATATCCTTAAAACTGTTAAAGGTTATATAAGGAACACTATCCGCATTATTAAGTACAGTATGTTCATTAATAGTTTTATTCACGTATCTATCCTCATTATTATGGGTCAATCAATGTTCAAGTATGCCGAATATATCCTTACATGACGGCATCAAAAGCATTCTTATAAACCTTTATGTCTTTTCCGAGTATCGCTACCACATCGAATCTCACCGGGAAATCATCCGGTATACCATGCCGTGTCATATAAAATATCGCACTTCTTGTTATCCTTCTTGCCTTCTTAAAGTCCACCGCTTCTTCAGGCAGTCCGTTCACATCCGATTCCCTGTATTTTACTTCTATAAAACAAAGGTAGCCATCATTTTCTGCTATGATATCTATCTCTCCGGCTTTACAGTAAAAATTGGTTTCCTTTATCACGTATCCGGAATTCTGCAGAAAAAGTACTGCTTCATGTTCATTATTAAATCCGACCTGTCTTTTATTCAATCCGATGCCCTTTCATATCATCATTATAAATCCATCTTCTGCTTTATCGCATCAACCTTATCGACAAACATCAGAACTTCTACTACAGCTTCATACAGCTCAGGAGGGATATAATCACCGAAATCCAGCCTCGACAAAGTCTCCGCGAGCTTGGAATCATGATGCAGAGGAACATTGGATTTTTTAGCTTCTTCTATAATCTTATCAGCCAGATATCCTTTTCCGGTAGCTATGATCTTCGGCGCCTGATCTCCGGGCTCAAAACCGAGTGCAACTGCGGTTTTAACCTTTTTTACCATATGATGTTCCTCCTTTCTTTTTAGTAAGTTTACACTCAAGGACATTGAACGGATCTATAAGCAATATCATATATGTACAAATGACCTTCTGTGGATCGGCGTCATACCGAGCTCTTTTATGGCAGCGATATGAGCAGCTGTACCATACCCCTTGTTACCCGCAAGATCGTAACCGGGATATATCTTATCATACTCCACCATCATCCTGTCCCTGGTCACCTTTGCTATGATACTTGCAGCCGCTATGGATATGCTTTTTGCATCACCCTTTATGATCCCTACCTGCTTTATATCGACATCCGGGATATGCTCTGCATCTACAAGCAAAATATCGGGTGTAAACATCTCCCCGGTCTTTGGATTTTTAAGGTTCTTTATTGCTTTTCTCATGGCACTGTGTGTGGCTCTTTTTATATTGATCTCGTCTATGACTTCATTCGTCTCAAGTCCGAGTCCCACTGCCACGGCCTTTTCCATTATTATATCATACAGTTCTTCTCTCTTTTTTTCGGAGAGTTTCTTGGAATCGTTAAGATATAATATTTCTTCATCTTTAGGAAGTATGACTGCTCCTGCCACAACAGGGCCTGCAAACGGTCCTCTTCCTACCTCGTCTATCCCGCATATGAACTTAAATTCGGCGTATTTATACTCGAACTCTTTCATGGTCTCTATGCGGGCACGCTCTGCATTTAGTTTTGCAAGAGCTTTTTGTTCTTTTTCTTCTGCTTTAGTCATGATCCTCTCTTTTTGATCCTTCGCATATATTACTCGGGCATCTCCAGTGTTATCCTTCCGAGCTTCTGGGTTCTGAAATCATCTATCAAAAGCTTTGAAGCCTTTTCAAGATCGATCTCTGCACCTTTTTTAAGGCAGCCTCTTTTCTGTCCGATCATTTCAAGTATTTTTACCGCAGTCTCAGATGAGACATTGGTGACCGTCTCTTTTGTCATATCTCTACCGGCTGCATCACTGTCGTTTGTTACATTCGGAACAATCTCCGCTGTCACATCCACACCGTATCTTTCTTTTATTACACCCGGATAATCCTTTACAAGTATCTTGATAAGCTCCAAAGCCATATCCTCCGGATAAAGGATATCATCGTTTATCGAACCTATAAAAGCAATATGAAGTCCGGTCTTCGGATCCTCAAACTTGGGCCAGAGTATACCGGGTGTATCAAGCAGTTCGACGTCCTTATTTATCCTTATCCACTGCTTGCCTATGGTCACTCCCGGTTTATTACCTGTCTTGGTACAGGCTTTTCCTGCAAAAGAATTGATAAATGTGGACTTTCCCGAATTAGGGATCCCTGCTATCATAGCCCTTAGTGGTCTTGCAAGTATCCCTTTTTTCCTGTCCCTTTCAATCTTTTCCCGGCAGGCCTTTTGTATCACTTCCGTAGTGGACTTTACACCGGCACCTGTCTTGGAATTAACAATACTTACAAAAAATCCCTTATCCTCATAATATTTCTTCCATACAGCTGTCTTTTTATCATCAGCCATATCGGATTTATTAAGGAGCAGAACCCTGTATTTCCCTTTTGCCAGTTCGTCTATATCGGGATTTTTACTGCTCAAAGGTATCCTTGCATCAAGTATCTCGACAACTACATCTATCAGTTTGATACTCTCCTGCATCATTCTTTTGGCTTTAGCCATATGCCCGGGATACCAGTTTATGGACTTGCTTTCATAACCTTTAACATTATCGGTCTTTGACATATTATTCATCCTTATTTAAGATCTTTAATTCCTTCTCTATACCTTGAAGCTGCTCCTTGCATTTCGATGCAAGAAGTGTTCCTTCTTTATAGAGCTCTATCGATTCATTTAATGCAATATCCTGTTCGGACAGTCTGTTATTTATCTCTTCAAGTCTGTCAAGTGCTCTGTCTATATTAAACTCTTCTGCCATATTCTCTTCATTATTCTTTGCTGTAGCCATAATGAACTCCTAAATATATTTTGTTATAATACATTAGCGGATATATCCCCGTCATGCATCTTGATATTTATATTATCTCCGCCTTTTACATCGGTCGAACTTCTGACGGGCTTACCTTCCTTTGTAACATATCCGAATCCGCCGACCAGCTTTGCCGTGGGTGATAAAGCATTAAGCTCTGTCAAAAGCACCTCAAGCCTGTGGGCACGTCTGTCAAATGACTGATTGACAGCCAATTTAATCCTTTCCAGATATTCATCCGGAAGCTTCTTAAATCTTTCATATATGAACCTGAACCTGTTATCGATCTCGTTAGATAAAAATTCAAGATCATCCTGATAAGACTTATATACAGCTTTAATGTTAATATCCATCAACTCGGTCAGATGTTTCAGTCTTTCGGTGTTTTCTTTAAGTCTGTTCTGAGGGCTGTTCTTCAATAAAAGTGCAAGCTTTTTTTCTAAAAGAAGCTTTTTATTTTCTATCAGGCCGGTCATGTTATCATTTAATGCCTTTAGCAGCAGCTCTACTCTCTTAATATCGGCCATGATATCCGGTATGGTCTCTTCAGCCGCCTCGGAAGGTGTAGCTACACGTTTATCCGATACGTAATCTATAAGAGTCCAGTGTCCCTCATGTCCTACTGCCGATACTATGGGCGTTTTTGCTTCAAATACGGCTCTGACTATTTTTTCGTCATTATAGACGTTCAGTTCCTCGTCCGATCCACCGCCGCGGCCTACTATGATGGAGTCAAGCCCCATACCGTCGAGTTCTTTTATACCATTCACTATAGTGCTTACGGCATTTACTCCCTGAACGTTTACATGGAACAGTACCAGTTGAACATAAGGATTACGTTTTTTGGCGACCTTACATATATCCTTTATCGCCTGTCCGTTTTTTGACGTGATGATACCTACATTCTCAGGATGCTTAGGTATCGGCTTTTTATGGACCACATCAAACAAGCCTTCGGCCTGAAGCTTTGCTTTTAACTGCAAAAGTGCCAGATTGCTCTGTCCTTCACCTATGTTTTCTATCTCTCTTACTATCAGCTGGGTCTGGCCAGACTTTTCAAAGAACTCCAGTTTCCCGGCTATGGCAACGAACTGCCCCTTTTCCAGCGTGAACTTTAACGTCTGCGCAGCCACCGAATCCCATAGCCTGCACGGAAGAAGTGCATTATCATCTTTTATGTCAAAGTAATAATGTGCACCTTTTTTCCCGCTGAAATTAGTGACTTCACCCTTTACCAGTATATCATAAAATTCGGGGACATGGTTATATTTGTCAGATATAAGCCTGTTAACCTCTGATACGGTTTTGTACTTTTCGTATTTTACAGGCAGTTCCTGCCCTGCTTCGGACTTATGGTCACTACTCACACCCGAAGTGCTTTCTTTACCGGATGTCTCAGGCTTTGGTGCCGTATACCATCTTAAAAGCTCCTTTGGAAGTTCATCCCCCATAAAATACCATGTTTTATTTATAGCATCCCACCTTGCACCATGAGCTTTTGCAAGGTCTTTTTCGCTATAAGATACCGAAAGCTTAAATAATCCCATTTATTCTTCCTTTTTATTGAGACCGCTTATCAACGCTAGTCCGTCAAGCCTTATCCACGCTTTACCTATGATGCTCTCTCTCGGAACATTTCCCATACCGGTGTAACGGCTGTCTAAGCTGTCATTTCTGTTGTCCCCGAGCACAAAGAACTCGTCATCATCCAGGTATATCGGATTTTCCGCCAGTCCGTACACCTGCATAGGCTCTACTGCATTTTCTTCTGCTAACAGCTCATCGTTTATATAAACATATCCGTCTTTTATCTGTACCTTTTCTCCCGGAAGCCCGATCACACGGCGTATACCGTAATAATCATGTTCCTTACCCGAGATATTAAATACGATAACATCAAAACGCTCCGGGTCTTCCTTCCTGTAGCTGAGCCTGTTGATCAGGATCATATTTCCGTCCTCTAACGCAGGCTCCATCGAATTGCCGGTCATATTGGTCTTTTCTATACAATATTCCGTAATGGCCCATGCGGCAAATATGGCTGCACCTATAACTATCAGCCACAGTATTACCTTTACCGATATACGGATTATCTTATCCTTTAGTTCACGTCTGTCGTAATCAAGGTTATAATTTGGTTCAAAACTCAAAACTTCCTCCTAAAACACTGCACAAAGTCATCCCATAAGAGCAGTCATCTTTTCAAAATCATAGCTGTGTATAAGTCTGCAGCCTTTAGGTATTTCCGATTCATTTACTGTATCGGATACTACTACATCGGCTTGTGTGGGATCACTTACAATCTCCGAAGCCATCATCTCAAAGAAACTCTTAACGTTTATAACATCAGTCACAAAGAAATAATCGACAAGGAATGTAAGTTCAGACTCACCTGCTACAGGTGCATAACTATCCTTATTCATATTAAGCCATATGAAATCATTTTTCTCAAGATCGATTCCGAACAGATATGCAAACGTACTGTCCGAATTGATGATATATGAAGAAGCGATCGACTTAGGCTCAAAAATCTGCCCCGAACCTTCAATATCCCTTAACATGTATCCTGCCTTGCAGAAGCAGTCACAAAATCTTAAACGTGAAAATACGTTATTGCAAAATACAACATACTTAACATCAGGATACTTTTTCTTAAATGATTCAAGCTTGATGTCAAAATATTCCGAACCGCCCTTAAAACCGCTCGTCTGATCTCCCGAATAGGTAATGGCATCTGATTGTTGTCCGGCCATGGTCCTCCAGGAAAACTCTATACGCTTACCGTCATCCGTAAGCCCGAAGCATGAAAGGTCAATATCATCCACCTTTTCCCAATATGTAAAGGCCCTGAGCTTTTTAAAAGCATCAATGTGCAGTCTTGTACCTTTTGCGAGCACGCCAAAACCGCCTGACGAAGCAGTTTCCTGTACAGGCAGCGCATAGTTTTTCATGTTTTCATCGATATATACTTTCCCAAGTCTGTTTTTAAGGACTTTTTCAAGTTCTTTTCCGATAAAACCTTTGAGCATATCGCTCACCGCTTTAGAGAGGAATGTCTTTCTTCTTGCAGACTCTTCCTTAGTCTCCGGATGAACTTTTAATTTCTCGTACTTAGTGAACGTGAACGTTCTTAATGTCTTGCTGCGTAATGCAGCTGAATATTTGATAAGGAGCTGGATAAGTATCATCACATTTTCCGTAGATATACTTTCAAGTACCTTTTTAACACTCTCTTCATCAGGGCATCGGCTTATGATATAGTCAAGATTTCTAAGTACCGCTCCTGATCCTTTTCCTTCTTTAAGGATATCTGCAGCGTCCCCGGTAAGCCCTAGCTTCATAGCCTTTTCAAATGCCGAATATATAGAAAAGTTACCGTCCCCTCTCATAAGCTTGACAAACTCGGCACCATTATCATTCTTAGGTTTATAATGGATATGATGAAGGAGTCCGCTCCAGACTGCTTTTCTTTCAAAACAGTTTCTTACCTGCTGATATTGTCTCGTGGTATCAGTATCTTCCTCATAACCGGCAAATATCATATCAAGTACATTTATTATAAGCTTTCTGTCCTGATTTTTCAGATTAAGCTTTTTAACATTTGTATTCTGATAAAACCTGTAATTGATCTCTTCAACTAACTTTGTTACATCGGAAAGTGTCAGGAACCTCACATAATATACATCTCTTTTTTCGGCCAGCAATCTTATAGCCAGATTCTTGGAGGCACATTTATCAGGTCTGTAGCCATAGTTTGCGATATAAGCAGAGAGCATATCATATTGTGACGGATTAAGCGGCCTGGTAGAAAGGAACATATCATTTACTGCGGACTTAAGTACCTCTTCAGCATCCTTTACACTGAGTATGATGCAGTCCTTGATATCCGCATTCTCTTTAAAAGCAGTCCTTTCAAACTGCTCCTCCATTAGCGAATGTCCCGCTTCCGAGAAGTTTCCGAAGCCGTATGTAACGGTATAATGCACTAATTGATCAAATATGAGCTCATCCGCTGAAAGCTTTTTTACACTCTCTGGGAAACCCTTATAAAAAGGCTCGGGCACATCTTTTCCGACCATGGATGAGATATATTCGATCATTTCCCTCTCTGCAAGAGCCTGCCCCTGCTTTATGCGGATATTGAACATATTGGCTATGGCAAACAGCGTTTCAAAAGCGTTTGCATCCTCGCCTTTTTCACTTACAAGTATATGCTTTGCAAAAAGATAATCTTTAAATATTTTTTCCATTCCCTACTCCAAAAAAGAGCCACGATATCATAATGCTGATCTTGACAGGATGAAGTAAGCATTACTAGCTGTGGCTCAAATCTGCGATATCACCGGATTATAAGGCAGGAGGGTTGCCCCGTTCCTGCCGGACCCAAAGAAGTAAATCCGGTTAGCTGCATGTATATTTAATTATATCAATTTTTTGAAAACAGTCAATATCTTTATTTTGTCAACCGTTTACGTTAACACGTGTAAGCAGTAAGTCAATTACCTTAGTATCAAGGTACTGCTGAACAACATATCCTGTACCGTAGGTTTCAACTCTCTGAGTAAAGGCTTCTTCGGTAGTTCCGTTTTTAAGGTAGTATTCCTTAGCATCATCAAGTGTTACATTTATGTTTTCCTTATCTGCTACTGCCTGGCAGAACAGCATGAACTTCAGGCTGTCGGAAACATTTGCTTCTGTCTCAATATCAAACTGTTCCTCTGTAATATTATAGCGTTTACTTAAGTAATCTTCAAAGGAAGTATATGAAGCAGCTCCCTGATACTGCTGTGATATCATATTCATATATTCAAAATATGAATACTCCTGTGCCTTGAAGTTGCCTCTTATCTGCTTAAGATAATCTTTAGGCGTGGAATTGAGTGTTACATTTTTAACAATATAATTCTGAACATAAGTTGAAAGGTTCTTCTTATAATTGGTATCCTTAAGATACTGACGGTACTCTTCTACTGTAGATGCATATTCTGACAAATTTTCCTTTACGAACTCATCGGTAAATTCAGGAGCTACATATATACCGTTTAATGTTACTTCAAACTTAGCATCCTTTCCTGCAAATGCGGGGTTATTCTCATATGGATCGGGGAAGGTAACGTTTACATCAAATTTCTCACCGGGCTTGTGGCCTTCTATCTGTGCTTCATAATCATCTATAAAAGAGTTGGAGCCAAGTACAAGGTCATATGCGGTAGCGCTTCCGCCGTCAAATGCCACACCGTCCATGTATCCTACGTAATCGATATTTACCTTATCTCCGTTTTTGGCAACCAGGTCCTCAGATTTATCAAGTGTACTCTTGCCACTCACAATGTTCTTAATATCAGCATCAACTTTTTCATCACTGTATAAGAGTTCCGATCTATCGACCGTGATATTGTTATAATCAGGCATAGTCAGATAATCTGCTGCATTGACGCCCTTGATACGTCCGTTTTCATCCAGCTGCTCTGAGAAATTGGTATTGACTTCTACTTTATTACTGTTTTTTTTGATCTTACTTACTATAGCCCATACAGCCAGTGCTATAAGTGCCAGTACAAGTATTGTGATCACAACCTTGACAGCCGCTGCATTTCTCTTCTGCTTGGCTATCTCTTCCTGTCTTGCAAGCTTTCTCTGCTTACTCAGGCTCATGCCTTCGTTTTTACTTTCATTTTCCATTTCAGATTTCCTCATATTTCTTATATTTTTGTTGATCACTCAACATATAGACGACATTATAATCTCAAAAAGTGAAGACTTTGTGAACATAACTGTTTATCATCGTTTCATTTTCCTTTTATCTGTTGCTCCTTATTCATGCGCTTATAGTAAGCTTCAAGCTTCGGTCTGGCCGCAACATAGAAAGGTTTCAACTTCTCATCGAAATGCTTACCCATACCTTCCATGATTATGGCATCAGCCTTCTCAAAAGACATGCTCTCCTTGTATACACGCTTGCTGACCAATGCATCATATACATCCGCTATAGCCATGATCCTGGCCTCAAGCGGTATATGCTCTTCCTTCAGTCCTTCCGGATATCCGGAGCCATCCCATCTCTCATGATGATAATGAGCCACATTTTCAGCTACAATCCTGAAGTCCGCATCATCGGTAGCCTTAAGGATCTCTTTTACTATTCGGGCACCTTCAGCTGCATGCTGCTTCATCTTTTCAAACTCCTCAGGCTCGAACCTGCCCGGTTTTCGGAGCACCGCATCATCGACAGCTATTTTTCCCAAGTCATGCATAGGTGCGGCCTTTATGATATTCTTGCAAAATTCATCGGAAAGATTAAAGATGTTGTTTTTCTTTATCTCTTCTATCAGTATCCTTACGCACTCACTGGTACGCTTGATATGTCCGCCTGTCGAATTGTCCCTGCTTTCAACCATGGTCGCCATACTCATGATAAGGTTGTTATGCATCTCAACTATATGGTTGGTCTTCCTGGTCACCTGTTCCTGCAGCGACGTATTAAACTTATTCATCAGGTTGATGTACTTCTGATCCTTGGTATCATCTGTGATAAAAAACTGATATCCTCGTTTTGCTCTTCCATCCACAAGATAGTTAATATCAATTAGGTATATCTTTTCACCCTTTTCATAATGAAACTTATCCTTTTTATCATCTGCCCTGAAAGTATCCAGCCATTTTACTACATATTTTTTCATGGTCGGATTATACCTTATTGATCTGTCAACAGTAAGAGTATTTAATTCAGGGAATATCTTTCTCGCGGTTTCGTTACTTCCCAGATAATTATATTTAAAATCAAAAGATATAAGTCCCGTATTTCCTTTTTCAACCAATGAGTCAATTGCAGAATCCGTTACATCATACAAACACATATCATGTATGATCTTTAAGAACAACCCTTCGCTGGCTATATATGCGATAGGTAAAAGATCAAAGGCGGTAAAGATCAACCTACCTCCAAAGAAACAGAAAAATGATATGGCTTCAGCTGCAAAAAGAAGTTGTGCATTGTGTTTTGAAACATCTCTTTTCTTAAAATATGTATATATTATCACAACAAAAGAAGCCAAAAACATTCCGGCCAGCATTATACGGTAAACCGTATGCATCGGTCCGTATTGATTCTTGATCAAAGTACCGACGCCGTCTCTTATCTCAAAAGCGACATCTTTATAAAAAAGCCCGTTTCTTCCCATGGTCAAAACAAATCCGTATAATACGAACACCATAGCAAAAAGTATAACTCTTTTCAGTCTTCCGATCACAATATTACAATGTTCAAATACGCATAATGTCATGAACAATATATTAAAGCAGGCTCCGAGATATGTTATCTTATTGGCAGTCAATGCTTCTTCAAGTGTTTTGGAGTGCACAATAAGCGCATAACCGAGATTCTGGACCGCTATAAACACAAACATCATTGTAAAATGAATATCGAAATGCTTATGCCATATATAAAGATATATTATGAGCATTACCAATGATATTGCAAACATTATGTCATAATAAAAAGCTATCATATTATTCTCCGGTTATAAACAATATATATCATCCTTCCCATAGGTTATCCTAAAACATCCAATATGTCATCCTGAGCCTTCGGCGAAGGATCTTTAATTTATTATAAAAACAACTGCAATTTCAAACTTAATTATACTAAAATTTTCTTATATTTTCAACTGTTTTGGTAGCGTAAACCACCTCAAAACCAAGCTGTATACCAAAATTAATTTATCTATACTACAACGAATCCTATATTCATTTTACAATATAAAAGACCCAAAACAAGTAAAAGAAATAGCCGGGATAATTTCTATCCCGGCCATACTTAATTACTTCTTAAATGCATACAGCTTATCGTCCTTAAGACCTATGCCTATCACATCTCCTCTGCCGGCATTGCCCTCCAAGATAAGTCTGGCTGCAAGTGTCTCCACATTCTTTTGTACAAATCTCTTAAGCGGTCTTGCACCGTATACGGGATCAAAACCGTTATCAGCGATATAAGCCTTTGCCTCATCCGTTATCTCGACACTGAGTTCCTTGTCATCCAGTCTTCTGTTGATATCCTTTACAAGCAAGTCGATGATGGATGTAATATTACTCTTGGTAAGAGGCTTGAAGCATATGATCTCATCGAGACGGTTTAAGAACTCGGGCCTGAATGACCCTTTCAATTCATCCATTACCCTGCGTTCTGCCTCTTCACTTATCTCGCCCGTATCGGTAATACCGTCAAGCAAATATGAAGAACCTATATTTGATGTAAGTATTATGATCGTATTCTTAAAGTCGACAGTCTTTCCGAAGGAATCGGTGATACGTCCGTCATCAAGTACCTGTAAAAGGATATTGAAAACATCCGGATGAGCCTTCTCGATCTCATCGAAAAGTACGACACTGTAAGGCTTACGTCTGACTGCCTCAGTCAGCTGACCGCCCTCATCATATCCGACATATCCGGGAGGCGCTCCGATAAGTCTTGATACGGAGAACTTCTCCATATACTCACTCATATCGATACGTACGATATTTGACTCATCATCAAACAGACTCTCGGCCAATGCCTTAGCCAGCTCTGTCTTACCGACACCTGTAGGACCAAGGAACAGGAATGAGCCTATAGGCTTGGTAGGATCCTTGATACCGGCTTTAGACCTGATTATGGCCTCTGTAACCTTTTGTACTGCATCATCCTGACCTATCACACGTTTATGCAGCTGCTCATCCAGCTTCAGTGTCTTCTGTCTCTCTGTCTCCGAAAGCTTTGAAACAGGGATACCTGTCCATCTGGATATGATCTTGGCTATCTCATCATCATTGACAGACTCATGTACGAGCTCATTTTCCCTGCCGTTCTTGGACGCTTCATACTCCTTAAGCGTCTTCTGCAGCTCAGGCAGCTTGCCGTACTTAAGCTCTGCAGCCTTTTCAAGGTTGTACTCCCTTTCTGCGGCAGCTATATCCTTATTTACAGCATCTATCTCTTCTTTTATCTTGGTAACCTTATCGACCTCGTTTTTCTCATTTTCCCACTTGGTCTTAAGCTGCATGAACTCTTCACGCTGCTTTTGAAGCTCTTCCCTTAAGTTCTCCAGTCTTTCCTGACTTAAAGAATCTTCTTCCTTCTTTAATGCAGCCTCCTCTATCTCAAGCTGCATGATCTTACGTCTCTGCTCATCAAGCTCGGCAGGCATGGAATCAAGCTCCGTCTTGATCATCGCACAGGCTTCATCCACTAAGTCTATAGCCTTATCGGGCAGATAACGGTCTGAGATATACCTGTCGGAAAGAACAGCTGCTGCTACAAGTGCAGAGTCCGATATCTTTACACCATGGAACAGCTCATATCTGTCTTTTATACCACGAAGTATGGATATAGTATCCTCTACAGAAGGCTGGTCCACCATAACAGGCTGGAAACGACGCTCTAGGGCAGCATCCTTTTCAATATACTTTCTGTGCTCATCCAGAGTGGTCGCACCTATACAGTGAAGCTCACCACGTGCCAGCATGGGCTTAAGCATATTTCCGGCATCCATTGAACCTTCCGAAGCACCTGCACCGACTATAGTATGGATCTCATCGATAAACAGGATGATCCTGCCTTCCGACTTTTTCACTTCATCAAGAACAGCTTTAAGTCTTTCCTCAAACTCGCCCCTGTACTTAGCACCTGCCACCAATGCTCCCATATCAAGAGCAAATATAGTCTTATCCTTCAAAGCTTCAGGAACATCTTGGGCAACTATACGCTGTGCAAGACCCTCTACAACGGCTGTTTTACCGACACCGGGCTCACCTATGAGCACAGGATTGTTCTTTGTCTTACGCGAAAGGATACGGATAACATTTCTTATCTCACTATCCCTGCCTATTACTGGATCAAGCTTACCTTCTTTTGCCCGTTCAACAAGATCAGTACCATACTTCTTTAAGGTATCATATGTGGCCTCTGGATTATCTGTCTGAACAGTCTGATTACCCCTTACCTGGCTCAACACCTTAAGGAAACTCTCTCTGTTGATACCATACTGCTTAAAGTAAGCCTTAAGATCGCCTGTAGCCTCCTTTATCAGTCTTAAGAACAGATGCTCAACTGAGACATAAGAATCTCCCATAGCCTTAGCTTCATCCTCAGCACCGGTAAGCACCTGGTTAAGCACCTTACTTACACCTACCTGGAAATTACCGGATACCTTAACCTTCTTATTGACAAGTGCGGTAAGGCCTGACCTGTATGAGTTTATATCTATTCCCATCCTCTCGATCAGACCGGCTATAAGGCTCTCATCAATAGAAACAAGCGCCAAAGCAAGATGCTCCTGATCTATCTCCGAATTACCGTAATCATTTGCCAGCTTTTCACAAAGCTGTATAGTCTCTATGGACTTCTGTGTAAACTTGTTAATATTCATGAAATCACCTTCTTTCAAAATATGAATGTAGAATTTCTCTACCACTAATGATGTTATATCACTAATTGTTAGCACTGTCAAGAGGTGAGTGCTAATTATTTATAATTTTTTTATTATTTATATTTTTAGGATTTTTTTAAGCATTTATTCTTACATAATTCTAATTTTATATATGTATTCTTCTGTTTAGCTAAAGTCCTTCTATTTTTTACTTCCTCTATGTTAATCTATATAGTCGACCCCGATATAGTTTCCGGGATAAAACCATAAGCGTCCGACAGAAATTCTACGATAACAGATACATTGAAGCAAGGCAAAAATCGGTTAACCAAACCGATTTTTGAGCGCAGCCTAAAGATGCCCGGCATCAGGCGGTCATCTGGTTGCAAGCGTCCGAAGCGTAAATGCATATGCTATCGTATAGAATTTCGTCGGTAAGCGGTGACGGGTTTTATACCGGGAACTATATTGGGGCCGACACTCAGAAAAAAAGAGCCCTGAAAACTCAGAGCTCTGAAAGTGCATAATTTATTCAACTGATATCACGTAATAATATACAGGCTGGTTACCGGCATGAACCTCAACATCAAGGTAATCATATTTCTCCATAAGTGTGTCGGCAATCTTCTGAGCGTCATCCTCGTTCGCTTCTTCGCCGTAATAAATACTGATCAGCTCGCTGTCCTCTTCCACCATGGTATCTACAAGATCATAAGTAACCTGCTCGATATCCGAGCCTGTACTCTTGATAGTCTTGTCATCAAGACCCATGTAATCACCGTTCTTGATCTCAAGACCGTCTATCTTGGTATCACGGACAGCATATGTAACAGAACCGGTCTTAACATTACCCATAGCCCCTACCATGGAAGCTTCGTTTTCTTCAATGCTCTTACCTGATACAAAATTGATAACGGCGGCGATACCCTGAGGTATGGTCTTTGAAGGAATAACGATGATATTCTTATCCTTGGTCATAGCCTTAGCCTGTTCTGCAGCCAGGATGATATTCTTGTTGTTGGGAAGGATATATATATTCTTCGCATTAACCTGATCGATGGCATTAAGCATATCCTCGGTAGAAGGATTCATGGTCTGACCGCCTTCGATGATGTAGTCAACACCTAAGCCCTTGAATATCTCATTGATACCCTCACCGATCGATACAGCGATAAATCCGTTCTCCTTGGGAGGAAGCTTCGGCTTTTGAGCTGCCTGTGCCTTTACAGCGCCCGCCTTTTCTGCCTCAAGACCAAGCTTCTCGTTATGCTCTTCACGCATATTGTCGATCTTAAGCTTGGTAAGCTGTCCGAAGGTAAGAGCCTTCTGGATGGCAAGTCCGGGATCGTTGGTATGTACATGTACCTTTACTACTTCGTCATCAGCCACGCATACGATTGAATCACCGATGGATTCCAGATAAGCCTTAAACTCAGTCTCATCAAGATCGGTAAACTCATTATCAAGAATGATGATAAATTCCGTACAATAACCGAACTTAATATCAGATGTGGAAATATTCTCGGTATTTACAACCTTGGTCTCAGCAGGCTTAGCAGCAGGAGCGGGAGCTTTTAATTCCACTTTTTTGCCGCACATAACGGCAAAACCGCCCTTCATTACTTCAAGCAGACCCTGTCCGCCCGAATCAACCACGCCGGCTTCCTTTAATACAGGAAGAAGTTCAGGTGTGTACTCAAGAACCTCAGCCATATATGCTATAACCTTTTCACCGAAAACGACAAGGTCATCTGTAGTACCGACAAGCTCCATGGCTTTTTCGGCACCGCCCTTTGCTACTGTAAGGATCGTACCCTCCTTCGGCTTCATAACTGCCTTGTATGCAGTTTCAACAGCCTTTTGGAAGGCATTGGCCATAGTCTCGATATCTATGGTCTCTACAGTTTTGATCACCTTGGTAAAACCGCGGAGAAGCTGTGATAAGATAACACCTGAATTGCCTCTTGCACCCCTCAAAGATCCGCTTGAAATAGCCTTTGAAAGCTCTTCCATCGTGGGATTCTCCAGACTGTTTACTTCGGTTACGGCAGACATTATGGTCATTGTCATGTTTGTACCTGTATCACCGTCCGGTACAGGGAAAACATTTAATTCGTTTATAACCTCTTTTTGTGATTCCAGACCGGCAGCTGCGCCAATGAACATTTTCTTCAATAGTCCGGCATCAATGCTATTAATTGCCACTTTATTGTTCCTCCAAATCAAATCAATCGATTACTCTGACACCTTCAACAAAGATGTTTATCTTTTCAACCTTAAGACCTGTAAACTCCTCAACCTTGTACTTTACATTCTCCAGAAGGTTATCACAAACAGAAGGTATATTCACACCATAAGAAACAATAATATGGATGTCAATCTTGATCTTGTTGTCTTCAACCTTTGCGGATACGCCGTTGCTTAAGTTCTCCCTCTTAAGTAACTTTGCAAGTCCGTCACGTACATTTTTTGATGCCATGCCGACAATACCAAAACACTCTACAGCAGAAGCACCTGCACACTTTTCAATAACATCGGTAGATATCATAACCTCACCGAGTCCGGTATCATAGCCTCCGTCCATATATTCCATCCTTTCCTGCCCCTTACAGGCAATTTAAATATTTATATTAAATCTGAAAATACACATTGACTGCGATATTATACTATATCAAATATAAAAAGGCAAATATTTTTTTAGTGTATCTGTTCTCTCTTTTTACGTCTGACTCTGTTAATATGTCTTTCAAATTCTCCGCTGTCAATCAGTTCAGATATCACATACTGTTCGGGAGTAGGCACCGTGCATGCGCAGTAACTCATCCTCTCGTTAAATACGGGCACCAGATTCTCCGGCAGCACCATATAGGCAGTCCTTATAAAAGAGCCTATAGTCTTGGTAAATGTGTTTACATATATCACGTTCTTTCCGTGATTAAGATAAAAAACAGTTTCTTCGGGACGTCTTGACGGCGAAAACTCCGATTCAAAATCATCCTCGATTATAATGGCATTTTTTTCATTGCACCACTTAAGGTATTCATGCTTTTTTGAAGCAGTGGCCGTAACCCCGCTGGGATAGCTCCTGTACGGAGTGATATGAAGTACATTTACATCGGACTTCCAGAGTGCATTGCTTTCTATACCGTCATTTCCGAGGTTGAGCAGCCTGCATCTCACTCCTTCGGATTTATATACATAACCGATCTTTTCATAGGAGGGGTTCTCTATGCCGTATGTGATATTTCTTCCGAGTACCTTAACTATCATACTGTACAGATATTCTGCACCCGAGCCTATGATGATCCTGTTGTAGTCCACATCTATCCTGCGGCTTCTCCTTAAGTAGGCTGCCAAAGTCATCCTCATATGGTCGGTACCGAATCCGGGGGACTTCAAGGTCAGCTCCTCGCCATATATGGAAATGACTCTTCTCATCATACGAGCATACTGCGAAAAAGATAATTCGTAATCGTCAAATTTGTTTATAAATGCACTTTTTACAGGACTTTTTAGTTGAACATTGCTATCCTTTGGTATTTCCGAAGCCACTTCAAAAAAGCTGTCCGGAGCATATATCACATAATATCCCTTCTTCTCCATCGGAAGGATATATCCCTCCTCGGACAGAAGCTCATAAGCATGCTCAACAGTAATGACACTCACTCCGTACTCATCAGCCATAGTACGTTTCGAAGGGAGTTTGGAGTTTTTTGCATATATCCCCGATACAATGTCATCACGGACACGTTCATATATGGAAAGATATTTGTTTTTATTCTTTTTCATACCGTTTATTTCCCTCCCCTTCATAGCTTCATCAATGTACGAAATGAACAGGCAATTCATTATATGAAGCGAAGGATCTTATAATCCATATATTAGTTTATAGTAAAACCGTATATTTATCAAGTTAAATATTTATTGTCCGTTATAACAAAAACAGTATTATTTTATTAAATATTTATGGACTTAGACAGAATTTTCTGATATAATCAGACCACTGTACCAAATTAAAGTACTGAAGAACTAATTATATGAAGGAGGAACCGCATGAATATTTTAAAACAGGTACGCAGTTATGCCGAACAGATTCAGGATACCTGCATCAAAAACGATTCCATCCCGAAGGAATTATACGCTAAATACGGCGTAAACAGGGGACTACGAGACATCAACGGTAACGGAGTACTTACAGGACTCACCAATATTTCCGAGATCATCTCATCAAAAATAGTTGACGGTGAAAAGGTCCAGTGTGACGGAGAACTCTGGTACAGAGGCTATCACATCCAGAACCTGATAAACGGATTAGGTGATGAACTCGGATTTGAAAAGATTGCATATCTTCTGCTTATGGGCGAACTTCCCACACCCGAGCAGGAAGCTGAGTTCAAGGAGCTTTTGGGCGGATGCCGCATACTTCCCACCAATTTTACCCGTGACGTCATCATGAAAGCGCCCTCTCATGATATCATGAACACGATGACGAGATCCATACTTACTCTCGCATCATATGATGATAAGGCACTTGATACATCCATCAGCAACTCCCTGCGCCAGTGTATCCAGCTTATCAGTGAATTCCCTATGCTTGCTGTATACGGATATAATGCGTATGTGCATTACGAAAAAAACGAGAGCATGTTCATCCACCATCCGGACCCGAAGCTCTCTACCGCCGAGAATCTGCTGATGTTATTAAGACCCGATAAGAAGTTTACCAAAACAGAAGCAAAAGTACTTGATACCGCTCTTATACTCCACATGGAGCATGGCGGAGGAAATAACTCCACCTTTACCACCAGAGTGGTCACATCCTCAGGTTCCGATACCTACTCCACCATAGCCGCTGCAATGTCCTCTCTAAAAGGTCCCAAGCACGGCGGAGCCAACATCAAAGTAATGGAAATGATGGATGATATCAGGAAACATGTAAAAGATTACGAGGATAAGGACGCTATCTCAGCATACCTTAAGAAGATCATAGATAAGGAAGCTTTCGATAAGAAAGGCCTTGTATACGGTATGGGACATGCCATCTACTCCGTATCAGACCCCAGAGAAAAGGTGTTCAGACGTTTTGTAGAGCAGCTTGCTCACGAAAAAGGCCGCGAAAAAGATCTGCTCCTCTATAATAATATAGAAGAATTAGCTCCCATCCTTATCGCTCAGAAGCGCAAGATCTACAAGGGCGTCAGCCCCAATGTCGACTTCTACAGCGGCTTCATATATGAGATGCTCGGCATCCCTAAGGAGCTCTACACCGCTATATTCGCCATAGCGAGGATCGTCGGCTGGAGTGCACACCGTATCGAAGAGCTCGTAACCGTGGACAAGATCATCCGTCCCGCATATATGAGTGTTATGAAAGAACTCGACTGATCACACAATAATGTCATCATAAACGTATACTAAGGATAAAAATCAAGAGGCATTTGAGAATTAACCAAATGCCTCTTTTTATTATCTGTTAATTATTCAGCTTTCTACCCCGGCCTGTGATCATTTTCAATCAAAGAACCGTCCCTCTGATCGAATCTTATTTAAAAGGATTCTCTGTAGGATAAGGAAGTGATGCGGGCTGGTTGTAGTTGATATCCTCGATCGGAACTCCGATGTACTTGAATACTTCGTAGAGTGCCTTTCCGTGATGACCGAATGTAACAGCACCATGATGAGGATAATTCTTCTCAATGAGCACGTGACGATAGAAACGTCCCATTTCCTTGATAGCGAATACACCGATGCCGCCGAATGACCTGGTAGCTACAGGAAGTACTTCACCTTCTGCAACGTATGCTCTGATCTTAGCATCAGCTGTTGACTGAAGTCTGAAGAATGTGATATCACCGGGCATGATGTCGCCTTCAAGAGTACCGTTGGTAACTTCGATAGGAAGTGCTCTTGCCATGATCATCTGGTACTTCATCTCATGGAATGCAAGCTTCTTTGAGCAGGTATTTCCACAATGGAAGCCCATGAATGT
>JAFRSU010000013.1 GCA_017427415.1 Lachnospiraceae bacterium | reverse complement strand
TACTGGACAAAGGTTCCATAAGCGGCTATTGCCTCATCTACGGACATTTCACCTCTTCCTACTTTAAAGAGTGCTTGTCTGAACTGTATAAGCGCATCATCCGTAAGTCCTGTTTCTTCCGGGGATAATATCCCGGATTCCGTAACATCTCCGAATGCGGCATACATACTATTGAATGACAGATCCTTTGTCGGAGACATAAGTCCTTTATTACGTGCCATTTCATTAAGTTCATCCGGTGTGATAAGGAAACGCATAAATTCATTGGCCATGTCCAGATTGTCACTGTCTTTATTGACAGAAAACTGCAGATTGGACATATCAATAAATAGTGCTCCTTCATCCGATACAGGTATGGGAACAAAAGTATATGAAAACGGTTTTTTAATAAAAGCCTCTGAACGGCTTTCACGCTTTTTTGTTCCCGACACCGTATCGCCTGAACATGTCATCATGGGTACATCACCCTCAAAAAAGCGGAGGATCACGGCATCATAGTTATTTTCTATCTCGTCACAGGCAGTTATGTCTATACCGCAGTCTATAAGTAACCGTGTGATCTTCTCTAATGAAGGACGCAGATACTTTCCCGCACCGGCCTCAAGAGTATTTAATTCATTTACAGCATTTCGGTCTTCTGATAATGTCTCATAGAAGTAAGGATATACTGCAAGAGTGAACAGTGATGTAGTCTCGTTCTTTGAAAAGCCCATCAGCGGGTTTTTATAACCTTTTTCACGGAAGGCTTTACATACTTCCACCAGTTCCTTATAAGTCTTAGGAATACTTAATCCCTCTTTTTCAAAAAGGTCTTTGTTTATCAGCATACCGTAAGTATTTGAGAAAACGGGCACCATAGGGAGTGTACCATCAGCTGTATTAATAATGATATTTTTACGTATACAGTCAATATTAAGGCCAATATCCGGATCCGACAGATCCTCGGCATGCTCGATAGCTCCTTTGTACTGATCCCGGCCATACATCCATGTATAGTTTACATAAATATCAGGTGCATCATTTCCGTTTAGTACCGTACCGATCATGTTGTTATAGTCATCAACCTTGGTATAGATCAATTCCACATTAGGATAATATTTGTTAAAACGGTCAAATTCAGCCTCTAACGCTTCAAAATTTTCGTAACTGCCGACAATTCTGATATTACAGCTTGCTGAAGTATCTTTAGACGGCTTATATACATCTCCGGATGAACTTGCCGTTTGTTCTTTACCGCATGCTGTCAGGCTTATGATCATTATCAATGATAAAACGGAACAAAATATTTTTTTCATAATCCATCTTCCTTTTATGAGTATTCAGTGCTGATTTATAACCGATCGGATGTAACCGATGCACCTGTCTCCATTATTCTGCGGATTTCCTTGACAACCAGCTTGATATCGACAGGTTTTGCAATATGCCCGTTCATTCCGGCATTCATACATTCCATCACGTTTTCAGAAAATGCATCCGCTGTCATGGCTACTATCGGTATCGAAGATGCCCAACTGTCTTCCAGCTTTCGTATAGCCCTTGTTGCATCCAGACCATTCATCTCCGGCATCTGTACATCCATAAATATCAGCGCATAACTGCCTCTGGCAGCATCACGTATCTTATCAACGCAGATACGGCCGTTTTCAGCACGTTCTGAAGTAATCCCGAACATCGACAGCATGGCGGATATTATTTCCCAATTTATATCATTATCCTCTGCTACAAGGATGTTTAATCCATGCAGGTCTGTGTAATCATCCTCCGGCGGGGTTGAGACGGACTCTTTTCCTATAATGTTATTTATCTTATCATACAGTGTGGAACGGAATAACGGTTTTGTGATAAAACCATTTGCTCCGGCTGCTTTGGCCCTGTCCTCTATATCAGACCAGTCATATGCTGATATCAGTAATATTGGAACATCTGCATCTATCTCCGAACGAATACGGCTGATCGTTTCAACACCATCCAGTTCCGGCATTTTCCAGTCTACTATGATAACGTTATAATCATTTCCCAAATCATGTCGGTGTTTTATCATTCCCAGTGCTGTTAGTCCATCTGATGCCTGTTCTGCATTAGCTCCGAGAGACTTTAATGTATCAGCTGCTGTCTGAAGTAATATCTCATCATCATCAACGATCAGAACGTCAACGGGATCAAGCTTCATATCATCCCTCTGCCTGTCCGCTATCGGGATATCCAGTGTGACTGTAAATTCTGTTCCCTTGCCCTGCTCGCTCCTGCAATCTATAGTACCTCCGATCAGGTCAACCATCTGTTTTGTTATGGCAAGTCCGAGTCCTGTTCCCTGAATGCTGTTGACGCGGCTGTCCACCTGCCGCATAAATGGCTTATACATATTCTCCATAAATTCAGAACTCATTCCGATACCCGTATCTGTCACGATATATGTCAGTTTTACGCAGCCCGGTACATCAATTTTATCCTCAAACAGATCAACTCTGACACTTCCGCCCGGTTCAGTATATTTAACAGCATTTGACAGGATATTGATATAAATCTGGTTCAACCGGAGCTGGTCGGTATACAGGTATTCTTTTTCCATCTGATTGATGTGAAAACTGAAATCAATATTCTTTTCTTTTACCATCGGTTGTGAAATATTAACCAGATTCTCGGCTGTTTCCACAATAGAGAATGTCAGGGGATTCAATTTCAGTTTACCGCTTTCAACCTTTGATATATCCAAAATATCGTTGATAAGTGTGAGCAGATGATTGCTCGCGAGACTTATCTTACGAAGGCTTTCCTTTGTAGACTCTACATCGCCAGGATTTTTTTCCGCTATGGTGCTGAGACCTATGATAGCATTCATAGGAGTACGGATATCGTGTGACATGGTAGAGAGGAAGTCGGTTTTTGCCTTATTGGCTGCCTCTGCTTTTCTTGCCGCTATTTTAAGCCTCCTGTTCAGATAGCGCATATATATGATATCACAGATAAACAATACAAGTAATCCGGCAGAAACGACTCCAAACAGAAGCCAGTTTCCCTTTTCTTCATAAAGATCCTGTGCCGGTATGAGTCCAAGCAGTGTCCAACCGGCGGTATCCTGTATCGGAGTAAATGCAAGAATACATTCCTGACCCTGAGAATTGATCATCGACTCATGTCCGGTTGAAGACATAATCCTGTCGAACAGTTCCTTTGACGATTCCGGGTCCGTAACATTATACGATTTATAAAACTCAAAGAAACTGGAGTTTTTATAACTGTGTCCTTTTAATATATAATCACCATTTCCGTCGATCATGGATATTTCCGCATTCACAAACTCTGTTGAAGGGAATACCCATTTTTCTTCAAGTGTAGATATGGGTATCACTCTCAACAGGACAGCTTCCTCATATGAATCTTTTTCAGGAACATACAGTATAATCCTGTTGCAGAAAGCAAGTGACTGCTCACCATTCATTGGATTTGTGTATGCACGGGTAATGTTGATCGACTTTCCGATCTCATTTATCCAGTCCACATTATTCAAAATACCAAGACGCTGATATGAAACTTCATAATCATCTTCTGTATCCAATTTCGGACGTGTAGATAACCCGTTAAGTGTGTCCAGAAAGATCAAATGAGCAGATGCATTTTCCAGTACATGCGAGACGCGTATAAAATGAACTGCTTCATCCATAGTCATATCTCTGCTGTTTATATACTGTGCCCAAACATCACAAATATTCTGTTCACCCTCAAGATAATTCTCAGTTACCTGTTCCATGGTGACTGTGGTATTCTCAAAGTACTCAATCTGTTTTAAATAGGAGCCGTTATTTTCATACTTTGAGTATAACACAACAAAGATCAGTATGGCAGCCATAATGATCACATTGACCATAATAGTTATAGTTTTTTTCATAGCTTTATCTGAAATCCTCAAAACCTTCAACAGCTACGATCCTTCCGTCTCCGTAAGGATCCGAATACTTTTCGCTTACTTTTCCGTTCAAAGTCTCTTCAAGATAATCAATCAGAACCTGATTGTCCAGCTTAACAGATTCCTGAAGAACCTTACATCCGTCAAACATAGTATAGCCGTCACCATTATTAAGGAGCATATAATCATGTGATGCCAGAGTATAGGTTTTATCGGGATCCAGTGGCTCACCGTTCACCTTTACATTCTTAACTCTGTATTCTCCCGTTATACCGGTAAACATCTTATTTTCATCAGCTGTGCATGTACTGTCCAGATACGTATGTATCTCAAAAGTGAGGCCGGAAACCTGCGGAAAACCGCCCGTACTTGAAGGAGTAGTCCTGCAGCCCCATTCAAGAGCATCAAGTATCTGTTGTCCTGTTGCTTCAACTACGGTAAGCATATTTCCAAACGGATGAACATTTATTATATCTCTGTAGGTAATATCTCCCTTATTGATGCTTACTCTGATACCCCCGCCGTTAACGATCGCTATATCCGCTCCTGCCTGGTCACGATAGGCATCGGCACAGAGATCACCCAGATTTGTTTCTGTCATCCTGACGATCCTTATTGGATTTCCGTTCTCGTCTTTTGCAACAGGATCAAATATAGTCAGGTCATAATCCGAATACGCTACTACTTCTTCGAGCTTGTTGTTTACTGAATCAACCGTATTGCTCATTATATCACTTAAGTCGTTTTTAAGACCTAACAGTTTTAAAGCCGATTCGTTGTTATTCCAGGTATACAGTCCGGTACTTATCTTTCCGGCGCTATCAATATTGACCCATCCTATGCATGCAAGCTTAGTTCCGCATGCCTGACGCTGTACCGGCTGACCATCCTTGTTATTTACAACCACATAGTCGGTATCATGGCTGTGCCCGTCAAGGAAAACATCTATACCGTTGGTATGTGTTATGACATCGACATAAGTCCATGGTACGCAATTTGCTTCATTTCCTAAATGTGCCATTGCTACAACATAATCGGCACCCTCTTTTCTGGCACTGTCTACAGCATTTTGTACAGCGGCATAAAGCTTTTCGCCTGACTGATCCTGCATAAAACCGTAAATAAAGTTCCCGTTATCATCCATAAAATATTTCGGCGTTGAGGATGTTATAGTCTTAGGTGTGGTGATCCCGACAAAGGCTATCTTTTTCCCGCTGACATATTTTATTACATAAGGTGCAAATACAAGCTCACCCTCTTTATTAAAATTACAGCTTATATAGGGAAAACCGGCTTTATCGGCAAGTTCAAGAAATCTGTCCATACCATAATCAAACTCATGATTTCCCGGGATCGCCACGTCATATCCGACAGCATTCATCAGTTCGATCATGGCTTCTCCTTTCGTAAGAGTCCCTAAAGGTTCCCCCTGTATCGAATCGCCGTCATCCACCAAAAGCACATTATGCTCCTTTGAAAGTGAATCTTTTACTGCCTTCAGCCCTGCATAAGTAAATCCCCGGTCTACACCGCAGTGTACATCACTTGTAAAAAGGATCATGAAATCCTTCCCGTTATCTTTTGAAACCACAAAATTATGGGCTTTACTGCTTTTTGAGCCTGCATTTCCATTCAAGGCCTTAACTTTTACAGCATATGAACCGTCCTCAATTCCTGACAGTTTATACTTTCTCTTTTTTGAACCGTCCTTTTCCACATATCCCGACAATTCATATTTGGTGGAACCGGCACTTTTAATATAAACCGCGTATCGTGCGGCATTTTCTGTCTTTTTTATTGTAACTATAACAGAATCACCGTTCACGCTGACCGAGATCCTGGGTCTTCCAACCGCGATCACTTCATCCGCCGCTTTTGAGATATTCTGCGGCAATACCAGAACAAGCACCATCAAAAAAGCGATCGTTAGAATACATTTAGCTCTTAAAAATCTGTTAATGATCTTTAACATTTTAACCCTCCGACATATTCACTATAGTGCTCTCTTTATCATACACTTCTCGCCTTCAAAGGCAAACCCGTATTTTAGTATGTTTTCTTTCAGGATGCTTTTCTATACAAAATAATTCTATCATGAGCACTCCCGATATTTATATGTAAAGTATAACAAAAAAACCTGTTGCTGACAACAGGTTTTTATCGATGTATAGGGTTGTATGCGGCAGCCCCCACGGACTACCCCCACTTAACTTTGGGAAAACCCACTAAACTTTGGAAATCCTATTATAAACATATTTTAATACATTTTTAAAGGTCTGTAAGCAACACTTAACGCATATTTGCCTCTTCCTTTAAGTGCTCTATTAGGTAGTAAAGTGTCCAGACCACATTATAAGGAGTGACCATGGCTTTTAATGCAACCTTCTCTATGCCTGCTTTTTTGTACTCGTTTAAAAAGTTTTTCAGTTCTGTTTCTTCAAAGCCCTTAAATATCATGACTTCAGGCATATTGTACATGGGCGGGATATCGATTTTAGCAGGAAGCTTTTCATCCCCTGAAATAATACTAAGGATGGATCTGCCAAGATCCTTATTCCCGATAGATTCAATCTGTATGCCCAGTTTTGAGCATAAATCTTTTATTGAATTAAGTTTGTTAGTATCATTTATATGAATAAATATTGTTTTCATCCTCTATTTCCTATGTTCTTTCGGTTTCTACGCTAAAATTCATCATATCAAGGAAATACATTTGATCTACCTCCCGCTTCTACACCACTTATTCTTCAGGTGCTTTTGTATCTTCGATAGTAGTATCCGGTTTAAGTGTAAGGATGTATTCAGCACCTTCAATTTTACATTTCGTGGATGTAGCCGCATCACTTCCTAATGTATCATATATAACCTGCATAAACGGAATGTCTGATGCTATATTCTTCCCGTTTTTATCAACAAAAGTAACACCGTCATTATTTACAGTGGCTGTGATAGGTGCATTATCCACGCAGAACTTATAGCTTTCCGGCGAAGCAGCAACAACAGTCAAACAGGTCTTCAACTCATCATATACCAGTTTATCCTGTGCTTTTCTGGATTCATCTACGTATTTGGTCATATTAGCTGCCGTTAATGCATCTACTACATCACCGAGATTTGATAGATCATCCTTTTTATCTTCCGAGCAAGCGGTGCAGATAAATACAGAAATAATAATAGTAAAAATAACAAGATATTTTTTGTATGTTTTCATCATGGTATGCCTCCCATATTAGTAAACACTTATAAGACATATGTCTTTAATGTACAGAACCATTATATAAAAGAATCAATACAACAATAACAAAAAGAAGTACCAGGCAATCTGCTATTATCAATGAAATGATCTTGTTACGTTTTTGCCTCTTATCTTCAATGTCCCGGTACTTTTTTACTGTATGAACAGTAATACAGAGCAGTATTATAAAAACCACAAAAACAATCGTTGCACACAAAGCATTGACAAAACCACGACCTTCTTTGCTCATGCTTACAGGATTAAGGAAATATTTCATATCACACCCCCAAAAACTCACAAGTATCTCCAACAATACATTTGGTATGAAATTATATATATATTTAATTATAACAAAAAACCGGCCTTTTACAACCGGTTTTTATATTTATCCATATTTATTTACTTCAAATACTTAATTTGAATATATACAGCTTACTAGAGGAATCCCCATATTTATTTCCGCACCAATATATGGCTCCGTCATTGTATACAGGTGTCTCGCAGGAGTTAAGGAGAGCCGTCTTACTAACCTTTTTAGCCTTGGAAGCAACCTCACCATCGGGACTGACGATGATGCGATATATACCTAAGTATTTGTACTTACTGTCATATCTCTCATAAAGCACTATCGTATTTCCGTTTTCGTCCGCTACAGCCTGAGGATTGGCTATTCTTCCTGTTTTATAGCTCGTCAGCCATTTAACACCGTAGTTGGTCTTTTTCTGGTCACCGTTGTTACCTGCAGTACCGGTACGTGTGCCGTCTGTGATATAAGCTGACTTAGCAGAAAGGTCCTTAGAAGGATCAAATATCTGTATAAATACATTTTCTATCTGCTTCTCTGCTTTACTGCTCATAGCCTTTACTGAACTAGCCACAAAAGATATCTTTCCGTCACCGATATCACTTATGTTTCCTATATGAGCGAAATTATTATTTAATATGCTCATATTGTAGGCATCTAAAGTGCCTTTCTTTACATAAAAATCAAATACAGGCTTTTCAACCGACTTATTTGACTTCAGATCAGCCATACTGAAGGTAAATGCTCTGTCATAGCAGTCGCCTTCGCTCATAAAAGCAAATCCGCCTGCGTATGGTATCACACGCTGTCCGAAGGAATGAGACTCATAGTTTGAATACTTATAATATGAACCTGTCTCAGGAACTACCGTCTCCATAGTATTTTTATCTATCATCCATGCCGAGCAGCTCTGATGTCCGCTATACATCTTCCTGCCATAATATACCGCTATATGATCACCGTTTACAGCGGCATCACATGTACCTGCGCTAAACGGAGTCTTTGTATTGTAGCTTTTGTCATAATAACTGGCAAGCGATGACCTGCCGTTATCTCCCACTGTTTTTACCAGCTTGCCGTTAGACTTGTATTTGGTGATAAATATGGTCTCTTTTTCAGTATCATCACCCGTATTGGCAGTACCGGTCACGACGTAATAATATCCGTCACTGTCACATACTATCGTGCCGAAGGTCTCGCCTTTAAGCTTAAGGTTGATGGTCTTAGATACTTTACCTGATTTGGTCTTAACTACGACCAGATTTTCATCGGATACGTAAGCAAAACCCAATTCACCGTTTTCATCAGAAAACTGTGCCACCGTGGATACCCCGTCCCAGTTGCTGTACTGACCGACAGCATATACACGCTGTTTGATATCGGTGTCTATGGTCTTAACTGCAGCGTTGGCGGAGTAAGGAGCGAGCATAAGTATTGTTAATACTGTAAATATCGCAGTAATTATTTTTCTCATTACTATTCACCCTTAAATATTGATTATTTGTTAAAATACATTTCATCTATTTTCTTTAATTCACTATCAGGGACTTGCCTTTTATTATCTAGAGATTTTAAAACCAAAAACTGTATCGGGATGTTTTCTCCATTAACATCCAATATATATTTTCCCTTGTTACCGCTCTTTGCACTTAAAAAACTATAATTAAAAGGCCAACTGTCAATAAAACTTGTTCCATCAAAAAGATAAAAGTCCGCTCCTTCATAAGGCTGATAAATCATTAAATAAGCAGTATAAGCCTTGTGCGGATCATTCTTTTTTTTAGGATCCAAATAATAATCATAATCTCCGATACCAATACAGAAAAAACTGCAATTATCCCTATCCGAATCTGCACTAACATTCCAAAATCCAGTATTACTCGTCCCGGGTAATTTTTGATACCAACTATATTCAGGATGAGAATCTGTCAGTTTATATCCTGCAAGTTTAAAAACATCACGTGGAAATGCATAATCCTGTAGCCAGGCCATGGCTGAATTAAGACCTCTTCCATTTTCGACAACATTATTAGCTGTTTTATCTTGAGTTACTCTATCAGTTTTATATTCTCCTCTGACTGCATAGATTTTGGACAACTCTGCTTGTGTGGCATTAAATAAATTTTTAGCATCTAAAAGATATTGCTTTTTTTTAGCTTCATCAATATAACCTAACAAAGCAGGGACTAGAATCGCAGCTAAAATAGCCAGAATAACCAGAACTACAATTAATTCAACAAGTGTAAAACCTCTATCATCTTTTCTTTTCATAGGATATCCTTATCTTTTATTTTAAACTGTTATACCAGTTCATGAATGTTTGATTACCACCGGGATTTTTTCCTGTCTTATTTGATAGTACATAATATTGCAATCTCATATCCTTTTTATCACCAACGAGTATTTTATTATTCTTATCTATTTCGCTGGAATCGGGACGTGTATCTCTCCATTCATTATTAAAATACCAGATCGGTTTTGAGTCTTCCTTTTCCATATAGAACATAAAATAGACAATAAATTTATCATGTATATCAGCATTGGTACTGTTATTCACATTACTGCCTACTCCGAACATAATACAATACGGCTCATACGGATCATTATTATTTTGGGCATTATTTCTCTTTAAATCCAATTCTTTTAAAATAGTTCTAGCCCAGACGCTTTCTGTAGTATTAACATTCCCGTTTGAGGTCTGTAAGCCTGTATTACTTTGTGCCCCCTTAACATTCTCCCAGCCTACTATAGTATTTTCAGCCTTATTTCCGACTGTCAGTTTATCACCGTTTTTAGCATATAATTCCGAGCATTTTGCCTGGATCATAGTCAGACAGTTCTTTGCATTTAAAACGTTTTCTTTTGATTTAGCATCATCAATAAATCCAAGTAAGGTCGGAATAAGTATTGCCGCCAATATTGCCAATACAAGTAATATAACAATAAGCTCTACCAGAGTAAACCCTTTATCAGATTTATAACTTTTAAGCATCATTACATCCCCTATATTCAACCTTTATATTCTTTCATTTTATTCTCTATTTCATCATTTAGTTTTTTTACATCATTTCCGGTATAACTTAAAATATATATTTTTATTTTTTCTCCGGCATGTTTATGTCCATCTAATATTATATTTTTATAATTATTGTTTTCCTTACCTCTATACATAAAGTGTGCCGTATATAAGCTTCCATAATCCCATGAATTATTATCAAAATTATAAAAAAGAGGGAAACTGTCTTTTGTTGCCCAATATACTATTGAATAAACATCAAGTTGACCATATATTCCTTCTGTATTTATATCTTCTTTATTATACCCCTTAGTATAGAAAATCAACACATACGGCTTTTCGATATCTGTCTTATTTAAAATGTTTTCTGCAAATTTTGTTTTACGTAGATCCATATCTTCTGTTGAATTATTAAAAATATTATCTGTACCGAAAACATCAGAACTGGCATCTCCGGTTATAAAATCTTTGTAACTATTCATCAACTCGGTTTGAATAGCCTTCATATAGCTCTGCGCAATTTGTATTTCTTGTTGTTTTCTGGCATCATCAATGTGTGAAAGAGCCAAAGGAACTATAATAGCAGCCATGATTGCCAAAATAACCATAACTACAATAAATTCAACCAAGGTGAATCCTTTATTATCAGAGGAGTGTTTATTCATATGGCATACCTCCAAAAATCAGTTGTATGTTTTAAAAATAATATCCTTTAATCCATTAAGTGCTGTAGCATCACTAAGACCGTTTTTTATACCATAATACTGTATATATATTTTCTCATCATCTATTGTAATATAATCAACTTTAATCCTTTTACCCACATTATTAAAACTGATAGTATCTTCTTTATTTCTGGATATAGGACTTGTAGTAGTTGATTCTCCGTCGTTTGTAAGGAAACACACACGGTTTTTAGAAAAAGGCTGATAAATAGTCATATAAACAGTATATGCCTTTACAGGATCATATAACTCACATTCAGGATCAGTATACAAATCAGTTCTGCCTAGTACTAAAACTACAGCATTACCCAATTTATTATTATTAAGGCTTTCAAAAGATTTTAAGAACTCCTTTGCAAATGGTTTTTGGTGAACATCACAATCATATTTAGTAGAATCAGTATATTTATAATTCACACCATTAGAACCGGGAATAACACATTTACGATCGTCACTCAAAACACCATCAGCATATTCTTCATAAAATATTACCTGTGCTTTATTCATGATGTCCTGAGCCATTTCTGCATTTCTTTCGTCAGACGTGTTGCTTAAAAATTTTGAAAAAGTCGGTACGGCAATTCCAGCAAGAACAAGAAGGATCATAACTATACAAGCCAGTTCTACCAAAGTAAAGCCTTTATTATCCTTATACATACTAAATCACCTCCAACCGACAATATCAAAAAAAATAAATATTTAATATAGATAACCTATTGCAAACTCAAGTATTGATATACATCATAAATATACCATATTTACTTGATTTGTTCAACTTTTTTTATATATAATTCACCCCCGTCGAGGACTATCAAAAGAGTAATCCTTGACGGGGGTTTCTTGTAATCAAGTTAGTTTAATTGATCTTATGGAATTAACTAAATGACATTTTATATCATCAAGGATTTCCATTATTCTAGCCATTAAGAAGTCTTTTTAGGTAATACCTGAACAGTAGTTGTGCCATCCGTAGAATCTGTCGAACTCCAAGCACCCTTTGTTAAATAAATCTTTTCATTTTCACCTTTCTTCTCATATGCTATATAATTTACTGTCCACATTCCATGAGTAGTAGTAATTTTGCCATCGGTACCTGCACTTTCAGGATACTTTTCTGCAAAACCTACAATAATTTTGTCAATTTCATCTGCCTTAACATCAGCCATCTTAACAATTCTATCAGCATAATCTGCTATTTTAGTCTGAGGCTCATTTTTTGCATACATCTCACTAGCTACTGCCTGAGCTGCTGTGTATACGCTCTTGCCTTCAAGTACGATCTGCTTCTGCTTTGCTTCATCGATGTATCCGAGCAATGCCGGTACAAGGATAGCTGCTAAGATAGCTAAGATAACCAGAACTACGATAAGTTCTACCAGTGTGAAACCTTTGTTGTCGTTTTTCATTTTCTTCATAAACCTGTCCTCCTAAATTTGGGTTTTTGCAGCTCCCCGCTGCTTCTTGGCATTTAAACAACTCTTTGTTGCTTACATTTATTATATCGGCCGTATTTTCAAAAAGTTAACAGCCGAATATAAACTTTTTATAAATTTTTGAGCCTTTTTTATTCGTAATAACTTACTCTTGCAAGCTCATCCACCGTGGTAACACCTTGTTCTACAAGTTCTAAGGCACTTTGCTTCAGTGTTTTCATGCCCAGAGCCTTTAAAGCATAGTCTTTTAATTGCTCTGTAGTAGCACCGGAAGTAACCATGGTACGTACTTCTTTAGTTATAGGAAGTATCTCATGTATGGATATACGTCCGCGGTATCCAGTGTTATTACACTGGGTACATCCTTTCGCATGCATTACCTTAGGTAATCTTTTACCGCATACCAGTTCTTCGTTCTCAGTCATTTCACCCCATTCGCCGCAGGATGTACATACCTTACGCACCAGACGCTGAGCTATGACACCTACGAGTGATGAAGCTATCATGTACGGCTCTACTCCCATATCTACCAGACGAAGTACGGATGAAGCCGCATCATTGGTATGGAGTGTAGAAAGTACCAGGTGACCTGTTATAGCCGCTCTGACTGATATCGAAGCAGTCTCGTTATCTCGGGTTTCGCCGACCATTATGATATCAGGGTCCTGACGCAGCAAAGCACGAAGACCTATCTCAAATGTAAGTCCGGCCTGATTATTTACCTGAGTCTGATTGAGCTTAGGTAAGTTCTTTTCTACAGGGTCCTCTATGGTAGAGATATTAACACTTCTCTTAGAAAGCTCTGCCAGAATCATATACAGTGTAGTCGACTTACCTGATCCGGTAGGTCCCGTAACATATATGATACCGTTCGGTGATCTGAGCATTTCGCTGACCAGTCCGTAATTGTACTCATTCATACCGAAGGTACCGGAGTGATCTATATTGGTCGAGCTTGCCAAAAGTCGGAGTACCGCTTTCTCACCGAATACCGTAGGAAGTACCGATACACGGACATTCAGATTCTTTCCTTCGATATTGGTACGGAAGTGTCCGTCCTGAGGTATTCGGCGTTCTGCTATATCCAGGTCAGCCAATATCTTGATACGTGCTATCAGAGGATTATGTACGCTCTTCTGCAATGTCATGAATTCCATGATAACACCGTCCTGACGCATACGTACATGTGTCTCATGCTCAAATGGCTCCACATGTATATCGGATACGTTTGAGTTATATGCATGTATGATCAGGTTGTTGAACAGATTGATGATAGGTGTATCATCTTCTGCGTTATCAAGGTCAAGCTCTACTACTTCCTGATAAGTAGAGTTATCAGCAGCACGGGAAGCAGCCTCTTTTGCTGTTACTTCCGAATAATAGTAGTTGATCGAGTTTTCCAGAGCACTTTTTTCGGTAAGTGCTATATCAAGTTCCTTACCTACTATCTGTCTGATATCTTCTATACCGTAGAAGTTCATCGGGTCATTTACGAGCAGATAATATACATTATCATCCTCAGCATAACCCATCATACAGTACTGCTCAGCCAAGGCTTTAGGTACTCTGGCAACTGCAGCTACATCCACGGTGATATCGGATATGTTGATGGTCTTGTAATTCAGACGGTCAGCCAAAGCTTTTAACATCTGCTTCTCAGTGATAAAACCAAGCTTGATAAGAGCATCACCCATACGTACGCCCTTATTGGCCTTCTGATAAGCCAACGCCTGTTGTATCTGATCATCAGTAGCGTAGCCTAATTCCTGAAGAACATCACCTATTCTGATATTGGTAAACTTTCTGGGTTCCATTTTCTCCCTCGCTTTACATTAAGGTATTTTTATTCTGCACACATATAAAGTTCTACTGCCAGTTCCAGTATATCCGTTGTAAGTTTTTCTTCTGTCCCGTCCTCATGAGGGATCGTAGTCTCTTCAGTAGTTACCGCATAGCTTACAAGTCTTAATTTCTTTTCAGAATAAGCCAGGTCATCAAGAAGACGCTTGATATTATACATATTACCGCCCAGTCTCATCTGTACCGGTACTACATATATACCCGTAGTAGCTGTATCCGCTTCGACTACATCTCCAAACAGAAGCATACCGTCCTCGCTTACCACAGGAGCTGCAGCAGCCAGGGCTCTTTTTTTAGCATCACTCTGACCTGTAAGAGCTTTATTGGAATAAATGTAAGGTCCTAGGCTTGCAGCTGATCTACCGCCGATCGTAAGATCATATGTCATTAATTTGTATTCATCTATAACCTTGTTGGTTATTAGGTTATCTATCGCATCGCTGTCCATTACGGGATAATAGTTTTCCTTTGATCCGGATATGAGATTTTCCAGATCATCATTATTTTTCTTTACAACAGGAAGCTGTCCTATTTTCTGTTGATAATAATCAGATAAAGTATTCTGCTCTTCTATATCATCATTATAGCTGCTTGCCGCTTTTAACTGAGGGATTATCCCCCAATATCCTATACATACTATTATAACAAATACGCCCAGGAATGTAAGCAGTTTTTTATCTCTTTGGGTAAGTTCAACCTTCATTATTCTTCACCGCTCCTTCCTACAGCCTCTTCCAGTGTGCAGCTGACATTTACCTGATACATTTCATCCGAGGTATAATTATATCCGCTGTATGTTACATCATGGAAGATATCCTGTTTCATAAGTATTGTTATAAACTCATTGATTATCTGAGGATTTTTAGCCATTACCGACATATTTGTCGTACCGCTGTTAGCATCACAGCTTGTAATCGTTACTGTCGCATATCCTTCAGCAAGTTTAAATATATGCTTTTGAACCTTACTGGTAGCCCAGGGATAAGTATCAAGGTTTTCATTTATACTTGCGATGGAAAGATACTGTCCTACCAAAAAGCTGTTCCTTAGTGTAAGCTTATCAAACTCTTCCACCTGCATCAGTATAGCCGGATCGTTATTGTACTCCTCAAGTTGTTCAAGTTCATCCTGCTTGTTCTTCTTATGCAGGAATGCAAATATGAAAATAACGATCATTAACAAAAGCGTTACACCCAAGATAACAAAGTATTTAACATTGGAAGCATCCTTCTTCTCCGTTTTCTTACTCTGATATCTGGTAATATAATTGCCGCCTATACCGGTATTAAACAAACCGCTTGTAGCGAACAGATATTTCTGGGCATATATGCCGTCATGACCTTTTATGTTTTTGGTATCGGAAAAGATATCTATCTTGGTCTGCACACCATACTCGGACATTATGGTCTTATAGAAGGTCAGATCTCGTTCTTCCACACCTGCAAGCAGGATGGCTTCAAGTTCAGAATCAAGCTGGTTGGCCTGCATGAACTGTTTGATCTGGCTGGCGGATCTGGTAAGATCCTGAGCGTAGTCCTCAGTACCCGGCTCATGGAAACATCTGACAGAGTTATAATATGTAAATACTTTATTTACATATAAAACCGTAGTCAACGTCATGCTGTCAGCTATCATTAAAATGAAAGTACCGTAGTTCTTGGCAGCAGTGGCATTTACCAAAGATATCATACTGCCTTCACCGGAATAAATGCCTTTCAGTTTTATTCCGATGCCGTCAAAAAATTTCATATAGTCTGATATAAAATCAGGAGAAACACTCTCGGCATACAGACGCTGCATCTTCTTATGACTGCTCTCAAGTCTTATAAAGCCGTATACCTTTTCTTCCGAACGGTCTATATTTGAAAATCCGTGCTTGATATGATCCAGGGTCTTTTCATCCTGCATCTTCGGGATTTCCATATTCTGACCTACGAACTTGGTACTGTTGACAACTAGGTTTACATCTTTGACAGGGAGCTTGTTTTCGGTCCATATTTCTTTTAGGAATGTCCCGAAAGCCTCTGTATCCATGATGATACCGTTGATGATAGTACCCTGAGGTGCGGGATATGAAAGGAATCTGTTAACAGTAGCAGATTTTCCTCTCTTCCCTTCCACTATATGGATCTGTTGATTTGACAGATATATAACTGTACTCATAGATGTCCTCCATGAAATTATTTACTTATTTAGTAGCATTTGCTATAGCATCATATGAACCGTAGATAGGCTGTATGATGGAAATGATAATAAATCCGACCAGGACAGCCAATACTACAATGATTGCAGGTTCCAGCATGGAAACCAATCCCTGTATAGCCATCTCAGAATCATATTCAAGCTGATCTGCAGCCGAATTAAGCATTTCGTCCAATGTACCTGTCTCTTCACCTACTACTACCGATGAAACAAGTTTCTTAGTAAATCCGTCTACCTTAGCCAGAGCCTCACTTAAGTTCTGTCCTGCCTGTACATCCTTTATTACGGATTCAAATTGCGCCTCTATATACCTGTTATCAATCGTATCTCTTGCTATTGTCAGACACTGAATGATAGGAAGTCCGGCATTGTATAAGCTGGCAAGAGTTCTTGCAAATCTGGCGGTATATATTATTCGCATCAGTTTACCGATCTTAGGGAGTTTCAGCTTTATCTTATCTTTCAAATGATGTACCGCCGGAATCGAGAACAGCAATTTGAAAACTATAAAAGCGATAACGCCGAATAATATCAACAGATACCATTTATCAGCCACAAAATCACTTATGCCAAGCAATATTTCCGTGGTGGCCGGCAGTGACTCCATCTGTGCGAACAGATCTTCAAACTGCGGGATAACATAGCCCATTATGATGATAAGTACTATTACCATCAATACACCGAGTATTTTGGGATATGTCATTGAACTCTTGATCTTTTTATTTAATTTGTATTCTTTGCTGTAATACTCAGCCATCTGTTTTGCTGTGGCTTCCAGAGTACCTGAAGCTTCAGCGCTTCGGAACATGTTTATCATCATGGGAGGAAACGCCGAACCCTCCATTGCCATGGCTTCGGAAAGACTGACACCGGTACGTACCTGCTTTAATACATCTGCGTAAAGCGTTCTTTCCTTTTGTCTTAATGTCTCATCATCACAGATGATACGTAAAGCTCTGACAAGCGATACACCTGCTCCTACAAGCTGACCGATACTCCTGGCAAAATCGGATATTCTGTCTGCTCGTATTCTCTTCTGGCTGGCACGCTTGGTCACTTCACTTACGGTCTCAAGATACAGGTTGTCATTTTTAAGCCTTGCCTGAAGGTCTATCTCATCATTAGCCTGCATCTTACCGGATACTTTTTTTCCTATAACATTTCTGGCTGTATACTTATATGTAGTCATTTTTCACCCCGATATTACTCTTGATTCTTGCATATAATTAATAGTCAAGTAGTTCTTTTATCTGGAATATCTGCCATTTATCACCGTCAGAAGTATGACTGTATCTGACAATGTATTTTTCATTCTCAAATTCAAATCCTGTAATCTTTCTCAGCTCACTGTCATATCCTGTAAGCCTGTACAGTCCCTCAGGATTGTTTTGTACTCTGTCTACATAATCACGTGCGCCTTTTCTGATATTTCCTTCAGAAGTCTCATCAAATACGGAAGCACCCACGCTGTAATATTCAAGATTTGCCACTTCTAAGGTCATCTTGATGTTCTTTGCTTCTCTTAATGCAATCCTTGCTTCAGAATACATTTTAAAGGATCTGAACGCCAGATATGCCAATATAAGTAACCCTATGATTGCAACGGTTATAATGATTACATTTCTGATGATAGCACGTCTTTTGTCCTGCTCAAGATTATGAGCTGCCTGTTCGCTGATCATAAGGCCCTCCTTACTTCTATTTTTTTAATACATTAATAAACCAGAGATGCGGCACTGCCGTAATAATTATATAAAGGAATATATTCTGTACAATTATAATCGCCGTACTGTGGGTGTGAAACGGTCAGCTGCATGATTATAACAGGATAATCACCGGCACCTTGAAATTGAGTAGCCGGATTTGCAGGCATATTGGAATTTTTATCAAATACTGTGAAGATTATATCTTTTACTTTATAGTTCAATCCTACATATTGCGGACTGAATATTTTTGTATCTTTAGGTTCAGGACTGCCGGTTTTAAGTTCAAAATAATCGTCATATATCTTTACTGCACTTCTTGTAAGCACATATCCGGAGTTACCCGTTAAGTCGTCAGGCTTTAGCGTATAACACACCTGCTTGCCATCACTGCTGATAAAACATATCGTTTTTTTATCCGGACTGATATATACACATCTGCCATTTGCGTCAGACGGGATGGATGAATCTGCAGTAGTATTAAGTTTTTGTACCACAGCATCCTCAAGCTCTCCTCTGATCTCGGTAGCCACTGCCTGTGCAGCCTGTACCCCGTATCCTAATGACTTTGAGTAATAATACACCTCACTGCTGGAAGCTATCACCTGTGCCGCAGCAACCAATAATATGCCCAAAAGAATGAAACAGACAGTCGTCTCTATAAGAGTAAAACCATTATTATCCAATTTCAGGTTTTTCATGTCTGTCTCATCTCCTTCCTCTTAAGGTGTTGTTACTGAATACTTATACCTGTATATATTACCTTTTGCTGCTTTTTTATCTCGTACGTTTTCAATGTGATATAGTTTGATATTATTTAATGCAATTGTTATCCCTGTAGTAGGGAACAACTCCATTTTTTTACTATTGCCTACATGCCATTCTTCATAATAATCACTACCAGCCTGCTTATGCCATTCAGTGAGCTTAATGCCATCACTTATAGTGATCACTTCATCATCGCCCGATCTGAAAGCAGTGCCTCCGTCTACATTGTAATTCTGACCGGCATAATATCTTTTATCGAACTCAAGATTATCATTCTTTAAATCAATTGCTTTTTCAGTCATCTCTGATGACAAGTTGATTATCTTGATGAACGAAGCCATTATAATGACCAGCATCAAAAATCCGGCAGTAATCTCTACTAAGGTTGAACCTTTGTTATCCATTTTCATCAATTACCACCTCCCGGATTAATAATATCTTCACCTATACGGTTCCATTTATATTTCACAATATTAACAACAGTTTGATTTAAATCTTCTAATGCTGTTAAACTAAATGTTTTAAATACAACATTTTCAATAGTAGTAAATCCGGATTCAACATTTAATGGCAATATTACAGAATCACCATTTTTAATTTCTTTTGCACCTTCATTATCGGTCGGAACCAAAACAAAATGTCCATTTCCTTTTTTAAAATCTGAAACCACCTTACCAATACTATATATATCTTTATCGCAGTCAAATTCAAAATTCCATGATTTTATAGTTTTTCCACTTTTATTTGTTATAATTAAGTTAGGAGTATTGTATATACTTTCAATTTTCCATTCAAAGTCTGATGAGGGAAGCGGCTGCATTATTTCTTCAACAACTATAGCACGTGGTATAAATTTAAAATCATTATGGAACCCAATAATTCTGCTCTGATGTGGCTGTATATTACCATTCCAATTTAAGTTTTGAACAGCATATATACCATTTCCGATATCTGTAAGATAGGATGCATCATTAACTAAAATATTTTCTTGTGATATGAAAAAAAACTTCCAATTATCTACAGTTTTATCAGAGTTATTATAAACTATCAAATCTGCATGACCTGATCCATTTTTTTGAAATTGTATAATTAATCCATCATCAACTTCGGGAGAAATAGGGTGTATATCTCTATCATTTTGATCAATCGGCTCAAAGGTCATATTACTGCCGATTCCACTGCCACTGCCGGAACCGCTTGAACCTGATCCGGAAGACGTAGTATCTAAACCGTATGACAATTTATATGCCCTCTTGCTCTTGACCATTACATTTCCTTTA